>JAHWJH010000209.1 GCA_019348555.1 Actinomycetota bacterium
CGGGAACTTCGGCCAGGAGGGCGGAGTGAACAAGACCGACATCTCCCGCTCGGCCGCCGCCCGCAGCATCGCCGCCCTCAGCCGCAACGACGAGGTGGGGGTGCTGGCCTTCAACACCGAGGAGCGGTGGATCATCGACCTCCAGCAGCTCCCGGCCGAGGAGGTGGTGCGGGAGGGCCTGGGCCGGCTGACCCCCGCCGGCGGCACCGACGTGCGCCGCTCGCTGACCACGGCGGCCGAGGCCCTGCGGGAGAGCAAGGCCCGGCTCAAGCACATCGTGCTGTTCACCGACGGGTTCACCGCCGAGGGCGCCCTCGCCGGCCTGGCCGACCAGGCCGCCGCCCTGCGGGAGGAGGGCATCACCGTGTCGGTGCTGGGCACCGGTGAGGGAGCGGCCCAGGAGCTGCGGGCGGTGGCCGACGCCGGCGGCGGGCGCTTCCACCCGGGGCGGGACCTGCACGAGATCCCCCAGATCATGATGGAGGAGACGGTGCTGGCCTCCCGCAACTTCGTCAACGAGGGCGAGTTCCTGCCCGAGGTGGTCTCCTCGGCGGCGCCGGTGGCCGAGCTGCGGGCGTCGCCCCCGCTGTTCGGGTACCTGGCCACCACGGCCAAGCCCGCCGCTCGCACCCTGCTCCGGATCGGTCCCGACGGCGACCCGCTCCTGGCCAGCTGGCAAGCCGGCCTGGGCCGGGCCACGGCCTGGACCAGCGACGCCTCGGCGCGGTGGTCGCAGGCGTGGGCAGGCTGGGAGGGCTACGTGCCGTTCTGGGCGGCGACGGTGAAGGACACCTTCCCCACCGGCGGCGACGGCGGCGGGCTGCGCACCTCCATCGACGGCGACACGCTGCGCATCACCGTGGAGGGCGCCGAGCCGTGGCCGGACGACGCCACCGCCGTGGCCCGGGTGGCGGGACCGGACCGGCAGGGCGGCGAGGTGCGCCTGCAGCGGACCTCGGCCACCACCTTCTCGGGCGAGGCCGCCGCCGTGGGCGCCGGCAGCTACGCCGTCGGGGCGGCGGTCACCGCCGGTGGCGGGACGGTGTTCTCCTCGGCCACCGTGGCCACCCAGTCGTACTCCCCCGAGTACCAGCTGGGCCCCGCCCGCCCCGAGGCGCTGCGGGCATGGTCGGCGGCCACGGGTGGACGGGGCGAGATCCTGGCCGACCAGGCCTTCGACCCCGCCGACCTGCCCGCCGGCCGGGGCAGCGTCCCGCTGGCGGGATGGCTGCTCCTGGCCGCTGCCCTGGCCTGGCCGGTGGCGGTGGCCCTCAGCCGCCTGCGCCTGGGGCGCTCGATCCTCGCCCCGGTGGCGCGGGGGGCGGGATCCCTGCGCCGGCGGCTGCCGTCCCTGCCCGGGCGCCCGGGGCGGGAGGAGGCGCCGGCGCCGAGGCCCCAGCCGGCGCCGCCCCCACCTCCGCCGGAGACCGAGCCGGCGGCGCCCCCGACGACGGTGGGGCGGCTGCTGGAGCGCAAGCGCGAGGGCCGGTCGCCGCCCGAGTGAGGGACGGCGCCGGGCCGGCGCCGTCCACGACGCTGCCCCGCGGATCCGGCAGCCGCCGGAGCGGGCCCCGCAGGGCCAGAGCCCCGCCGGCGGCCACCAGGAGGCCGCCCCACCACACCCACACCACCAGCGGTCGCACGCTGACCTCGAGCACGGCCGTCCCGTCGTCGTTCACCCGCCGGAGGGCGACCAGTACGTCCTCCCACGGGGTGGACCGCAGGGCGGTCTCGGCCAGCACCAGGCCCCGCCCCTCGAACACCACCTGCTCCGGGTGCAGCACGGCGATCCGCTCGCCACCGCGGGACAGCCCCAGCTCGAGGCGCACCCGCTGGTCGCCCCGGCTGGCCGGCTCCACCGCCACCCCCTCGTGGCGCAGGACGTAGGCGCCGGCCTCGACCTCGGCGCCGGGCGCCAGCACGAGGGTCTGGGTGCTCCCGGCGCTGGAGCCGGCCACGCCGGCGAGGAGCACCACCACCCCGAGGTGGGCGACCGTCCCGCCCGCCGCCCGCCACCGCCAGGGGCGGCCCGGGGCCAGGTGGCCGGCGAGGCGCACCCCCACCAGCGTCCCCGAGAAGGCGGCCAGGGGGGCGGCGGCGAGGGCGAAGGGCTGGCGCAGCCCCAGGACCACGGCGCCCACCGCCACCCCGGCGCCGGCGGCCAGGGCCAGGCGCACCGTCGCCCGCTCGCCGGGCATCAGGCCGCCGGACCAGCGCAGCGCCGGCGCCAGCCCGACCAGGGCGAGGACGCCGAGCGCCAACGGGGCGGTGAGCAGGGCGAAGTACCGCCCGCTCACCACGAAGGGCTCGCCGCCGACCAGGTCGACCACCACGGGCAGGAACGTGCCCCACGCCACCACCACGGCCAGCCCCACGACCAGCACGGCGTTGGCCACCAGCGCCGCCCCCCGGCTGGCGAGGCCGACCCGCCGCCTCCCTGCCGCCGGCCGGTGCCGCCGCCACGACACCCACGCCGTCGCCGCCACCACCACGACCACTGCGGCCAGGGCCCGGCCCACCGAGCGGGCCTCGGCGAAGGCGTGCACCGAGGTGGCCGCGCCCGAGCGGGTGAGAACGGCGCCTCCCACGGCGAGCACGAAGGTGGCCAGAGCCAGCGCCGGCGTGGCCCGGCCCACCCGGCCGGCGTGCTCGTCGGCGACCACGGCGTGCAGCAGGGCGGTGGCCCCCAACCACGGCAGCAGGGCGGCGTTCTCCACCGGGTCCCAGGCCCAGTAGCCGCCCCAGCCCAGCTCGGCGTAGGCCCAGTGGGCCCCGGCGACCATCCCCCCGGTGAGCGTCACCCACGCCACGCCGGT
>JAHWJH010000020.1 GCA_019348555.1 Actinomycetota bacterium
GAACATCGGCAACCTCTCGTCGTAGAGGTCCTTGGGCAGGTCGCCGACATCGTGGACGGCACCGGTGGTGAGCGCAGCGAAGGAGTCGACCGACCACAGCACGCCGGTGCGCTCGTCGTAGACGGCACGGGTGGTGGCCAATGCTCTTCGCCGAGCACTACGCCGACCGCCTGCACGAGACCGCCGTCCACCTGCACTGATTCCGCCTTGCCGTTCTGGGTCAGATGCCTCAGCGGGCGGCGACCCGGGGGGCGCTCAGCAGCAGGTCGTGGATCTCGTCGCGGACGTCGAGGAACATCGGCGTGCGCTTGACCGCCGGGCCGAGGCCAATGCCGAACGGAAGCGCCACCTCCTCGACGATGCGGCCCGGTCGGGTCTGCATCACGTAGACACGCTGCGAGAGGTACACGGCCTCGTCGACGTCGTGGGTGACGAGCAGGATCGTTGCCCCGGTGCGCTGCCACACCTGGCGGAGGAACTCGTGCATGGCCAGGCGGGTCTGGGCGTCGAGGGCGCCGAACGGCTCGTCGAGCAGGAGCAGGTCGGGTTCGGGAGCGAGCGCGCGGGCGATGGCGACGCGCTGGCGCATGCCGCCGGAGAGCTCCCGCGGTAGCCGGGCCCGGTGCTCGGCCAGGTCCATGATGTCGAGCAGGTCGGCCACCCTGGACGTCCGTCGGGATCGGGGCCAGCCGGCGAGCTCCAGACCGAAGGCGATGTTGCCGGCGACGGTCAACCACGGGAAGAGCGAGTGGCCCTGGAAGACCATGCCCCGGTCCGGCCCGGGCCCGACGACGATCTCACCGTCGACGAACACCTGGCCGGAGGTCGCCTGCTCCAAGCCGGCCACGATGCGCAGCAACGTCGACTTGCCGCAGCCGGACGTCCCTACCAGCGACACCAGCTCGCCTTCGGCGACCTCCAGGTCGACGTGGCCGAGCGCCTCGATCCCGGCGCTGCCGCGTCGGCCGGGAAAGCACTTGCTCACGCCGCGCACCACGAGCTTGCGCCCGTCGACCGGCGGCGCTCCCGTCACGGCCTGGCCCACGGTGAGCTGAGATCGCGCAGCTTGCGCAGGCCCAGGTCGGACACCATGCCGATCACCCCGAACACGATGAGCATGGCGAACATGGTGTCGACCTGGCGGAAGCGCTGAGCCCGGACGATCCGGAAGGCCAGCCCTTCCTGGGCGGCCAGCAGCTCGGCCACCACCAGCATGAGCCAGCCGGCGGCAAGATTGATGCGGGCGACGTCGATGATGCCGGGCACGGAGTGGCGCAGCACCACCCGGCGCAGCACGGCGCGGCGAGTGGCGCCGAGGGTGTAGCTGGCTTCCAGCAGCTCCCGGGGGACGTTCCGCGCCACGTCGGCCACCATGAGGATGTTGAAGAACACCGTGCCCACGGTGATCAGGGTGATCTTGGGTGCCTCACCGATGCCCATCCACAAGAGGAGCAGCGGAGTGAGGGCGGTGGCCGGCACGTACCGCATGAAGCCGATGGGGGCCTCCAGCGAGGCCTCGACCGACCGCAGGGATCCGATAGCCACTCCGACCACCACGCCGATGGCCACCGAGATGGCGTACCCGACGGCGATACGGCCGGCCGAGGCACGGAAGTCGGTGGCGAGCGTCCCGTCGTCCCAGTTGGAGCGCAGGGCCGTCAGCGTCTCGAGAGGGCTGGGCACCAGGCCGGTGCCCCCGCCCCGACCGGCAACCCACTGCCACAGGGCCACCACGCCGAGCATGCCAAGGGCCGCCAGCGCCAGGCGCCACCCTCCCGACAGCTCGCCGCGGAGGTCGAACAGGCGAGATGGCGGCCGGCCCCTGCCCGGAGTGTCCACCCCGGCTCGTCCGACCGGCGCCGGCGGTATGTCGGCAGCACGCGCCGGTTCTGTCCCGGCATGACGCCGGTCCGCCTCACCCGACGCTTCCAGCGCCGGTGTACCGAGCTCGAGGGCGTCAGCCACCCTGACGCTGCAGGTAGTCAGCGGTGAAGGAGTCGATGAACAGCTCGTCGAGGGGGGCGGGCTGTTGGGCCAGACCGCTGCTCACCAGGAACTCGTTGATCTGCTCGGCCATCGGTCGCAAACCGGTGGGCGCGGTCTCGCCGCGAAAGGCCGCCAGCGCCTCCTCGGCGCTGAACAGGCGGGTGCCCTCCTCCAGCGACCGGTACTCCTCGGGCGTGAGCTCGGCGGCGTCGGCCAGGATCTCCCGCGACGCCTCCGGCTCGGTCTCCATCCGTTCGAGCGTGGCGTACCAGGCGTCGACGAGCTTCTGGACGTCTCCGGCCCGGTCCTCCACCAACGCGGCGGTGGTGACCAGCAGATCGGGGATGGTGCCGGGGAAGTCCGAGGAGTCGAACAGCACGTGCGACCCCGGTCGCTCGAGGGCCTGGAGGGTGAAGGGGGCGAAGACCCCGACGGCGTCGACCTCACCGCTGGCGAAGGCGGCAGCAGCGGCGTCGGTGGGCAGGCCACGGAAGTCGATGTCGTCCTCGGTGAGGCCGACGGTGCGCAGGCCCTGGAGGAGGAGGAAGTGGTCCACGACGCCGATCTCGGCGGCGACGGTGCGCCCGGCCAGGTCCTCGATCGAGCGCACCGACTCGTCGACGATGATGGCGTCGTTGCCGGCCGAGTTGTCATTGACCAGCACCGCCCGCTGTTCGCTGCCGGCAGACACCGACACCAGCGTGTCGCTCAACGTCTGGCTGTTGGCGTCGATCTGGCCGGCGGCGAGCGCGTCGAGCGAGCTGAGGTAGTCGCTGAAGAAGACGAGCTCGACGTCGACACCGAGGTCGTCGAAGATGCCCACCTCCTCGGCCAGCGCCCACGGGTACCAGCCCGGCCAGGCGCTGTAGCCGAGACGGATGGGACGGGCTCCCTCGGAGCCGCCGGACGCGGTGCCTCGGTCGCCCCCCGACCCGCCTCCGCAGGCCGCCACCAGCAGCACGACGGCGAGGGCCAGCGATCGCCACCGCCGGGAAGGACCACCAACGGGCACCGGGTCCGCCTCTCTCATGGGTTGTGGCCGGGGACGCCGTCGACCGTAGAGAGGGGGCGTTTCGTTCGAATGTCAGTAGAAACAACGCGGTGTTACGAGGAAGTGACGCCAACCTGTCAGGGTAGAAGTTGGGACCCCAGCACCCGCGCACGCGCCCGCACGGCGTCGATCGAGGCCGGTCGGGCCAGCAGGTGGCGGAGCGCCATCTCGGCCGTGACGTCGGCCACCTCCTCGGCGGTGTACTCGCCGAGCGTCGGGTCGTCACGCCCGGCCAGGCGCCGACCGGCGACCGGTCGGAACCAGTTCTGGGTGGCTTCGTCGTTGGCCAGGAGGCACAGCGCGGCGAGTCGAGGATCGACGTCGCGCAGCTCACCGGCCTCGATGCCCAGGCTCACCAGCGCCTCCAACTCGTCGTGCAGCCGCTGGCGCTCCATCCAGTACCGCTCGAACTCCCCGGGGTGGCTACCCGAGAGGCGGTGCACCTCGTTGATGTCGAAAGGAAGCCGGCACAGGGCGAGAACATCCTGGTAGATGACCCAGAAGAGACGGACGGCAGCGGGGCCGCGGGCGTGGCGGGCCTGCTCCACGATCGAGAGCGGCACCCGGTTGCCCTCGTCGAGGATGTGGCGGAGCAGGTCGATCTTGGAACGGAAGTAGTAGTAGAGCGAGGGCTGCTGCAGCCCGGCGCCCTTGGCGATCTCGGCCATGGTGACCGCCTGCACGCCGCGCTGGCGGAACAGCGCCGCCGCCACCGCCACGATGTCATCCGAGGCCGTGGTGGCCGTGGGGTCGGGGCGTGGCCGGCTCCTCGGGCGGCCGGGTCGGCGACCGCTCTCGGCAACGGCCGGCTCGAGGGAGCGGGCCATGACGGCCACGCTACCTGACCGTGGCGGGTGCTCCGGGATCGTTGCCCCTAACCGGCCCTGCCACGCGGCTTGACCTCGGGGTCCACCGACCGCCACCATGGGCCCGAAGCGGTGTAGAAACTCAGGCGGCGGTCGTCGCCCCGATCGACAGGAGCCCCCATGGCCGCCACACGTCCTCCACGCCACGGTCCCGAGGCCGAGCGGGCGGTGGCCGCCGAGGCCGGGCTGCCCACCGCCGGCTGGGAGCGGGAGGTGGCCCGTGGCATCGAGCTGGGGTTGGAGGGGGCCGACTCCATCGTCGACCGGTCCATTCCCACCTTCAGCCGCGGCGAGCTGCCGCACTACGCCGGGATCAACACCTTCCTGAAGCAGCCGTACGTCGAAGACGTGCACCGCTGCGGCGACTACGACGTGGCCGTGCTCGGTGCCCCCCACGACTCGGGCACCACCTACCGCCCCGGAACCCGCTTCGGCCCCCAGGGGATGCGTCGCATCTCGGCGCTCTACGGCCCCTACAGCTTCGAGCTCGGCGTCGACCTCCGCGAGTCGATCACCATCTGCGACCTCGGCGACGTGTTCACCATCCCCGGCAACATCGAGAAGACCTTCGACCAGATCACCAAGGCGGTCTCGCACGTGTACGCCTCGGGGGCGTTCCCGGTGGTGCTCGGAGGCGACCACTCCATCGGCTACCCGACGGTGCGGGGGGTGGCGCCCCACCTCGACGGCAAGCTCGGGATCATCCACTTCGACCGCCACGTCGACACCCAGGAGACCGACCTCGACGAGCGCATGCACACCACGCCGTGGTTCCATGCCACCGACATCCCCAACGTGCCGGCGTCGAACCTCGTGCAGGTGGGCATCGGCGGCTGGCAGGCGCCGAGGCCGGGGGTGAAGGTCGGCAGGGAGCGGGGCACGACCATCCTCACCGTGACCGACTGCGTCGAGATGGGCATCGAGGCCGCTGCCGAGCGGGCGTTGGAGGTGGCGTGGGACGGCGCCGAAGCGGTGTGGTTGAGCTTCGACGTCGACTGCCTCGACGCCGCCTTCGTGCCAGGGACGGGGTGGCCCGAGCCCGGAGGCTTTCTGCCCCGGGAGGTGCTGAAGTTCATCCAGCTGGTGGCCGAGCGGCCGCTGGCGGGGGTCGAGGTGGTGGAGTGCTCGCCGCCCTACGACAACGCCGACATCACCTCGTTGATCGGCACCCGGGTCATCTGCGACACCCTCGGCTGTCTGGTGCGGGCCGGCCATCTGCCTCATTCGGAGCCCTAGCCCGGAGCCGGGCGGAGCCCCCATGGACTCGACGGCGTCGGACGGTGAAGCATCTAACCTCCCCGGCGTGGCGTCTCGCGCTCCTCGGACCACCTCGTGCGCCTGAGCGTCCACGAGCAGGAGCGTCTCCTCGTCCACGTGGCGGCCGACGTGGCGCGTCGTCGCCAGGACCGCGGCCTGGTGCTCAACCACCCCGAGGCCGTGGCCATCCTCACCGCCTTCCTGCTCGAGGGCGCTCGCGACGGGCGCAGCGTGGCGGAGCTGATGGAATCGGGCCGACAGGTGCTGCGACGCGACCAGGTGATGGAGGGCGTTCCCGAGATGATCCCGGAGGTCCAGGTGGAGGCCACCTTCCCCGACGGCACCAAGCTGGTGACGGTTCACCAGCCCATCCCGTGACCGGCGACGTTTCCCTCGCCCGCCGCCCGAGAGGCAGCGGAGGCGTCATCGCCGGCGTGTGCGCCGGCATCGCCGACCGCATGGGCTGGGGCACCACCGGTGTGCGGGTGGTGTTCGCCCTCCTCGGCATCTTCGGCGCCGGCGAGGTGCTCTACGTCGTCCTGTGGCTGCTCATGCCCAAGCGCCCGGCCACCTTCTCGAGCTGACCATGGTGCCCGGCGAGCTGGTGCTCGGCGAGGAGCCGGTTCCGATCAACGTCGGGTGCCCGGTGACCACCCTGGAGGTGCTCAACACCGGAGACCGACCGGTTCAGGTGGGGTCCCACTACCACTTCGCCGAGGCCAACGCTGCCCTCCAGTTCGATCGGGCGGCGGCACGGGGACAGCGCCTCGCCGTACCTGCGGGGACCAGCGTGCGCTTCGAGCCCGGCATCGACCGCCACGTCGATCTCGTCCCCCTGGGCGGGGCACGGGTCGTCGCCGGCCTGCGTGGTGACGTCGCCGGCCCCCTCGACGGCCCGGGCTGAGCTGTGGCCGGGGAGATCGAGCGCCGCCGCTACGCCGCCCTGTACGGGCCGACCACCGGTGACCGCATCCGCCTGGCCGACACCGAGGTGTTCATCGAGGTCACCGACGACCGCTGCGCCGGGGGCGACGAGGCCGTCTTCGGCGGCGGCAAGGTCATCCGCGAGTCGATGGGACAGTCGCAGGTCACCCGGGCCGAGGGAGCTCCCGACCTGGTCATCACCGGCGCCGTGGTCCTCGACCACTGGGGCGTCGTCAAGGCCGACGTCGGCGTGCGCGACGGTCGGGTGGTCGCCCTCGGCCGGGCTGGCAACCCCGACACCATGGACGGCGTCGACCCCGCCCTCGCCATCGGGCCGTCGACCGAGATCCTCGCCGGCAACGGCCTCGTCCTCACCGCCGGAGCTGTCGACTGCCACGTCCACCTCATCTGCCCACAGCTTCTGACCGAGGCCCTGGGGTCGGGCATCACCACGATCATCGGAGGAGGCACCGGTCCGGCCGAGGGCTCCAAGGCCACCACGGTCACGCCCGGGTCGTGGTACCTGGCCCGCATGCTCGAGGCCCTCGACCCCTGGCCGGTCAACGTGGCGCTGCTCGGCAAGGGCAACACCGTTGCTGCCGAGGGCCTGTGGGAGCAACTGCGCAACGGGGCCTCCGGGTTCAAGCTCCACGAGGACTGGGGCACCACGCCGGCTGCCATCGACGCCTGCCTGCGCGTGGCCGACGACGCCGGCGTGCAGGTGGCCATCCACACCGACACGCTCAACGAGGCCGGCTTCGTGGGCGACACGCTGGCCGCCATCGCCGGGCGCTCGATCCACGCCTACCACACCGAGGGAGCGGGCGGCGGCCACGCGCCCGACATCATCACGGTGGCGTCGCACGCCAACGTGCTGCCGTCGTCGACCAACCCCACCCGTCCCCACACCGTCAACACCATCGACGAGCACCTCGACATGCTGATGGTCTGCCACCACCTGAACCCCGGCGTTCCCGAGGACCTGGCCTTCGCCGAGAGCCGCATCCGCCCCACCACCATCGCCGCCGAGGACATCCTCCACGACCTCGGCGCCATCTCGATGATCGGCTCCGACAGCCAGGCCATGGGCCGTATCGGTGAGGTGGTCATCCGCACCTGGCAGACGGCGCACGTCATGAAGCGCCGGCGAGGTTCCCTTCCGGGCGACGGGGCCGCCGACAACCTGCGCGCCCGGCGCTACGTGGCCAAATACACCATCTGCCCGGCGGTCGCCCACGGCCTCGACGACGAGGTGGGCTCGGTCGAGCCCGGGAAGCTGGCCGACCTGGTCCTGTGGCACCCCGCCTTCTTCGGCGTGCGGCCCCACGTGGTGGTCAAGGGCGGCATGATCGCCTGGGCGGCCATGGGCGACGCCAACGCCTCCATCCCCACGCCCCAGCCGGTCCTGCCCCGCCCCATGTTCGGGGCCTCGCCGACGGTGGCGGCGGCCACCAGCGTGGCCTTCGTGGCTCCCGCGGCACTCGACGACGGCCTGGCCGACCGCCTCGAGGTGCGCCGCAGGCTGGTGGCCACCGCCGACGTGCGGGGCCGGGGCAAGGCCGACCTGCCCAACAACGACGCCCTGCCCGACATCGGCGTCGACCCCGAGACCTTCACGGTGACCATCGACGGGGTCGAGGTCGACCCTGAGCCTGCCTCGGTGTTGCCCATGGCCCAGCGCTACTTCCTGTTTTGAGGCGCGTGCCGTCTCGCCGATCGTCCTTGCCGGTTCTCTGTCGGGTCTTCCACGTGAGACCGGACACCTCCGACAAAGGAGCGGTCTGGTGGGTGGTGTGGTGAGCGGGGCAGCATCGGCGGCGCTGCTGCTGGCCGACGGGCGCTTCCCGGCGGGAGGCCACGCCCACTCGGGGGGCGTGGAGGTGGCGGCCGCCCAGGGGCGCGTGGTCGACGTCGCCACCCTCGAGGCCTTCCTGCGGGGTCGCCTGGCCACGTCCGGCACGGTCGACGCCTCGCTGGCTGCCGCTGCGTGCGCCCGGGCCTCGGCGGGCGCGGCGGCGCCGTGGGCCGAGCTGGTGGCCGAGGCCGACGCCCGCCAACCCTCACCCGCCCTGCGGGCCGCCTCTCACACCCAGGGCCGCCAGCTCCTGCGTGTGGCCCGGCGGGCCTGGCCGTGCCCGGTTCTCGACGCCGTGGCCGCCCTCGGCGGAGCCGTCCCGCTGCCCGTGGTGCTCGGGGCGGCCGCCGCCGCCGCCGGGATGACCCCGGCCGCCACCGCCGCGGTGGCTGCCCACCAGGCGGTGGTCGGTCCGGCGAGCGCCGCCGTGCGTCTGCTCGGGCTCGATCCACTCTCGGTGGCGGCGACGGTGGCCGGCCTCGGAGCCGACATCGACGCCGTCGCCCGCCGGGCAGCCGACAGCGCCTTGGGTCCGTTGGCGGCGCTGCCCTGTGCGTCGGCGCCGCTGCTGGATATCGGCGCCGAGGTCCACGCCTCGTGGGAGGTACGGCTCTTTGCCTCCTGAGATGGCGATGAACCGGTCCCTGCGCGTGGGCGTGGGTGGGCCGGTCGGCAGCGGGAAGACGGCGTTGGTGGCTGCCCTGTGCCGGACCCTGGCCGCCGAGGCCCGCCTGGCGGTGGTGACCAACGACATCTACACCACCGAGGACGCCGACTTCCTCCGGAGAGCGGGCGTGCTCGCCGGCGAGCGGATCGTGGCGGTCGAGACCGGGTGCTGCCCCCACACCGCCATCCGCGACGACATCGGGGCCAACCTCGACGCCGTCGAGGGCCTGGAGCGGCGCTTCGCCCCCCTCGATCTGGTCCTGGTCGAGAGTGGGGGCGACAACCTCACGGCGACGTTCAGCCACGGCCTCGTCGACCGGCAGATCTTCGTGCTCGACGTCGCCGGCGGTGACAAGGTTCCTCGCAAGGGCGGCCCCGGCGTCACCGGCGCCGACCTCCTGGTCATCAACAAGACCGACCTTGCCGGCGCCGTCGGCGCCGACCTCTCCGTGATGGCGGTCGACGCCGGAGCCCGCCGCGGGAAGGGCCCGGTGGTGTTCTGCTCCCTGGTGGAGGATCCGGGCGCCGGCGCTGTCGCCGAGTGGGTGCGAGCGCAGCTGGCGAGGAGTTGAGAGCGACGTGCGCGCCGAGGCGGCAGTCGTCGCCGAAGTGTCGCCGAACGGCGGCGCCACCCGCCTGACCCGGCTGCGGTCGTCGGCTCCGCTGGCTCTGCGGGCGGCGGCCGGCAGCGTGTGGCTGGTGGGCAGCGCCGGCGGCCCCGTGGCCGGCGACCGGCTCACCCTGCGGGTCGGCGTCGGCGCCGGGTCGGCGCTGACGGTGCGCTCGACCGCCGCCATGGTCGTGCTCGGCGGTGGGGGGGAGGAGGACTCCTCGTTCCACGTGGAGGTCGAGGTCGGGCCCGGCGCGGTGTTGCGCTGGTTGGTCGAGCCCGCCGTGGCCACCCGCGGGTGCCGACACCGCAGCACGGCGACGATCCGCCTCGCGACCGGCGCCGCGCTGGTGTGGCGCGAGGAGCTGGTGGCCGGTCGCGCCGGCGAGTCGCCCGGGCGCTTCGACATGCGCCTCGACGTCGAGCGCGAGGACCGACCGCTGCTGCGCCAGGAGCTGCACATCGGCCCCGGGGCCGCCGGCTGGGCGAGCCCGGCGGTGCTCGGCGCATCGAAGGCCAGCGGCATGGTGGTGGTGGTCGACCCGGCGGCCGGTCCCGTGGCCGGCGCGCCGGTCGGCGACCACGCCGCCGTGCTCCCCCTGGCCTCGGGGGGCGCCATGGTGAGCGCCACCGCTTCCGGTGTCGTCGCCCTTCGCCGCGCCCTCGACGAGGGCATGGCTCAGCTGGGCGTCTGAGCAAGAACGTCGAGCTGCCCGATGGGCAGGAGGAGCCGGGGTGGGCGCTCCGGGTCGACGGTGATGGTGGTGGTGTCGGGCAGGCGCCGATTGGCGTAGGCGGCGTCGGTGGCGGCGAGCACCACCCGGAGGCGGTGGCCGGCGGCCACGACCTCGGAGACCCCGGGCAGCACCACGTCGATCGGCGCCGAGAGGTCGTCGGCCCGTACCGGGCTGACCTGGCGGCGGATGAGCGTGGCGACGCCGTCGGGGCCGACGTCGTAGAGCTTGGCGAAGAACCAGGCGGCGCCGCTGGTGGTCGAGACGTCGAGATCGACCAGGCGGGGCACGCCCACCAGGGTGGTGTCGGCGTCGAAGGGCTCCGTCTCCCAGGCCACGTGCTGGCCGGGGAGGTCGAAGGCGGGGACGGGCAACCCGCGCTGGAGCCCGGCGGTCTCCGAGTACGCCGCCGGCAGACCCAGCGCCGGTGTCACGAAGCTCGAGCGACCGGCGACGACGTCGGTGGGTGAGCCGACCACCATCCCGTCCCCGGAGAGGTACCGGGTGGCGTCGGCGAGCGGTGGGAACGAGGGTGCACTGGCGTACACCGGCCCGTCGCCGTCGTGGCCGAGGAACGTCTCGAAGCCGGGACCGGTGTCGGCGGCGGGGTCGTCCGCCAGCCAGCGGTCCCACCAGGTGAGGATGCGGGAGTTGACCACGTCGTCGGGGTCGAGGCCGACGTCGACCTCGCCGGGGGCGAAGGGCCCCGAGTGACCGCCTCGGTGCCACAGCAGCTTGGCCGGCGCGCCGTTGTCGAGCGCCGCCGAGTACGTGCGCGCCGACTCGGCCAGGTTGAACAGCGTGTCGTCCTGGCCCTGGACCAGGAAGGTCGCCGCGTCGAGGTCGTGGAGGAACGCCGACGGCGAGCTGCGCTCGAGCACGGCCCTCATCGACGGGGTCGGTTCACCGGCCACCACGCTGGCGACGTACGCCCGGCACACCTCGGGAACGAAGCCGGCGCAGGTGGGGCGACCCACCAGCCGGGCGAGGGCGGCCGGTTCCCGGACGTCGCCGAAGGGCTGCAGCGAGCCGATGCCGAAGAAGATCCTCAGCCACTGGTCCTTCAGCACCCCGCCGGGGGCGAGGTCGACACCGAGGTCGCTCGCGTCGGGGGAGGCGGCCAGGTCGTTGGGCGCCAACGAGTAGGCCAGCGAGCTCCACGTGATGCGGGGGGCGATGGCGTCGATGCGAGGGTCCTGGGTCGCCGCCATCAGGGCGATCCCGCCGCCGTAGGAGCTCCCGGTCAGGCCGATGCGGGGATCCCCCGGCCCGTCGAGCGCAACCTCGGGCATGTCGGCCAGGGCATCGACGATCTGGCGCACGTCCTTGACGTCGTAGTCGAGCGAGTTGAGCCCGATCGCCCCGGTGGAGCGACCGAAGCCCCTCGCCGAGTAGGCGAGGGCGACGTAGCCGTGGTGGGCGGTCTGGCGGGCCAGGGCCTCGAGATCGTCCTTGTCACCGCCGAAGCCGTGGGCCAGGACCACCACCGGTGCCGGCGTGGACGTGGCCCCCGACGGCACGTAGACGGTGGCGTCGAGGCGGACCCGCTGGTCGTCGGCCGGGCCGTCGACCACCTCGAAGGTGATGGGCCTCACCTCGAGGTCGGGGCCGTCGTGGGCGACGGCGCCGGGCCCGATGGCGCCGAGGGCGACGACGGCGACGGCGGCAGCGACCATGGGGAGTCGGCGAAGCAGGCGACGAGCTTGCCACGCCGGGCTCGACTGCCGGGACCGCCCAACTGATCGGCAACGTACGAGACGGCGCCAGGCGATCGGTACGTCGGTTCACTCAGCGGGCGGCCAGACCGACCGCTCGGGCCCGCAGCTCGGTCTTGAGCACCTTGCCGGTCGGGTTCCGGGGCAGGTCGGCCACCACGTGGACCCACCGGGGAGCGGCGTAGTCGGCCAGGTGGTCCCTCACCCAGCGCCGGAGGGCTGCGGGGTCGACGTCGGGGCCATCGCCGCCACCTCCGGGGAGCACGGTGACGAAGGCGGCCACCGCCTCACCGGCGGCGGCGTCGGGCACCCCCACCACGGCAGCGTCGTCCACGGCGGGATGCTCCCGGAGCACCCGCTCGACCTCGGCGGAGAACACCTTGTGACCGCCGCGGTTGATCATGTCCTTGGTGCGGTCGAGGATGGTCACGTAGCCGTCGGCGTCGATGCGAGCCAGGTCGCCGGTCCGGAACCAGCCGTCGACGATGGCCTGCGCCGTCGCCCGGGGGTCGCCGTCGTAGCCGGTGGTGACCAGCGAGCCACGCAGCCAGAGCTCGCCGGCCTCGTCGGCTCCGAGGTCGCGACCGTCGTCGTCGACGACCCGCGCCTGCATGCAGGGCAGTGGCCGCCCGACCGAGCCGGCCTTGGTGGCGAACTCGTCATCGAGGAGGATCGTCGCCGGTGAATGGGTCTCCGACAGGCCGTAGACGTCCCGCAGGGTCATGGCCGGGAGGCGTCGACGCAGCTCGGCGATGGCCGCCTGCGGCATGGGGGAGCCACCGAATCCGCCGACGCGGAGATGGTCGAGGGTGGGAGACGACAGCGCCCTGACCCGCAGCAGGCGTTGCCACAACGCCGGCACCAGATAGGCCCAGGTCACCCGTTCGCGGGCGATGAGGTCGACCAGCTCGGTGGGGCCGACGTCGGGTACCAGCACGCAGCGCCCGCCCACGAGCAGCATGGGAAGGAGGTGGGCGTGCACGGCGCTGATGTACGTGAGCGAGAACACCACGGCGGTGACGTCCTCGCCGGTCAGCCCCAGCACCTTGGCGAAGCTGAGGCCGCTGTGCACGCTCGCCCGGTGGACCACCCGGCTCGCCTTGGGTCTCCCGGTGGTGCCGCTGGTGTAGACGACGGCGTAGGGGGCGGCGTCGTCGGGGCGCTCGGCGGCGGTGTACGACCACGACCGTCGCCGTCCGGTCAGTCGGTCCCCGAAGGGCCGGACCCGTTCGGGGGGAAGCCCGGCGGAGGCGGCGGCGACGAGGAGGTCGTCGATGAAGAGGGGTTGGGCGAGGGCCATGGCCGCTCGTGAGTGCTCCAGCAGGTAGGCCCACTGGTCGGGCGCCGCCCGGGTGCTCAACCCCACCAGCACCGCGCCGCTGCGAGCGCAGGCGAACAGCGCCACGGCGAGGTCCAGGCCGTTGTGGCCCACCACCGCCAGCCGGTCGCCGGGACCGACGCCGTCGTCGCGCAGCCGCTCGACCGCGCCTTCCACCAGCTCGGCGAACTCGACGAAGCTGACCGATCCTTCCGGCGCGGTGAGGAACGTCCGGTGGCCGTAGAGGCGCACCGCCCGGTCGAGCACGTCGAGCACCGTGCGGGGCCGGTTGGCGTAGCTCAGCGCCGGTGCTCCCAGCCACTGCTCGTAGACGACGGGGCCGATCAGCTCGTCGATCGCCTCCACGCTGCCTCCGTGGCCCGGCACCGGGCGGAGGGTACTCCGCCAGCTCCCGGCGTTTCAGCGCTCGTTGAACGCTGCCGACGGTCCGGTGATCGTGATCGCCTTCCGAGGTCACGGGCCTTAGGCTTCCGCTCGTGGGCAAGGGTGGGTCGTTCTGGTCGAGCATCCCCGGGGTCCTGACCGGCCTGGCCGGGGTGCTGACCGCGGTGGTCACTCTGGTCACGCTGGCTTTCAGCCAGGGCTGGATCGGCGAAGGGCCGGCGGACGACGCCGCGAGCGGCCAGGCCGGTGGCGATGGGGGCTCCGCATCGGTGCCCGACCTCGGTGTCGACCCCGAGAGCCTGAGGTTCCGCCCCACGGTGCTCGGGGCGGTCAGCGAGGAGGTGGCCGTGAGCAACGAAGGTGACCAGCCCTTCACCGTCGACCCCGTCGCGGTGACCGGCGAGGACGCCGAGCGGTTCGACGTCGACGACGGCGAGTGCGCAGGGGAGTCACTGCGGAGCGGGCGCAGCTGCACGCTGCGGATCACCTTCGATCCAAGCGGCATCGGTGAGGCCAGGGCCACGCTGGTGGTCTCGGTCAACGGTGGGCAACGGTCGGCCGAGGTGGCGCTCGACGCCACCGGCCTCGGCTGACCACGCCGGCCCGCCGGTTCGCCGCGGGTCGAGACGGGCAGACACGCTTCAGTCAGAGACGGAGGTGATCCGATGCCCAAGGGGTCCAAGAGCACCACGACCGACATGCCGTCGACGCTGGAGCGCTCCGACGAACACGCCCAGCGCACCTGGCAGAAGGCGCACGACTCGGCGGTGGAGACCTACGGCGAAGGCGAGCGAGCCCATCGCACTGCCTTCGCCGCCGTCAAGCACAGCTACGAGAAGGTGGGTGACCACTGGGAGCCGAAGGAGAGCAAGGGGCCTTCCGACGACCAGGCGGCCCGAGGCGGGGCCGACGCCGTGGCACCGACCCATGGCGGGGTCGACGCCAATGCCAGCGTGGACCACCTCCGCCAGGTTGCCCGTCGCCTCGACGTGAAGGGCCGCTCCAAGATGAACAAGGCCGAGCTGGTCGAGGCCATCGACAAGGCCAACCGGCGGGCCACGGCGCGGGCTCGCGGTTCCTGAGGTCCGGTCACCAACCGGGCCGGCGGGACCAGCGGGCCGTATCATCGACGCAGATGGCCGGGCCGACGAGACCACCATGAGCGCCAACGGCAATGGTCGGTGGACCCCGCACTGGGCGCAGCTCTTCGACGAGGTGGTGACCTCCGGGTTGTGCACCGGTTGCTCCGGCTGCGTGGTGGCCTGCCCGTTCGACGTGCTCGGCTACAACGAGGCCGACGGCGTCTACAAGCCGTTCCACCTCGAAGCCGAGGGTGGCCCGGGAGGATGCGGCCACGGCGAGCGCGGATGCACCTCCTGCACCAGGGCGTGCCCGAGGTTCCGGTCGTGGGAGCCCGAGATCGACACCCACCTCTTCGGCCGGGTGCGGCGGCCCGAGGAGGTCGACGGCATCTCCAAGGACATCATCCTCGCCCGGGCCAGCGACGACTACGTCCACCAGCTCGGCCAGGACGGCGGACTGGTGTCGGCGCTGCTCATCTGGTGCCTCGAGCACGACTACATCGACGCCGCCCTGGTGTCCTACCTCGAAGGCGACGGCTCGTCGTGGAAGGCCGTCCCCGGTGTCGCCCGCACCCGTGACCAGGTGCTGGCTGCCGCCGGCAGCCGCTACACCTACTCGGTGCCTCCGATGGCCTACGACGAGGCGGTGGCAGGGGGGGCCGAGAAGCTGGCGCTGGTGGGCATGAGCTGCCACAGCTCGGTGCCCCCGATGATGACCGTGCGCAAAGCGGGCAAGCCAGCCCGCCGCTTCGTGCTCAACGTGGGCCTGCTGTGCTCGAAGACCTTCGACGACGCCATCTTTCCCGAGCTGTTCGAGGCCAAGTACGGGCTGCGCAAGCAGGACATGGTGAAGATGAACATCAAGGGCGTTTTCCAGATCTGGATGCGCAACGGCGACTACCACGAGATCCCGCTCAAGGAGTGCCACGCGTGGACCCGGGAGGGTTGCAAGACCTGCCCCGACTTCGCCGCCCAGCACGCCGACATCTCCACCGGGGGCATCGGCGCCTTCAACGACTGGACCCTCACCATCGTGCGGACCGACCTCGGTCGCGAGATCATCATCCGGATGCTGGAGGACGGCTCGCTGGTGGCGCGTCCCGGCGACGACGATCCCGGTGCCATCGCCCTGCTGCGCAAGCTGAGCGTTCGCAGCCGCAAGCGCTGGCCCGCCACCGCCGTCGAGGGCCCCGGCCGCCTCCCTCCGCCGGCACCCAAGCCCCCCGCCCAGGACCCCGCCGCCCTTCCCGCCTAGGAGGCCAGGCCGCGGTGATCCCCGAGGTCGACGACAGAGCCCGGGCCACCCGCATCGTGCTGCGTTCGTTCGATCTGCCCGGAGCGGGATGGGAGGCCATCCGAGCTCCCGAGTCGACCGCCGAGATGGTCTACGGCGATGACCTCCTCGACGCCTGCCTGGCCGGCTTCCCCGATCCCGAGGTCACCGCCTCGGCCGAGTCCGACCGCTTCACCCGTTACGACGCTCTCGCCTACTCGGTGGCCTGGGTGCTGGCCTCCGAAGCGGCGGCCGAGATCGCCTTCGCCACCCTGGCGCACGAGCGCTTCGCCTCTGCGTTCGTGGCCGGCATGGCCGCCGAGGTGGATCGCGACAAGTGCGCCGCCACGCTGCTCGGCCACGTGGCTGCGCCGGTTGGCGGCATCGGCGCCCGGTGCCGCTCGGCCGCCCACCGGGCCCGGCTCACGGCGGCCGACGCCGAGGGGATCCTGCC
Organism: Actinomycetota bacterium; assembly: GCA_019348555.1. Lineage (GTDB taxonomy): Bacteria > Actinomycetota > Acidimicrobiia > Acidimicrobiales > CADCSY01 > JADDRA01. The sequence continues at coordinate 16,197 of JAHWJH010000020.1, forward strand.
CATCCACCTCGAGCTCCTGGCCCTTGCCGAGGACCGGGCGGTGGCCCTGGTGATCCTCGCCGACAGCCCCGACCCCATGGACCCCACCGACGTCCGGGAGGTCGCCGGGCGGGTGGCCGTACGCCTGCGCGCCTGAAGGTCCCAGGAGCTGCCACCACGCCCCCTGAGATCCTCCGCACCTAACCTCTCCCCGTGGCCGCTTCCGCTCCCGTGCTGCGCCCCGCCCTCAGGCGCAGGCCTCCGTCGCTGGCTCTCGAGCGGGCGCTGTGGGACGCCGGGCACCGGGTGGTGGTGGGGGTCGACGAGGTGGGTCGGGGCGCGTGGGCGGGGCCGCTCATGGTCGGCGCGGCGGTGTTGCCTCCAGACCGGCGGGTCTACAAGGTCCGCGACTCCAAGCTGCTCAACGAGGCGGAGCGGGAAGCCCTGTTCGACAGGATCGCGGCGTGGTGTGAGGCATGGGCCGTCGGCCACGCCACCCAAGAGGAGTGCGACGACCTCGGCATGGCCGACGCCCAGCGCCTCGCCGCCCGCCGTGCCATCGCCGGGCTGGGAATGGAGCCCGACCACGTCGTGGTCGACGGGACGTGGGACTTCGTGGGGGGCGGTCGCACCCAGCGCCTGGTGCGGGCTGATGCGCTGTGCCTGTCGGTGGCGGCGGCGTCGATCCTCGCCAAGGTGACCCGTGACCGCATCATGCGGGGCGAGTCCGATCACTTTCCCGGCTTCGACTTCGATCTCAACAAGGGCTACCCGTGCCCCCGCCACAAGCTGGCGCTGGCCGCCATGGGTCCGACGTCGATCCACCGCCGCCGGTGGGTGTTCATGGACCACCTGCCATGGACCGCCCTGCATCGACCTCCTGGCACGTTCTCGGAAGGCTCCGGGTAGGACGCCGCCATGACTGACGAGGACGTTCCCGACCAGGAAAAGCTCCAGCAGCTCCAGGACGACATCGACTCGGCCCGCAAGAACGCCGAGGACGCCGAGGTCCTGGTCGACACCGACGAGCCAGAGTTCCACGAGAGCGGCGACGAGCAGAGCGAGGAGATGGACGACCAGACCATCGCTCCACCGGGCTGATTCGGGCCCCTGGAACCGCCGAGCCGGTACGGTGGCGCCCCGTGCTCGTCGTCTCCGCCTTCGCCGCGTGGACGGTCTTCGTATGGGCCACCCGCGTGTCGAACATCCTGCGAGACGACGGGTCGACGGTCGATCTGGTCCTGGCGCTGGCGCTCACCTCCCTCGGCCTACTGGTCGGCGTGGCGGCCCTGCGCCGGCGGCCGCAGTGGCCCCTGGCCGTGTTGGCGGTGGCGACGGTGACCACGTGGGCGGTGCGCACCCCACTGATCGTGTTCGATCCCGACCACGGCGCTGCCTTCAAGGCGGTGCACCTCGCCCTGGCGGTGGCATCGGTGGCCCTGGCCGCCCTCGCCTGGCGGGCGCGCCACGTGCTGGCCGACGGGGAGCAACGCCGTGGCGGCGTGGACCCGGCCGGCCGATCGGCGCCGTTGTAGGCTCCGCGCCGGATGGGACAGCCGATCACCGTCGTCGAAAAGCCCACCGCGAACCCCGGCGTGGTGCGCTTCGAGATCAACCGGAGCCTCACCGGGATGGGCCACGAGCGCTACGTCATCCGCCAGGAGATCCCCGGTCACCGGCCACCTGACGAGCTGGCCCGACGGCTGTTCGCCCGAGGCGGGGTGGAGGCGGTGCACATCTACTCGAACGTCATCACCGTCAACCTCGCTGCCGGCGCCGACAGTGCCGGCCTGCTGGAGACCATCCAGGAGCTGTTCATCCACTACCGACCGGGCGTGCATCCCCCGAGCGACGAGGAGCTCACCGGCGCCGGCGCCGGGGCCGACTAGCGGCCACCGGCGAGCGCACCCCTCTTGCGTTTCTGTCCCGAGACGGTGATGATGACAGGAATGTAATTACACCGCTGGCGGCCGGGGTAACAACGGGCGGTGCCGAGAGGGGAGACGACCGTGCAGGACCGACGTGGTGTCGACGGTCAGAGTGACGACGAGCTCAGCTGGCAGCGCCTCGCCAACTGCCTCGGCGTCGACCCCGACCTTTTTTTCCCCGAGCGGGGAGCATCCACCCGGGAGGCCAAAGAGGTGTGCAAGGGCTGTGTCGTGCGCAACGAATGTCTCGACTACGCGCTCGCCAACGGGGAGAAGTTCGGAATCTGGGGGGGGATGAGCGAGCGGGAGCGGCGGCGGGTGCGCCGAGCCCGCGCCGGCGGCCAGCGCGACGGGGCGGCGTCGGCCTGACGCCTTCGTCCTGGTCATCCGCGGCGAGCCAGCCGCGCTTCCACGGTGCGGTCGGCGTCGAGGTCGAGCTCGGCCCAACGGCGCCGGTCCACGGCGTCGAGGACGGCGGCGGGGACCAGCCCCACCAGCTCGGCTCTGGCCACCGGGGCGAGCGCGGCCACCGCTTCGTACGCCGCTGCCGGACCGACCTCCGCCGGCTCCACCAGGTTGCACGAGACCTGTACCTGATCGCCGACGGCAAGGCCCAGCGCCCGCACGGCGGGCGTGCGCAGAGTCCGGGCGATCGACCGTGCCAGTGCCAGGTCGGCCTGGGCCAACCACAGGTTGTAGGCCACCAACGGGCCGCGGGCGCCCACGGCGGTGGCCCCGGACCGGGTGGTGGCCTGCGCAGGGCCGGCATCGGGGCGCAGCGGGCTGAAGGCTCGGCGCCGCAGCTCGGGCAGCGTCGGCCGTCCGTCCTCTCCGTAGGCGAAGGCCGGCACGCCGAGGACCTCACCCAGCCAGCGCACGAAGCGGTCCCGGGCCTGGCGCGCCTCCTCGAGGGAGGTGTCGCCCCAGGGCACGAACGGCACCACGTCGAGGGCGCCCAGGCGGGGGTGCGCACCTCGGTGGCGGCGCAGGTCGATGCGCTCCACCGCCACGCCGGCCACCGCCCGGGCCGCCTTCTCGCCCACCACCGTCAGCACCGAGCGGTGATGGTCGGCGTCGGTGTGCACGTCGAGCAGGTCATGCCCGGCGGCGGCGGCCAGCGCCTCGAGGACGGCGGGGGACCGGCCCTCGCTGACGTTGATCGGGCACACCAGGACGCTCGACGTGGAGGCACGAGCGTGGCAGCCGGCCGTTATGCTCGCGTCCATGGGCAGCCTCGGAGCACCGGAACTTCTGATCATCCTCGTCATCATCCTGCTCGTCTTCGGTGGCGCCAAGCTGCCCAAGCTGGCGAAGTCCCTCGGCCAGGCGCAGCGGGAGTTCAAGAAGGGCACCACCGAGGCTGAGCGCGAGGAGCAGGCCGCCGAGGCCTCCGCCGCGGAGCGGTCCGAGGCCCAGCCGTCCAAGGACATCCCGACCACCTAGCCGCAGCGGTCGCCAGGGCCCTCGGTCTCGCTGGCGTCGGCGCGGCCCGGGGTACCGGCGGCCAGCTCTCGCCGGCGCGACCCGAGCACGGCTCACGGTGAGCCGCGAGGAGGGCGGCGACGAGGGCGGTGACGGAGCAGGCTCCGGGAACCAGCCGCCGCCGGCCGACGTTCCCACTGCGGTACCCACCTGGGAGGAGGTCGCCCGCAACCACGGGCGGTTCCTGTACACGGTGGCCTACCGGCTGACAGGAAACGATGCCGACGCACAGGATCTCGTGCAGGAGGTGCTGGTCCGGGTGCAACGGGGGCTGGCCACGTACCGGCCGGGTTCGATGGAGGGCTGGTTGAGCCGCATCACCACCAACGCCTTCCTCGACGAGGTCCGGCGGCGTCGTCGGCGCCCGACCGAGCCGCTGGCAGAGGGGAGCGCCGGCGAGCTGGTCGCACCCCACGACGTCGAATCGACCTTGGCGGCGACCACCCTCCCGGCTGAGATCCAGTCGGCGCTGGCTGCGCTGCCCGACGAGTTCCGGGTGGCCGTGGTGCTCTGCGACGTGGTGGGGCTTCCCTACGACGAGATCGCCGACCAGCTGCAGATCCCCGTGGGCACGGTCCGGAGCCGGATCCACCGGGGCCGGAGCTCACTGCGGCGAGCGCTGGCGGGCGAGGGGAGGTGACGGTCATCGACGGGCATCCGCTCGACGAGCTGTCGGCCCTGCTCGACGGCGAGCTGACCCCCGAGGAGGAGCGGGCGCTTCGTGCTCATGTGACCGACTGCGGGCCGTGCGCCGAGGAGTTGCACCTGACCCGGGCGATACGCCTCGCCGTGCGCAGCCTGCCGGCGGTCGAGCCGCCGCCGCTGGTCGTCCGCGACCTCCTTGGCCGCACGCGCGCCGTCGTGGACGACCGAGGAGAGCAGACCGGGAGCGGGACGGTCGAGCCCATCGCCGGCCGGCGAGTGCGGATCCGCCCCGTCGTGGGGTCGGCGGCGGCCATGGTGGCGGTGGCCGTCCTCGGGCTGTCGGTGCTCGACGTCGGAAGCTATCGACCGGCGGTCGACGCCGCCGTCGAGCGCCACGCCGCCTCGCTCCAGGCGATGGTGGCCGTCGGGCGGGCGAACGCCGACGGGGGCGCTGACCCCCTCAGACCGCCGCAGCCGATCGTCCCGACCACCGCGCCCTCCCGCAACCCCACCGAGCTGTCGGCGCCCTACGCCGCCCCCGAGCGTCTCGACGGTGGCTACCGCCTGGTCGAGGCGTTCAGCGACCCCGCCCACCCCGAAGTGCTGCAGCTGGTGTACGTGCGCGGCCGCTACGGGCTGTCGGTGTTCCAGAGCCCAGGTGATCTCGACTTCGAGGCACTGCCGGCGCAAGGGCGACGCCTCGACGTCGGCGGTGCCGACGGATGGAGGTGGGAGTCACCCGAGGTGGATGGCCGGGTGGTGGTCTACGAGCGCAACGGGCTGGTGGTCACCGTCGTGGGCGACGAACCGGGTGACGCCGTGCTCGACGCCGCCCGCTCCATGCCCCCACCTCCACCACCGTCGGTGGGCCAGCGGGCCCGTCAGCTCGGAGCCGAAGTGCTCGAGGCCCTCACCCCGTAGAGGCGTGCTGAAGGAGTGGCCGCGTGCAGCGCGCCGAGCTGCGCACGTCTATTTCAGGACGCTCTTGGGCACTCCGAGCTCGACCGGGATCTCCTCGGGCACCTTCGGGGCCGCGTCCCGGCGTCGCTTGAGGATGCGGCGGCGCTCACGCTCGGAGGCCCCGCCCCAGACGCCGTGGTCGACGCGTTGGTCGAGGGCGTACTCGAGGCACGGCTCCTTCACCGGGCAGCTCTTGCAGATGCGTCTGGCCAGCTCGACGCCGACCCCGTCGCTGGGAAAGAACCGAGAGGGTGGTTCGTCCCTGCAGTTGCCCCGTGCCATCCAGCTCGTGTCCATGCCGCCTCCAGTCCGCCGCCCTCTCTTCTACGGTGCCGGGCGCGGTTTGGTTCCCCGAAATCACTCGTGGGAACGCTCTAGCGGTCCGCCGGCGTTGTCGGTGGGACGTGCCTGGTCGCTGAGGAGGCAAGGTGGAGACCAACCGGACCCCCCGCCAGCCCGAGGCTCCGGCCCGACCTCCGTGGCTGGACGTCCCCGCCGGTCCCCCGACCTCCGGCGGCGGTGGCTGGGATGCGGCGACGTCGCCGGCGCCGCCCCCACAGCGCACCACCGCCAACGGAGGCCGCCGCTCCTGGGCGGCGCCCCTCGCCGGCGGGCTCGCCGGGGCCGTCGTGGCCCTGGTCGTCCTGGCCGGCGCGGTGGCCACCGGCGTGGTCGCCACCGGCGAGAGGCAGGGGGCCCTCGTCGACCGGCCCGCCTTCCGGCTCACCGGGGAACCACTCGACATCCAGGGTGTGATCGAGGCCGTGCGTCCGGGCGTGGTGTCGATCATGGTCCAAGGCGTCAACGCCACGCCGATCGGCAACCAACTCGTCTCCGGTGCCGGCAGTGGCATGGTGATCCAGCCCGACGGCCTGGTGTTGACCAACGCCCACGTGGTCGAGGGGGCCACGGCCATCAGCGTGATGCTGGCCGACGGTCGGGAGGTGCCTGCCGACCTCGTGGGCAGCATGCCCTCCAGCGACGTGGCACTGGTACAGGCTCGGGGCGTGCGTGGCCTCGACGTGGTGCAGCTCGGCGAGAGCTCCGCCATGCAGGTCGGCGACGACGTCGTGGCCGTCGGCAACGCCCTGAACCTCGGGGCGACGCCCACGGTCACCACCGGCATCGTCTCGGCTCTGAACCGCAGCATCACCGAGCCCGGAGGCGCCAATCTCGAGAGCTTGATCCAGACCGATGCCGCCATCAACCGGGGCAACTCCGGCGGCCCGCTGGTCAACGCCGCCGGCCAGGTCATCGGCGTCAACACCGCCATCGCCGGCGGGGCGGAGAACATCGGCTTCGCCCTCAGCATCGACTCGGTCAAGCCGCTCATCGAAGAGCTGCGCAGCGGCGGGGGCGAGGTCCGCGGGGTCGCCTACCTCGGGGTGCTCTCGGCCGACATCGAGAACGTCACCCCCGAGGCGCTGTCCCGCCTCGGCATCGACCAGGCCACCGGAGCCTTCGTCGCCGAGGTCCAGCCCCGCACCGCGGCTGCCGAGGCCGGACTCCAGCCCGGCGACGTCATCGTCTCCATCGACGGGGAGGACGTCGAGAACGCCGCCGACGTCAGTGCCGCCATCGCCCGCAGCGAGCCCGGCCAGGTCATCGAGATCGGCTACGTGCGGCGAGGCGAGGTGAGGACCACCACGGCGACGCTCGGCGCCCGCGAGCTCGGCGAACGGTAGGCTCCCGCCGATGTCGCATGTCGAGAACCTCGCACCTCAGCCGCCGGTGGGCCGTGTCCGGGTCGTCTACCTGGGGCCGGTGGCGCCGCACTGGGAGGTGCAGTCCGACTTCGGCGATCCTCGGGTGATCGATGCCTTCCGCCAGCGGGTCATGGCTCGGCTCGTCCTGCTCCCGCCCCACGACCCCCAGTTCCGCCGCAACCGCGAGCGGGTGGCCCGAGACGCCGAGCGTGAGGCGTTGATCCTCGAGTGGGATCTCGGCCTACCCGACGAGCAGGCCCCGCCCGACCCCGCCTACCGTTCCTAGCGAGCGCCGCCGATGCGCCTGATCGGCATCGACCTCGGCGGCACCAAGGTGCAGGGTGCGTTGGTCGAGGATGGCGAGGTGGTCGCCGACGCCAAGCTGGCGACTCCCAAAGGCGTCGACCAGGTGGTGGCGGCGGTCGTCGAATGCGTCGGCCGCCTCGGCGGCGCGCCGTCGGTCGACGGGATCGGCATCGGCGCTGCCGGTGTGGTCGATGCCGCCACCGGCGACCTGGTGCGGGCACCGAATCTCGGCGGCTTCGACGGACGTGTGCCGCTGCTGACCCTGCTCACCAAGGCGCTCGAGCTGCCGGCATCGACGTCGCTGGTGCTCGACAACGACGTGAACGCGGCGGTGGTGGCCGAGCACCGCCTCGGGGCCGGACGGGGTTTCGGCGACGTGCTGGGCGTGTGGGTCGGGACCGGCGTGGGCGGAGGTCTCGTGCTCGACGGCCAGCTGCGCCGCGGGCCGGCCGGAGGTGCCGGCGAGATCGGCCACGTCGGGGTGGCGCTCGACGACGGGCGACCCTGCGGGTGCGGCCTCATCGGGCACCTCGAGGCCTACGCCGGGAGGTCGGCGATGGAGGCGGAGGCCCGCCGGCGCCATGCTGCGGGAACTCCCACTCGGCTGGTGGAGCTGGCGGGCACCAAGCGCATGAAGTCGAGCGTCTTCGCCAAGGCTGTCGACGCCGGCGACATGGTGGCGCTCGCCCTGCTCGACGACGCCGTGCGGGCGCTCGGGGTGGCCGTCGCCTCAGCGGCGACATTGCTCGACCTCGAGGTGGTCGTGGTCGGCGGCGGGCTGCCCGGCAAGCTCGGTCCCCGGTTCGTGGGTCGTATCGAGCAAGCGGTGCGCACCCGCCTGTTCCTACGCTCCTCGACGTTGTCGGTCGTGCCCGCCACCCTCGGCGACCTCGCCGGCGCCATCGGCGCAGCCGTGCTGGCCGCCTAAGGCGACAGCGGCTCTGCCGGTGGGGCGCCGTTGCCTGCCAGGAGGGCGTGCAGCGCGGCGGTGTAGTCGCCGAAGGCGATCCGACCGCGACGGGTCATGGCCACGAACGTCACCGGCGTGCGGCCCTGGTGGGTCTTGGTGATGGTCACGTAGCGCGCCCCTTCCAGCTTGCGCAGGTGGGTCGAGAGGTTGCCGGCGGTCATGTCGAGCAGTTCCTGGAGGCGGGGGAACGCCAGTCGGTCACTCCGGTACGATCGCCGCGGTGTCCCTCCCGGCGGTGGTCGACGATGCCCGAGCTGTCGAAGGCTCCGAGGAGAGGTCCGACACCCTGGAGCGAGCTCCCTACTTGAACCGGGAGCTCTCGTGGCTCGACTTCGGCGAGCGGGTGCTGGCACGGGCCGAGGCAGCCGACGTGCCGGCGCTCGAGCGGGCGAAGTTCCTCGCCATCTTCGGACAGGGGCTCGACGAGTTCTTCCAGGTGAGGGTGGCAGGACTGAAGGACCAGGCGGCCGCCGGGCTCCAGGCGGTGAGCCCCGACGGGCTCACCCCCGAGGATCAGCTCCACGCCATCCGGGCCCGGGTCGCCGAGCTCCTCGAACGGCAGTCGGACATCTTCTTGAACCAGGTGGCCCCCGGCCTGAGCGCGGTCGGGATCCATTTCTCCAACTGGGACACCCTCGACGACGACGACCGCAAACACCTCGAGGAGGTGTTCGAGAACCAGATCTTCCCCGTGCTCACGCCGCTGGCCGTCGACCCGGGGCACCCCTTCCCCTACATCTCCAACCTGTCGCTCAACCTGGCGGTCATGGTGCGCGACCCCGACACCAGCGAACGGCGCTTCGCCCGGGTCAAGGTGCCGAACCTGCTTCCCCGGTTCGTGGTGATGCCCGACGGCGAGCGCTACGTCGCCCTCGAGCAGGTCATCGCCCAGCGCTTGAGCGGCCTCTTCCCCGGCATGGTGGTGGAGTCGCACCATCCGTTCCGGGTCACCCGCAATGCCGACCTCACCTTGGAGGAGGACGAGGCCGACGACCTGCTGGAGGCGGTCGAGTTGGAGCTGCGCCGGCGTCGCTTCGGTCGGGCCGTGCGACTGGAGGTGGTCGAGGGGATCGACGAGGAGACGCTGCGGCTGCTCGTGCGCGAGCTCGACCTCAGCGACGACGACGTGTACGTGAGCGAGGGCCCCCTCGACCTCGGTGGTCTGTGGGGCGTGTGGGCGCTCCCCCGTCCCGAGCTGAAGGACGAGCCGTTCTCCTCGGTGACCCAGCCGCGGCTGAAGGGTCCTGAGGACGAGCGGGTCGATCTCTTCGCCCGCATCCGTGCCGGCGACATCCTGGTGCACCACCCCTACGACTCCTTCACCACATCGGTTGCCGCTTTCCTCCGCCAGGCCGCCTCCGACCCGGACGTCCTGGCCATCAAGCAGACGCTCTACCGCACCTCGCCCGACAGCCCCGTCATCGAGTCGCTCATCCGGGCGGCCGAGGCCGGCAAGCAGGTGGCGGCTCTCGTCGAGCTCAAGGCCCGCTTCGACGAGCAGGCCAACGTGGTGTGGGCCCGGGCGCTGGAGAAGGTCGGCGTCCACGTGGTCTACGGCTTGGTGGGGCTCAAGACCCACACCAAGACCATGCTCGTCGTGCGCCAGGAGGAGGACGGCATCCGCCGGTACTGCCACATCGGCACCGGCAACTACAACGAGAAGACGGCCCGCCTGTACGAGGACATCGGCCTGTTGACGTGTGATCCCGACATCGGCGCCGACCTCAGCCAGCTGTTCAACTACCTCACCGGCTACGGCCGCCAGGAGCGCTTCCGCAAGCTGCTCGTCGCCCCCGGCCCGCTCCGCCCCCGCCTGGCAGAGCTCATCGCCAACGAGGCCCGAGCTCCATCGGGCACCGGCCGCATCACCATGAAGATGAACAGCCTCGTCGACGTCGAGATGATCGACGCCCTCTACGCCGCCTCCTGCGCCGGTGTCGAGATCGATCTCGTCGTCCGGGGCATCTGCTGCCTACGGCCGGGCGTTCCGGGGATGTCCGAGCGCATCCGGGTGCGCTCGATCATCGGGCGCTTCCTCGAGCACTCCCGGATCTTCTACTTCGCCAACGGCGAGGGGGAGGGCCGGCCCGCCTGGTACGTCGGCTCCGCCGACCTCATGCCGCGCAACCTCGACCGGCGGGTGGAGGCGGTGGCGCCGGTGAGCGACCCAGAGCTCCGCCAGCGCCTCCAGGAGATCTTCGACGTGAACTTCTCCGACGACGAGCTGGCTTGGGAGCTCAACGCCGACGGCACGTGGCGCAAGGTGGAGCGGGTCAAGGGCATCAACACCCACGAGGCGCTGCGCCGTCTCGCCCGGGCCCGGGCGGGCAAGCGCGATCCGGACCCACCGGTCCTCGGACGGTGACCGCTCCTGCCGTCCACCTCGAGCGCGAGGTCAAGCTGGCGGTGTGGACCGGCTTCGAGCTCCCGGCCCTCGACGGCCTCATCGAGGGCCTCACCGCCATGCCGGCCTCCGAGCACCACCTGGAGGCGGCCTACTTCGACACCCCCGACCTGCGCATGGTCCGCTCGGGTGTGACCCTGCGCCACCGGTCGGGCGAGGGCTGGACCCTCAAGCTGCCCGAGGCACAGGGCGACACCGACACGCTGTCGCGCCGGGAGCTGACCGTCAGCACCGACGACGCAGCGGTGCCTCCTGAGCTTGCGAGGCTGGTCACGGCGTGGGTGCGCGGCGCCGAGCTGGTTCCCGTGGCGCGGCTCCACACCTGGCGGCGCAGCATCGTGCTCACCGACGCCGACGGGGCGATGGTGGCCGAGATCGTCGACGACGACGTGTCGGTGGTCGAGGGCCAGGAGGTCGTCCTCAGGTTTCGCGAGGTGGAGGTGGAGGCGGGGGAGCGAACGCCCGAGGCGCTGCTCGACGCCCTCGTCGCCCGCCTGCGGGCCGCCGGCGCCGGTCCCGCCGACTCCATCCCGAAGGTGAAGCGGGCGTTGGGGCCGAGCGCCAACGAGCCCCCCGAGCTGTCGGGCGAGCGTGACGACGACGGCTCGGCAGCGTGGCTGATCGAGTCGGGCCTGCGGGCATCGGTGCGCCGCCTGCTCCGCCACGACGTCGGCGCCCGCATGGGCGACGTGGAAGGCGTCCACCAGGCGCGGGTGGCCACCAGGCGCCTGCGCTCCGACCTGCGCACGTTCGCCCCCGTGCTCGACGAGGCCTGGGCCACGCACCTCCGGGCCGAGCTGAAGTGGCTGGCGGCGGCCCTGGGCGAGGTCAGGGACGCCGATGTGCTGCTCGAGCGTCTCCGCCACGCCAGCGGCCGCCTTGACGCCGCCGATGCCGCGGGAGCCTCGACCTTGCTGGAACGGTTGCAGGCCGAACGCTCGGGGGCACGGGGGCGACTGTTGGCGGTGCTCGACGAGCGGCGCTATGCCGTGCTGCTCGACCGGCTGGTCGACAGCGTCGAGCGTCCCGGATCCGACACGCGACCTGCCGAGTGGCTGCTGGCCGACGCGTACGCCCCGGCTGGCGAGGTGGTGCCGCCGCTGGTCGAGCGGCCGTGGAAGCGGCTCCGCAAGGCGGCCCGGGCCGCCGGACCGGAATCCAGCGACGACGACCTGCACGAGGTGCGCATCCGGGCCAAGCGCTGCCGCTACGCCATCGAGGTGGCACTCCCCCTCGGTGGCAAACCGGCGAGCAAGCTGGCCAAGGCCGTCGCCCGGCTCCAGGAGGTGCTCGGCGACCACCACGACGCGGTGGTCGCCGAAGCTTGGTTGCGCTCCGCCGTTCCGAACCTCGACGCCGCATCGTCGATGGTGGCGGGCCAGCTCATCGCCGGCGAGCGGGCCGCCGCCGACGCCAACCGCGGGGCCTGGCCCGACGCCTGGCGACGAGCCGACAAGCGGAAGCTGCGGGCGTGGCTGACGACGTGACGGTGCTCGAGCCGGCGCCGAGCACCCCCTTGGTGCGGGCCGCCGGAGGAGTCCTGTGGCGAACCGGTCGCTCCGGCGACGTCGAGGTCCTGGTGGTGCACCGTCCCAAGTACGACGACTGGTCGCTGCCCAAGGGGAAGTGCGAAGCCGACGAGCCCTCAGCGGACTGTGCCCTGCGTGAGGTGGAGGAGGAGACGGGATACCGCTGCGTTCTCGGCCCCGAGCTCGCCACCACGTCGTACGTCGACAGCAAGGGACGCCACAAGGAGGTCCGGTACTGGGTCATGACGCTGGTCTCGGGTGGCTTCGAGGCCAACGACGAGGTCGACGAGATCCGGTGGCAGACGCTGGCCGAGGCCCGCCCGCTGCTGTCGTACGAGCGCGACCGCCACGTGCTCGACTCCTTCAGCAGCGGCGACGACCACACCGGCTGACCGCCCCGTAGGCGTCGGCGCTCCTCGACGTTCTGGCCGGCGAGACGTCGCGTTTTCCGCGACGTTCTGCCGGCCGGATGCGGGGGGTCCCTCGAGACGGGGTTCACCTGCGTCCGGCCCCCGTCAGTGCCGTGCCTGGAAGGTTGCCGCTCGTTCACCGGGCGTTCACCTCGGCTCAGGGCCCGCGTCACCAGCCCTGCGTAGGGTGACGTCCGGCACCCCGGTGACGGTGCGGGAACCATCAGTCACTGCTCCACCACCGAAGACCCCGATCCAGGAGGAACCCTGTGCCGCTCGCCCCGCGCCGCTCCGTGCGCCTGTACGCCCTGCCTCTGGCCCTGACGTTGGTGGCCACCGCCTGTGGTGGCGGCAACGGGTCCGACGGCACCGGCTCGGGCACACCGTCGGGCGAGCAGCTCTCCGGCGACATCCGCATCGACGGGTCGAGCACCGTCGCCCCGCTCAGCACCGT
>JAHWJH010000210.1 GCA_019348555.1 Actinomycetota bacterium
CATCAGCGCGCACGGCGGCCCCCCCCCCGGTCGACCAGGGCCGCCACCGTCGGCGAGCGCCCGCCGCCAGGCGGGACGGATGGCCCTGGGCCGGACGAGTATCTCCGCCTCCGAGGGGACGGCTCAGAGGCCCAGCAGCCCCGTCGAGCCCGAGCCGCCGCCGACCTCCCCGCCGCGCAGGACGATCTCCTGGCAACCGGACCCTTCATCGTCGCCCACCGACGGGGTGGCGCCGCGCCGGCCGGCGTCGATGGCCTCCGCTTGGGCAAGCGGCGCCCCGTCCCGGGGCCACTCGAAGAAGTAGAAGACCTCGCCGGTCGAGGGCCGGTACAGCCCGGGGGTGTCGACGCCGTCGCAGTCCCAGTCGCCGAGCAGGAGGTGGTCGTCGGCCCGGCCCAGCTGGTAGCGCCGGGGCTGCGCCTCGGCCGGGTCGATGACCACCTCCAGAACGTCGCCCCGGCGGACGGCGAAGCTCGGGCAACCGTCGCCGTCGACGTCGCCCTCCAGCAGGGCGGCGCCCGGCGGCACCGGAGGAGGGGCCAGTGAGGGGCACGGCGAGGTGGTGGTAGGGACGGCGCCGTCCCCGCCATCCAGCCCCCGGCGGACGGGGCCGGCGACCAGGGCGGCGACGGCGAGGGTGGCGACCAAGGCGCCCGCGACGAGCACCCGCGGGCGGCGACGACCCGACGGCGCAGGAGGAGGCGCCGGGCGGGGCGGCCGGGGCCGGCCAGGTCGACCAGCAGGGTGGCCAGCCCGGCCCGGCGCTGCAGGGGGGTCGACCGCACTCGCCCGCTCTGGGCGCGACCGAGGGGCACCACCACGGTGTGGCGGATGAACGCCCCCGAGCGGGCGATCAGCACTCCCTCGTCGAGGGCGTGGCCCAACCCCCGGTAGGCAGCCACGCCGGCGAGGGCGGCTCCGGGCACCGCCAGCAGCGCCAGTGCCCCCCACGGCCGCAACGCCAGGGCGGGCACCACGGCCAACGCCGACGCCGGGGCCACCCGACGGGCCACGGCCCGGCGCAGGGCCGCCCGTGGGGGACGGCGCAGGGCTGGGAGCGGGCGGATGCCGGGCACCACCCGCGCCAGCACACGGTCGAGCTGTGCTGCGGGGAGCACGGGCACCGCCACCTGGCTGTCCTCGGCCTCGGCCCCCCCTCCGGCACTGTGGATGCGAACCGAGACGAGCCCGAGCAACCGGCGGGGCAGGGATACGGCCACCCGCACCGCTTGCACCCTGGCCAGCGGCAGCGTTGCCTCCTTGCGGTCGAGCAGGCCTCGCCGCACGTGGAGCTCGTCGCCCACGACGGACAGCGTGTAGCCGCTGTCGACGACGATGGCGGCGGCGGCAGCCGTGCCCAGCCACACGGCGACGAACCCGGCGGCGGCGACGGCGAAGAACGCGGGGCCCACCACCTGAAGTGCCGACGGGTCGAGCTGGCGCAGCGGCCTCCACGCCAGGTCGTCGACGAACTGGAGCACGGTGGCGGCGAAGACGAACACCACCAGGAGCTGCGCGCCGGTCAGCCCGGCCACCGCCAGCTGGCGGTGATTCAGTCGCACGACGACCTGTTCCGCCGGGACCGCGGGCGCCGGCTCACTCGCCTCGACGACGGCGGCGGCCGGCGCCGGCACGGTGCCGGCCGCCCGGGACTTGGCCGCCAGCAGGCGGCGACGGAGCCGCTCGGCCTCGCCGGCGGCCAGGGCCTCGAGCCGGACGCCGGCGCCGCCCCCCACCGCCGTCTCCACGGTCAGCACCGCCACCCCGAGTGCCCGATGGCGAACCTTGCGGACCAGGTTCACCTGCTGGATGCGCTCGCACGGGATCAGCTGCTGGCTGCGCACCACGATCCCCGACTCGACCCGCAGGACCCCGCCGTCGAGCACGTAGGTCCACCGCCACCAGGCCAGGACGCGCGCCGCCAGGACCAGGGCCACGCCCACCAGCAGCACCCGCGCCCCGCCGGCGCCCCGCGCCACCAGCGCGGCCAGGTCGGCGCGGAAGCCCTGAAGCTCCTGCAGTCGCCGGTCGACCTCGGCGAGCTTCTCGGCGAGCTGGTGGCGCCAAGTCTTGTCGATCTTGCCGCTCACGCCGTAGCGGTACGCCGACAGCTTGTGCGCCTCGTCGAAGACGATCAGATCCCACCTGGCTTGTTCGAGGTCGGGCAGTACGTGGTCCTGGATCGCCAGGTCCACCGACGCGACGACCAGATCGTTCTCGATCCAGGCGTTCTGCCCGAACGCGCCGGAGATCGCCTCGCCGGTCAGCAGTGTGAACCGCTCGCGGAACTTCTCCCACATCTCGCGGCGCCACTGGTCCGTCAGCGCCTTCGGGCAGAGCACGAGCACGCGCCCCACGTCCTGCCGCTGCATCAGCTCGCGCATCAGCAGGCCGGCCATGATCGTCTTGCCGGCGCCGGGATCGTCGGCCAGCAGGAAGCGCAAGGGCTGGCGAGGCAGCATCTCGCCGTAGACCGCCTCGATCTGGTGGGGCAGGGGATCGACCTGGCTGGAGGTCAGGGCGATGTACGGGTCGAACAGGTGAGCGAGATGGATCCGCCGGGCCTCGGCTGCCAGGCGGAAGAGGTGGCCGTCGCCGTCGAAGCTCCACATCCGCCTGGGACCCTCGGCTACTACGAGGGTATTTTCGTCCGAGCGGTAGAGCAGTCTCTCCCAGACCCGGGACGAGCCATCGCGAAAGACCAGCGTCACCGCTTGCGTGCCGTGCCACTGGGCAGACACGACCGTGACCGGACCACCGGGGTCGACACCTATGACCGCCCTGCCGGCAACCAGGTCC
>JAHWJH010000211.1 GCA_019348555.1 Actinomycetota bacterium
GAACTCCGTCCGGTGGGTGGCGGCGTAGACCACGCCCTGGCCCAGACCGGCGACGTGCTCCACGAAGCCCTGCGGGTTGGTCAGGGCGTAGGTGGGGTTGAGCTTGAAGACCAGCTCGCCCAGCTCCAGGGTGGCCTCGGCCGCCCCGGCGACGAACTGCCCGGCGGCGTGCCAGGCCGAGGCCCAGAACCCGGGCTGGTCGGGCGCGTCGGCGGCGGCCCGTTCCAGGCGCTCGGCGCCGGCCCCGCTGGCGGGCCGCCACCGGCCTCGGTGGCCAGGGCAGCGTGGTGGGCGGCGAGGCGGCTCCGCCAGGCGGCGGTGTCGGCCTCGGCTGTCTCCACCCGGGCCAGGGCCAGGCCCGCTCGCTGCTGGGCCTCTTCCAGGGTCGAGGCGTAGGCGTCCAGGCGGGTGGCCAGGGCTCGGGGCCCGGCGGGGTCGCCCGGCACCAGCGCCGCCGGTGCCACCCCGGGCGCCAGGGTGGTGCTCACCCCAGGGCCTCGGCCATGGTGGCCTCGGTGTCGAGGTAGGCGCCGGCCGCCGCCTCGAGGCGCTCGGCCAGGGCCTGGGCATCGTCGACCACCAGGCCCATGCCACGGCCCCAGCGGTCGAGGAAGCGGCGGGCGGCGTCGATCAGCACGGCCGACCCGGCGTCGTCGACCAAGGCGGCCAGGGCGCCGTGCTGACCGGTGAAGTCCTCCGCCACCGCCACCGGCCGGCGCAGATGCCCCGCTGTGGTCGACAGCACCGATGGGTCCACCTCGACGTGCACGCCACTCACCTCGGCCCGCCCTTGGTCACCTCGACCACGGTGATGCGCTCCAGCGCCGAGGGCCTGAGGCGCAGGGAGTTCGTCCCGGCGGGGTCGAGGACGAGGTCGTGGCCCGCCGGCAGCAGGTCCAACAGGTCGGCGCCGGTGGTGGAGAACCACCGTTGCGGGCCCCGGTCAGCGGCCAGCTGCTCGGGTGAGCTGTAGACGGCCACCACCGCCTCCGGCGGCTGTCCCCGGGCCACGAAGCCGGGTGACTCCGGAGCCTCGCACCACAGCGTGGCGTGCAGGAAGGCCCGGTGCAGCGCGTGGGCGGAGGCGGCGCCGGCGGCCACGCCGGCGGCCACGTCGGTCAGAGAGCGCTGCGTGCGTGGCTCGTCCATGGCTCCACCTCGGTTGCGACGGGTGCGGGAGGGGGTGGTGCGTGCGGTGGGACGCTGGACATGCTGTCCCGGACGACCGCCGCCCGCAAGGGTGCCGGCGCTTCGACTGCCGGCGTGCGCCCATCACGGCTGGGCCACCTGGACGAGCCCGACGTCGCCGCCGTGCACCAGGTAGCCGCGGCCCACGGTCAGCGCCACCGGCGCCCGCCGGGGCAGCACCGTTCCCACCACGTCGCCGTCGCCGTCGGCCGGCTGCAGCAGCAGGCCGACCTTGTGGCGGCGCACGTCACGGGTCCAGTGGTTGTAGAGCTGGCGCAGCCCGTCGGCCCGCCCTGCCGCCACCAGGTGCACGTCGGGGCGATGGGCGGCGAGCAGTGAGGCCAGCGCCTGGCGGTCGTCCTCCACGGTGTCGGCGTCGTCCACCAGGACCAGGTGGGGGCGGGGGTCGTCGAGCACGGGAGCCAGCAGGTCGGCCAGCTCGGCGGGCGGCCCCACCCGATCGAGGCCGGGGGCCGACGCCAGCGCCGAACGGGGGCCGGCGACGGCAATGATCGCTACGTCGGGAGCAGCGGTCCGCACCACCGCCGCCAGCGTGCGCAGGGCGACGGTCTTGCCCGAGCGGGCCGGGCCGGTGACCACGGCGTGCTCGGCGTCGTAGAGCACGAGCCCGTCGGGGCGCAGGGTGGTGCTGCTCACGCCCACCGGCACGAACCACGGCTCACCGGGCCGACCGATCCGGGCGTCGGCGGCCACGGCGGCGAGCGGCACCGCCTCGGGCAGGGTCAACACCGGCGCTGGCGGGCGGGTGGCCGCCGGCCACCGGGCGGCCACCGCCGCCACCGCGTCGGCGAGCGGCCCCGGCCACGCCACCTGCACCAACTGCACCGTGCCGGCCACCAGAGCTCGGCCCGGTGGTAGGTCCTCGGGCACCGCCTTGGCCGGCACGCCAAAGGTGGCGTAGTCGTGGCGGTCGCCGAGGCGGAACAGCAGCTTCTGGGCGGCCATGCCGGCGAGGGAAAGGGGCATGGCCCCCACCCGCTCGGCGGCCACGGCCAGGGTGATCCCCAGTTCCGGTCCGTCGGAGAACACCCGGGCCAGGTCGGAGGTGACCTCGCTGCCGGCCAGGTCGTCGAACTCGGCGTGCAGGGCGGCCCAGCCGTCGACCAGGACGACGACGCGGGGCTCGGCCACCCGGGCCCGGGGATCGAGGTCCTGGCGCCGGGCCAACTCGGCCCGCAGGCGGCGGATCAGGCGGATCTGGCGCTCGCGCTCGGTGGCGCCGACCACCGCCCCCACGTGGGGCAGCACCTCCAGCGGGGCCAGCCCCCCGCCGCCGGAGTCGAGGGCGTAGACGTGGAGGTCGTCGGGACCGTGGGAGGCGGTGAGGGCCAGCACCGTGGCGGCCAGGGCGGTGGTGGTGCCGCTGCCGACGATGCCGTAGAGCACCAGGTTGCCCTCCTCGGGGCGCCATCCCACCGGGTACTGCGCCTGGGCGTCGGGGTCGTCGGCCAGAGCCACGGCGATGGCGCCGCCGGCGCCGAGCAGGCCGCGGCCGGCGCCGGCGGCCACGGCGTCGAGGGCGACCACGGCCGGGAGCGGCTCGGGCCAGGGCCGCCGGGGCGGGGCCATGCCCTCGGCGGCGGC
>JAHWJH010000212.1 GCA_019348555.1 Actinomycetota bacterium
GAGGCCATCCACGGGTTGAGCGCCCGCGGCCCCGAGGAGTGCGACGCCCTGCTCCAGAACACCTTCGCCAGCCAGCACTTCGACGACATGTTCGACGCCCGGGACTACTCGGCGTGGCTCAACTCCGCCGATCTCTCCGAGGCCTACGCCTTCTACCGGCTCCAGCTGCAGGTGCTCGCCGGCACCGGCCCCGCCGAGCGGACGTGGGTGCTGAAGTCGCCCAGCCACCTGGGCCACCTCGACGCCCTGTTCGAGGTGCTCCCGGGCGCCACCGTGGTGCACTGCCACCGGCACCCGCTGGAGGCGGTGCCGTCCTACGCCAGCCTGGTCACGACCATCCGCCGGCCCTACAGCGACGACGTCGACCCGGCGGTGTGCGGGCGCCAGGCCCTGGAGCGCAGCGCGCTGGCCATGGACCGGGCCCTGGCGGTGCGGGATTCGGGGCGCCCGGAGGGAACCTTCGTCGACGTCTCGTACCCGGCGCTGGCGCGGGAGCCGATCGAGGTGCTGGGCAGCCTCTACCAGCATCTCGGCCGGCCCCTCGGTGCCGATGTCGAGGCGGCGGTGGGGGACTGGCTCGCCGAGCACCCCCGCCACCATCAGGGCGTCCACCGCTACCGGGGCGCCGACTTCGGGCTGGTCCCTGACGAGGTGACCGACGCCTTCTCCGGCTACCTGGACCGGTTCGCCGCCCTGGTGGAGCGCTGACGCCGGGTCGAGGCAACGATGCCCATGTGGTCAGCAACGTTGTCCCGCGAAGGGCGGAGACCAGGCGCCGTGGACGGGGAGCCGCATGTGCTTGCCACGGATTGATGGACCTGGTCCTCGCCGAGCCCGACGAACTCGCAACGCGAATCCGGTGCAGCGCGGCCGCGCGCTCCACGGCGACGCTGTTGTTCCGCGCCATCGTGTGGCCGAGCTTGCCGGGTGCCCGCGATCGCCGGCTATGTGCGGGAAGGCGCCAACGTCACTACTTATCTGCGCGCTGATAGGTGCGGCACGTTCCCGTGCTGGGGGAAAGACCTGCCGGCGCCCGCTCGGCTCCTGCTTGAGAGGAGCCAGACATGGCTGTGACGCACTCGGTGGTGTTGTACGACCCGACGGAGACATCGGCGGAGGTGAAGGCGGCGGCGGGGTTCCTGGCCGCTTACTCCGGGCGGACGCGGGAGGCCTACACGCTCGACCTCCGTCAGTTCTACGGATGGTGCGCCAATCACGCGCTCGGGCTGTTCGAGGTGAAGCGCACGCACATCGAGCTCTACGCCCGAGAGCTCGAGGAACTCGGCCGGGCGCCAGCGACGATCGGCCAATCAACAGTGGCGGGGTTCTACCGCTATGCAGCCGAGGAGGGCGTGATCGAGCACTCGCCAGCGGTGCATGTTCGCCGGCCGAGGCTCGACTACGAGTCCCACGCCGTCGGTCTCGACCGCAACGAGCTCGGCGCCTTCCTGGTCGCGGCAGGGCTCTCGTCCGCCCGCGACCACGCGCTGTGCTCCCTGCTGGCGCTCAACGGCCTGCGGATCTCAGAGGCCCTCAGTGCGGACATCGACCGGCTCGGCCTCGAACGAGGTCACCGCACCCTGGTCGTGCATCGCAAGGGCGGCAAGACCGTGACCATCCCGCTCGCACCGCGCACCGCTCGAGCCGTGGACCTCGCCGTGGGTGAGCGGTTCGACGGCCCGATCTTCCTCGGCCACAACGGCGAGCGGATGACAAGGGACGCCGCCGCCCGGGTGGTGCGGCGTCTGGCCAGGGCGGCGGGGATCTCCAAGCGCATCGGTCCGCACAGCCTGCGCCACAGCTTCATCACCGCCGCCCTCGACGCCGGGGTGCCGTTGCGAGACGTGCAGGAGGCCGCGTCGCACGCCGATCCACGCACGACCATGCGCTACGACCGGGCCCGCCAGTCCCTCGACCGCCACGCCACCTACATCGTCGCCACCTTCGTCGCCGGCTCCAGCCGCGGGGACACGGCAGGATGCCGGTAACCGACATGGAACCGAGCCCTCACGCAACCGGCGCTCCGTAATCCCAGATCTGGCGGTCGCCGCTGGGCTCAAAGGCGTGGCGGCGACCGCCAGATAGCCGGCAATCGGCGCGCCCAGCCATACCGTCGCACCTGGCAGTCTCATGGCGTGGGGATCTTCGCTCGACGCGCGTTGCAGGTAGCGGTGGGTGCAGCCGGTGTCGCTGTCTTGGTCTTCGTGGCCGCGTCCTGGATGAAATCGCTCCGCACGGAGCTGCACCTGGAGGGTCGGTCATACAGGCAAGGGGAAACGGTGCCCTTCTCGCTGTCGGTGTGTTCGGACAGCCTGCTACCGATGAGGTCGGAGGACGGGAAGCCGTCGTGGTGGATCACAGACGAGGCGGGCGACGTCGTCGCCGACAGCAGCCATCAGGTGTTCACGCTTGAATCGAAGATGCTGACCTGGTTGCCTCGGCAGTGCCGGCAGGTCCTGTCCGTGGACTGGGACCAGCGGGAATGGAACCAGCGGGCGTTGGAGCCGAACGAGCTCGCTGGTGTGCCTAGGCGTAGCGACCGGGTTGGACCAGGTCATTACGAGCTGCGGGCCGCATGGGGCGACCTCGAGCATGCGAGCGCGACCTTCGAGATCGCCGAGTAGACACACGCCCCTACGTGCCGCTCGGGAGGGCCTCAAGCGGCGGCGGCCAACGGTTCGCCGTCGCGGCTCAGGAGCACCGAACTTTTGACCGTGCTGGCGGCGGCCCTCGACGACCCGGCAGTATCGGACGGTGCCTCTCGACACAGATGCTGATCGTTGTCCTGCCT
>JAHWJH010000213.1 GCA_019348555.1 Actinomycetota bacterium
CGCTGGTGCACGCGCGCGGGTTGACCAAGCGCTTCGGGAACCTGCTGGCGGTCGACGACATCGACTTCGACATCTACAAGGGACAGGCGTTCGGCTTCCTCGGCCCGAACGGCGCGGGTAAGACCTCGACGATGCGGATGATCGCCGGCATCTCACCCCCTTCCGCGGGGGTCCTTGGGGTCCTCGGGTTCGATCCGGTCAGACAAGGGTCCGAGCTCCGGGCGCGACTCGGTGTCGTGCCCCAAGAGGACACGCTCGACACCGAGCTCACCGTCTCGGACAACCTCGCCATCTACGGCCGCTACTTCGGCCTCAGCCGGGCGGTGATCCGGGAGCGGACCGAGGAGCTGCTCGAGTTCGCCAAGCTCACCGAGCGCCGTCACGACCGGGTCGATCCGCTGTCGGGAGGCATGAAGCGCCGGCTGACCATCGCCCGGGCGCTGATCAACCGGCCCGAGGCCCTCCTGCTGGACGAGCCGACGACTGGCCTCGACCCCCAGGCTCGCCACCTGCTGTGGGACCGCCTCTACCGGCTCAAGCAGGAGGGGGTGACCCTGGTGCTCACCACGCACTACATGGAGGAGGCCGAGCAACTGTGCGACCGGCTCGTGATCATGGACCGTGGTCGTATCGCAGCCGAGGGCAGTCCACGGGAGCTCATCGCCCGCCACGCCACTCGAGAGGTGGTGGAGCTGCGCTTCCCGTCGGCCGGTGACCTGCAGGCGGCGCTGCCCCGTCTGGCCGGTGTCGCCGAACGGGTGGAGCCGCTCGCCGACCGGGTGCTGGCCTACACCGGTGACGGTGATGCCACGGCGGCGACCATCGCCGGCAACGGCGTGCACCCGGCGTCGGTCCTGGTTCGCCGGGGCACGCTCGAGGACGTCTTCCTGGTCCTGACCGGGCGCACGCTGGAGGATTGACCGGTGCCCACCACCGCCCTGCGCGTCGTCGAGCGGGAAGCCCGCGCCTTCCGGCGTCTCTGGCGGGGGACGGTGTTCTCGGCCTTCGTCACACCGGTGCTGTTCCTCGCCGCCCTCGGGTTGGGCCTGGGCGGCCTGGTCGACGAAGGAGGGGGCCTGGTGGCGGGCCTTCCCTACCTGGTCTTCGTCACGCCCGGGCTCCTCGCCGCCACCGCCATGCAGACGGCCGCCGGCGACGCCCTGTGGCCGGTGATGCTCGGCACCAAGTGGGCGCGCACGTTCCATGCCATGGTGGCCACCCCGCTGCGCCCGAGCGACGTCTACACCGGCCTGATGGCATGGACGGCCCTTCGCATCACGTTGTCGGCCACGGTGTTCCTCGTCGTGGGCGCCGCGCTCGGCGGCGTGCCCTCGGCGTGGGGCGTGCTCGCCGTGCCGGCCGCGGTGCTGTGCGGCACGGCGTTCTTCGCGCCGCTGGCGGCGTACTCCGCCACCCAGCACACCGAAGTGTCCTTTCCCCTGATCATGCGCCTCGGCGTCATGCCCCTGTTCCTGTTCTCGGGCACGTTCTTCCCGGTGGAGCAGCTTCCCGGCTGGGCCCGGCCGGTGGCGTTGGCGTCGCCGCTCTGGCACGGGGTCGAGTTGGCGCGCAGCGCCACCACCGGCACGTTCGACGGATCGGGCGCAGTCGGGCACGTCCTCGTGCTCGTCGGCGTGCTGACGCTGGGCTGGTACGCCGGTACCCGAACCTTTCTCCGGCGGTTGGCTGGGTGAACGGGTCGACTCCCACGGAGAGCCTGACGAGGCGGAAACCGGCCGTGGCGAAGGCCATCGCCGGCTGGCGCCCGCTGCGCCTGGTGGAGCGCAAC
Source organism: Actinomycetota bacterium (assembly GCA_019348555.1). Taxonomy (GTDB): domain Bacteria; phylum Actinomycetota; class Acidimicrobiia; order Acidimicrobiales; family CADCSY01; genus JADDRA01. Next base: position 1,790 of record JAHWJH010000213.1, read on the forward strand.
GCGCTGGTCTACCGGCGGACGTGGTACGTCCTTGTCGCCGGCCTGTTCGAGCCCATTCTCTACCTGCTCTCCATCGGGCTCGGCGTGGGCGCCCTCGTCGCTCCCGTGGCTGTCGGTGGGGGACGGGAGGTGCCCTACGAGGTGTTCGTGGCGCCGGGAATGCTGGCCGTGTCGGCCATGAACGGCGTGGTGTTCGACACCACCTTCAACTTCTTCGTCAAGTACAAGTACTCCAAGACCTTCGACGCGGTGCTGGCCACCCCGCTCGAAGTGGCCGACGTGGCTGTCGGGGAGTCGGCATGGGCCCTGCTGCGCAGTGCCGTCTACGCCGCCGGCTTTCTGTTGACCATGGTCGCCCTCGGACTGGTGCAGTCGTGGTGGGCCGTGCTCGCCGTGCCCGCGGCCGTGCTCATCGGCTTCGCCTTCGCCGGCACGGGCATCGCCACCACCACCTGGATGCGGTCGTTCGTCGACTTCGACTACGTGATCCTGGTGATCGTGCCCCTGTTCCTCTTCTCGGCCACCTTCTTCCCCCTCGACCGGTATCCCGAGGCCCTCGGATGGGCAGTGCAGATCACGCCGCTGTACCAGGGCGTGGCCCTCGAGCGGGCGCTGGTGCTGGGCGACGTCGGTTGGGGCCTGCTCCTGCACGCCGGCTACCTGGTGGTGATGGCCGCCGCCGGTGTGTGGGTGGCCACTCGCCGGCTCGCGCTTCTCCTGCGCCGCTAGCGAACAGCGGGGGAGCGCCTCACACCTTCAGCTGGGCGGACGCCACGCCCTGCCACTCGATCATCACCACGGTGGCGTCGTCGCGCATGGGGCCGTCGTTGTGATCCTCGATGGCATGCATGAGACGGCGCATGGTCTCGGGCGGCGGGTCGTCACCGGCCGTTCGGGAGACGAGATTGACCAGCTGGTCGATCCCGAAGAGGTCACCCGAGGCGTCGCGAGCTTCGGTCACCCCGTCGGTGTACCGCAGCACGCGGTCGCCCGGCAGATCGG
>JAHWJH010000214.1 GCA_019348555.1 Actinomycetota bacterium
CTCCTCGACGACCTGACCGCCGCCGTCGACTCGTTGGAAGGCGTGGCCGACGTGGTGGTGGTGGTCGAGGAGGCGAGACGGAACGAGCTGTGGCGTCTCCGAGAAGGGCACACGGCGGCCATCAACGCCATCGGGACGCCGCACAAGCTCGACGTGGCCCTTCCCCCGTCTCGCCTGGCCGAGTTCCTCCGGCGGGTGCCCGGTGCGGTGGCCGCCGTGGCGCCCGGAGCCAGGACATGGCTGTTCGGGCACGCGGCCGACGGCGGCGTCCACGTGAACGTGACCGGGCTGCCGCCCGGTGAGCACCTGGTCGACGACACCGTGCTGCGCCTGGCGGCAGAGCTCGGCGGCACGGTCAGCGCCGAACACGGGATCGGAACGGCCAAGCGCGCTTACCTCCACCTCAACCGCAGCCCGGCCGAACTGGCCACCTTCCGGGCGGTCAAGCAGACCTTCGACCCTGACGGCATCCTGAATCCCAACGTCCTGCTGCCCGAGTCGATGACGACCGCCTGAGCTGGTTCAGGCGACGGCGGCGGCGAAGGCGGCGTAGAGATCACCGGGGAGGGCGTGGGCCAGCTCCCAGGTGATGGCCATGGGCTTCTCACCCACGTGGCCGCGGTAGGTGGCCGGTCCGAGGAACCAGAAGGCGCGGTCGTCGGCTCGCAGCCGGGTGAAGAGCAGGATGGATCTGCCGTCGCGCTCGTGGTTGCGGTAGCGCAGCCCGGTGGCGCTGTCGGCTCGGGTACTCGACTGGCTCTCCCAGTGGATGAGCGTGCGGCTGATGGCGTAGTCCCGGTAGCGGGTGGTGGGGGAGAAGTTGCCACTGGTCTTGTCGAGGGTGAAGGCAAACAGCTCGGCATTGGCCGCCTTGGCCTCGTAGACGCCGCTCTGCCAGGCGGGGATCTTGCCGCTGTCTCCGCCGAGCCCGAAAGCGGCCAGGATCTCGATGCGGCTGTAGCGGGCATGGACCTGGAGGGGCGCGTCCGGCTGGGTCGTCAGCGGTTCGTGCACGTGGTCGACACGGTCGTCGAGGACGGCGAGGAGCTCGAGGAGCTCAGCTCGCACCTGGGGGTGCGCCCAGAGCAGGTCGACGGCGTCTTGGGCCGTCTGGTCCCGGCTGAGCGCACGCCCGGCGACTGCCGCGGCCAGCATGTGCACCAGCCGTCGGTCCCTCTCCCGCAGCTGGGCCAGCACCGGCGGGTTGGGCCGTTCGAGCAGGCGCTGATAGGTGCTGATCCGCTCCTGGTCGTCGATGTGGAGCAGCCGGCCCACGGCGCGCCGCAGCGGGATCTCGTGCGAGCCAGCAGTGGCGACGGCGGCGCCGGCGGCCTCTCGCAGGTCGGACCAGCTCTTCGATCCGGTGTAGACGTCTTCGAGGTCGAGGCCGGTCTCGTGGAGATAGCCGGAGAGCTCGATCTCGGGGTTGTCTCGCCGCAACGATCGGAGTTCATCGACCTTGGCCGGCCACTGCGACGGGATGGCGTCACGCAGGCTCCGCAGGACGATCTCTGATGCCTTCCGGTCGAGCTGCATGTGGCAGCCGGCCGGGAGAAAGGGGAAGTCCTCCGCCACGTCGCGCTCGATCTCCCGGCGGCTCCGGCCAAGCATTCGGCGGTAGCGGAGGTCGAACCGGAACGCCTTGGTCTGGTGGCCGACGAAGTCGAGGACGGTGAGCACGTCCTTGCCGTGGCTACGGCGCAGGCCTCGACCGAGCTGCTGCAGGAACACGGTTGCGCTTTCGGTGGGTCGCACCATGAGCACCACATCAACGGCGGGGACGTCGATGCCCTCATTGAACAGGTCGACGGAGAACAGGATGCGGGTGCGCCCGGCGGCCAGATCCTGGAGGGCGGCTTCCCGAGCCGCCCTCGGACTGTCGCCCCAGATGGCGACCGCGGCGATGCCGTGCCGGTTGAAGTGCTGTGCCATGAAGCGGGCGTGGTCGATGCTCACGCAGAAGCCGAGCCCGCGCATGGCCGCGGGATCGAGGTGCTGGGCCACCTGGTGCACGACCAGGCGAGCCCATGCGTCGGAGCTGGTGTAGGCGGTGCTCAGGGCGTCGACGTCGTACCCCCGACCGCGACGCCACGGGATCTGGCGCAGGTCGAGGCCGTCGTGGATGCCGAAGTACATGAACGGCGAGAGGTGCTGCTGGTCGATGGCGTCCCAGAGCCGGAGCTCGGCAGCGATGCGGTCGTCGAACCAGTGCAGGATCGGCAGCTCGTCGCTGCGCTCCGGCGTGGCCGTGAGCCCGAGGAGCTCGACCGGAGCGAGGTGGTCCAGCACCCGCTGGTACGAGGCGGCCGCGGCGTGATGGAACTCGTCGACGATGACGACGTCGAAGTGGTCGGCCGGGAGAGCATCGAGGCGGCTGGCGTGCAGACTCTGGATCGACGCGAAGACGTGCTCAAACTCCGTTGGTCGGGCACCGCCCACCCACTTCTCCCCGAACGACGGATCACGCAGGGCGTATCGGAACGTCGCCATGCTCGCATCGAGGATCTCCTCCCGATGAGCGATGAACAGCAAGCGGGACCGGCTGAGCCGAGAACGGAGCGCGGCGTAGTCGAGCGCGGCCATCACCGTTTTGCCGGTGCCGGTCGCCGAGACGAGGAGGTTGCGGTGGTGGTCTTGCTCGCGTGCAACCTCGATCAGCTCCAAGAGGCGTTCCTGGAACGGTTCCAGGCGCAGTTCGACGGGGCTGAGGATGACCTGGGGGCCGGTGTCAGTTCGGCCGCTCCGGCGCAGCTCGTCCTCGAACTTGGCTGGGTCGTAGGCGACGAAGTT
>JAHWJH010000215.1 GCA_019348555.1 Actinomycetota bacterium
TCGACGGGTGCAACCTGCAGTCAGCACAGCTCTACGGGGCGTGCCTGGACGGGGTGTCGTTGCGCCACGCCGACCTCGACGCCGCCCGGCTGGGCGGGGCGAGCTTGCGCGAGGCAGACCTGACCGCAGCCTTGATCGTGAAGGCCCAGTTCCATGAAGCTGATGCCACCGGGGCCACCTTCGACGACTTGGTGTACGCCGGGCGCGCCGAGTTCTACGGAGCTTGCCTCCGCGGCGCCCGGTTCCGCCGAGCGCACCTCAGCGAGGTGTCGTTCATCGACGCCGACCTGACCGGAGCCGACTTCACCAACGCCGTGCTGCTGCGAACCAGCTTTCACGACGCACACGTGCACGGAGCATCGTTCGAGGGTGCGAGCGGGTCCATCCTCGACAGCGGCGCCTACGTCGAGGAGGGAGATGACGCACCCCTGGTTTCGGCTGCCGAGCTGGCGAGGTGGATGGAGGCCCGAGGCGCCACCGGGGTGAGCGTGTTCATCTCGCCACTGGCCCACCTTCTCCGGCCGCCGCCCTCCTCCGACGCCGACCCGCCGGCTTGAGCCTGCGACGAGGACGACCCGGGACGGTGGCCCGTCAGCCGCCCCGCGCCTTGGCCAGCACCAAGGGGTGGACGGCGCCGGCGCCGGCCCCCCGGAGGGCGTCGGCGACGACGGCGAGCGTCCATCCCGAGTCGACCAGGTCGTCGACCACCAGGACCGGCTCGTCGGCGAGCGGCTCGGTGACCTCGAAGGCGCCGTCGACGTTGCGGAGCTGCTGGAAGCTGTTCTGCATCTCGCTCTGAGGCCTCCCCGGACGGGTCCGGCGCAGCACCTCCCGGTACGGCAGCCCGAGGGCGGACGCCACCCGCTGGGCGAAGTCGGTGACGAGCTCACCCGACGAGGTCGACGGCACCGAGGTCACCCACGCCGGCGGCGGCGAGGGTCGCCAGCCGTTGACCACCCGTGCCGTGGCATCGATCAGGCCGTCGGGACAGGGGCGGCCGCCGTGCCTGGCCTGGCGCACCACCGAGCCCCACCCCCCGTCGCCGTAGACGCTCAGCGCCCGGCCCGTCTCCGCTCGCCGGTCGGCCGGGATCCTCGGTCGAGAGCCGCCCCGGACCCACTGCTTCCGGGGCTCCACGGCCAACTGCGCACCTCGGAGGAAGGCGCCGGCCTCGGCCACGAGCTCGGTCGGCACCGCCAGGTCGAGGGGCACCCCCGTGCAACGGTCGCAACGGCCGCACGCAGTGGCGGCGCCGTCGTCGAGCAGTGCCCGCAGGAATCCCATGCGGCAGCCTTCCGTGGCGGCGTAGTCGTGCATGGCCGCCTGCTCGGCTCGCCGCTGGGCCGTGACGGAGGCCACCCGCTCGGCCGGGTAGCTCCACGGCTGCGAGGTCCGGCGCCACCCACCCTGGGCCTGCTCGACGGCGCCGTCGACGTCGAGGACCTTCAGCATCGCCTCGATGCGGCTGCGGCGGGCGTTGACGACGGTCTCGAGCTCGCCCATGGACACCGGCTCTTCCCGCTCGGCCAACAGGCCGACAACCGTCTCCGCCTGCTCACGTGGAGGGAAGGCCGATCGGATGAAGTGGTCCTGGATGTCGACGTCCTCATGACCCCGTAGCAGGATGCCGTGCGCCGACTCGAGGGCCCGGCCGGCCCGACCGACCTGCTGGTAGTAGGCGATCGGCGATCCCGGGCTCTGGAAGTGGACGACGAAGGCAAGGTCCGGCTTGTCGAAGCCCATGCCCAGCGCCGAGGTGGCCACGACCGCCTTCAGCTCGTTGGCCAGCAGCCGTCGCTCGATCTCGACCCGGTCGTCGTTCTCGCCCTGGCCGGTGTAGGCCACGGCGTCGATGCCCTTGCGCTGCAGCCATTCGGTGAGCCGATGGGCGTCGTTGACGGTGAGGCAGTAGACGATGCCGCAACCCGGTAGGTCGGGGAGCCGCTGCGCCAGCCAGGCCATGCGCGCGGCCGGGTCGGGGATGTCGGCCACGGCCAAGTGGAGGGCCTCCCGGTCGAGCGGGCCCCTCGTGACCAGGAGGTCGTCACCGAGCTGGTCGACCACGTCGGCCACCACCCGGTCGTTGGCCGTCGCCGTGGTGCACAGCACCGGCACGTCGGGGGGCAGGAGTTCGAGCACCTGTCGGATGCGGCGGTAGTCGGGACGGAAGTCGTGACCCCAGTCGCTGATGCAGTGGGCCTCGTCGACCACGAACAACCCGATGGAGTCCACCAGGTCGGCCAACATGGTCTCGCGGAAGCGCCGGTTGTTGAGCCGCTCCGGTGAGATCAGCACCACGTCGACCTGGCCACGGCCGATGCGCTGCTCGATCTCGTGCCAGTCGTCGCGGTTGGTGCTGTTGATGGTGGCTGCCTGCACGCCGAGGCGCGTGGCCGCATCGATCTGGTTGCGCATGAGGGCGAGCAGGGGCGACACGAGCAGGGTCGCCCCGGCGCCCCGGTCGCGCAGGAGGCGGGTGGCGATGAAGTACACCGCGCTCTTGCCCCAGCCGGTCCGCTGCACGACCAGGGCGCGCTGGCGCTCGGCCACCAGCGTCTCGATGGCCTCCCACTGCCCGTGGCGGAAGGTGGCGTCCGGTCGTCCGGTCAGGACCCGGAGCAGGTCCTCGGCTTCCTCTCGCAGTTGCACATCGGCAACCCTACGAAGGAGGGGCGACAGTCACCGCGCGTCTGTCGCCGGCCGGTGGGGGAACCTGCCCAAGGAAGCCCACCGGCCGGCGACAGGACGTCTGCCCCCCTTTTCCGGGGTCAGTTGATCG
>JAHWJH010000216.1 GCA_019348555.1 Actinomycetota bacterium
GTCGGTGCCCCGGACGGCCAGGACCAGATTGGAGCCTCGCACGCCGATCGCGGGCCGGTCGGTCGTCCGACCTCCCAGTGAGTGCCATCCCGACCATGACCCGCCGGCGGTCCGCTCGTTCGCCCAGAGCGCGCTGTCCCGACCCCGGACCACGACGGTCGTCCGCTCGTCCACCATCGCTCCAAGCGTACGCCCCGTCAGTCGTCGGGGAACAGGTCGGGCAACAACTTGCTGGCAACGACCCTGAATGCGGCGTTCGCCTCAGCATCCTCGGTACCTGATCGGTCGGCGGCGTCCACGGCTCGCTCCAGGACTCGGAGCACCTCCCACGCCTCCTCCCGAGTCAGCAGGATCAAATCCTCCACGATCCCTACCCGACGTCGGCCTGTGTCGCCGGTGTGCTGCCCCGGTCGAGCAGCCGATCCCACGCCTCGATCGCATGCGGTAGCGACGGCCGAACCGAGTGGCGGTACCCCTCGGTGGTACGTGTATCCACGTGCCCGGCGAGATCGGCAACCTTGACAAGGTCGTCGAGCTGGTCCGAGACGAGCGACACGAACGAGTGTCGGAGTTCGTAGGTGGTCCAGTCCGAACCGAGGCCGGCCCGTTCGCAGAGCTGGCGAAAAGCCCGACGCAGGTTGGACATGGTCATCGGCGTCCCGCTGCGCGTACAGAAGACGAACCCCTCCGGGTCGAACAGGCCGAGGAGACGCTGCTCCTCGCGGTGGCGGCTCAGCGCCGCCACCAGGAGAGGATGCAGGCCGATGCGCCGGCGGCTGCGAGGTGTCTTCGGTGCCGTCTGGCCCACGTAGCGGTCGCCAACCTCCAGTGCCCGTTCTGCCACATCGATGCTGGGCGACTGAGAGTCGAGGTCGACGAAGCACCAGCGCAAGCCGGCCAGCTCGCCGGGGCGCAGGCCGCACATGAGCCCGGTCAGCCACATGGCCGGGCGGCTGTCCGCGGGAATGGCCTCGACCAGGAGACGTTGGGCCTGCTCGATGGTGAAGCTCTTGCGGGGCTTGGACGGTCGCACCGCCGGCAGGAGCACGTTCGCCGCCGGGTTGGTCTTGATCCTCCGCTCCCGCAGAGCGTGTTGGCACGCCTGGTTGAGGTAGTTCCAGTTCCGGTCGATCGTGCTGGTGGCGTAGCCCTTCTCGACCATCCCGTTGAAGAGCTCCTCCAAGCGCTCGGTCGAAGTGCGGTCGACCCGGAGCCGACCGATGACCGGCAGGACGCTGGTGCCGAGCAGCTGGCGGGCGTTGGCGATGGTGTTGGGTGACTTTCGCGGTGGAGACGATGGGACTCGAACCCACGACCCCCTGCTTGCAAAGCAGGTGCTCTAGCCAGCTGAGCTACGTCCCCTGGCCTGCTGTTTTCCTCCCAAAGCCCCTTCGACCTGGGGGTTTCGGTCCGGCCATCCCTCCTTCCGATGTGTCTAGGTGGGTCCCTACGGGTCCGGAACGCTGGGGGAAACCCGGGGGAAAGCGGACCAGTGGGGGAAGATGTGGGGGAAAGCGCGTGACTCGATGGTAGCTCCGGAACCGAGCGCTACCTGCCCGAGGGTCGGGAGGGGCGGCCGGCTCGAGACGGATCAGTCAGTCAGCCCTGGTCGCCCGGTAGAACCGCTCGAACAGGTCCCCGTCGGGGGAGATGTAGAGGTCCTGGGTGACCCGCACGGTGGAGTGCCCGAGGAGCCGGGACACGTCCTCGATGCGGGCGCCGGGCTGGGCCAGGGCCCATGTGGCGAACACGTGGCGCAGCGAGTGGAAGGTCCACGCCCAGCGCCCCTCGGCGCTCCGGGGCCATCCCGCGGCGGTGGCCGCCGGCTCGAAGGTGTTGCGCCGGTAGTTCGAGCGCCGGGGCCAGCAGCCCCTGGGCGAAGGGAACAGAAGGTCTTCAGGGGCGATCTCCGCCAGCCGACGCTCGACCATAGGGGCCAGGTCGATGGCACCTGGCGTGCGGGCCGGGTACATAGTGGTGCGCCGGCGGCGGTTCTTGGGCGGCCCCAGGCACAGCTGGTGGCGGGTCTCCACCACCTGGCGGTCCACGACGATGCGGCGCCGGGAGGCGTCCACCCGGTCGGCGGTGAGGGCGGCCATCTCCCCCCAGCGCAGCCCGGAGTAGGCCACCACCAGCACCTGCAGCTCCCGCCACCACGCCTGGAGTGCTCCGTCGCCGCCGAGGCAAGGGCGGCCACGGCCGTGGGGTGGGGATGTCGGCCTCGTCGATGAAGCGTCCCGGGGTGTCGTCGTCGGTGGGGGCCTCACCCGCCGGTGGGCTCCAGTGCACCCCTCGCAGCACGTCCTGGCGGGCCAGGAGCAGGCCCTCCTCCAGGCCGGCGGCCACCATGGCCGAACAGCACCGGCGCAGGTGCGCCGCCACCGAGGCGGTGAGTGCCTGGGCCAGGATCCGGGCGAGGTGCACCCGGCTCAGGCGAGACAGCTCCACGTCGGCGATGACCGGGGTCACGAAGCGGGTGCAGTAGGCCTGCTGCTCCTCGCGGTGGCGCAGCGACCAGGCCCGTCCCCGGGCCGGTCGTCTGGTGGGGTCGAGGTAGTGGGCCACCAGGGCCTCGCCCTTGGCCTGGGCCCAGTCGGTGGGCCGACCCTGGGCCAGGCGCTCCACCACGTCGGCGGCCTTGGCCAGCACCTCGTCCTTGGAGGTGGCCGTCGTCTCCCGTCGGCGGTCGGCCTCCATCCACCGCAGTCGCCAGTAGCCGTCGGGGTGCGTGGGGGGATAGGCCCGCACCCCGCAGTCGAAGTCCAGGGCCTGGCGCGG
>JAHWJH010000217.1 GCA_019348555.1 Actinomycetota bacterium
TTCGGCAGCCCCACCTACCCCGCCAGCGCCCCCGCCCCCGGCGCGTACGTACGCGACAAGTCCTGACCCACCACCGAAGGAGGCCCTCGATGAGCACCGACAGCCACATCAACAGGACGACCTTGTTCACGGCCAGCAGGCCGTCCCCGAAGATCGTCGGCCACTCGGTGACGTGGCTGACCGGGGGGAACTCGAGCGCCAGACCGGGCATGGTCGACATCATCCTCTCTGGTTCCGGCCGGGAGCGCCGGCGGGCTTGAGCCCGGGGAAGGCCAGGGTGACGGAGACCTTGCGGGCCTCCCATACGAGCAGGCCCACGTGGGTGAGCACCAGGGTGAGGCCGAGCGGCACCATCTCCACCCAGGCGGCGTCTCGCACGGCCATCACGGCCACGGTGAGGACCCCCAGTCGAACCAGGTAGCCGCCGAGCACGGCGGCCATCAGCATGGCCGCCGAGATCCGGGCGGCGCGAGCCATGAGCGCGGCAGCGGCGAGGAAGTTGACCACGACCAGCACCACGGCGTAGGCGGCGGACAAGGCGCCCTGGACGCCCCAGAACAGGCCGCACACCACGATGGCCACCGGCGCCACGGGAAGCGCCCGCCGGGCCAGGTCGTGGGCGATGTCGACCTCAGGTGCGGGACCGGCGACCGGCGTGCTCAGCGAGCCCGGTGCGCTCATGCCCTTCCGACCTGCCGGCGGGCGCCCAGCAGGCGTGCCTCGTGCACCTGCATCCGGGCCTGGTAGGCGGTGACGGCCTTCCACACCACGTAGCCCAGGCAGAATGCGCTCAGCAGCAGGGTGAAGATCGGTCTGGTGCCGGCCCACAGGTCGACGCGGGAGCCGAGGAACCCGAAGATCAGCGGCGTGACGGTCAACTCCACCGCCTGGGCCCAGGCATCGCCCGCCCCGTTGTAGGTCTCGAGCCGCTCTCGCGGGTCCACGTCGTTTCCCCTGTCGCACCACGTCGAGCTCGTGAATTTTCGGTCAATCTAAGCCGGGGTGTCGAACGCGGCAAATCTCCCCGACCCCTGCCCTGCTCGCCTCCGGAGGCTAGTGCACGCCGGGCTGGTGCTCGACCGGAGCGGTCCGCAGCTTCTCGTCTTCATCCTCCGCCTCGGCCGTCGATGAGGCACCATCGGCCTCGGGGGGCAGGGGGAGCTGCTCGCCGCCGTTGGCTCGCGCTCGGCGCGCCTGGGGGTGCAACAAGGTGTAGAGCGCCACGCCGAGCGCCGCCACGCCCAGCGGGACCACGGCGTTGCCCTGGTTGGTGTACGCCGGGTAGAGCACCAGAGCGGACAGGATCGTCGTCCATGCCCACAGGATCAGCACCGACCGCCGCTGGCCGTGGCCGAGGCGCATCAGCCGGTGGTGCAGGTGGTCCTTGTCGGCGGTGGCCACCCCGGTGCGGCGGCTGGCCCGGCGCACGATGGCGAAGGCCATGTCGAAGATGGGCACGCCGAGGATGAAGAACGGGATGAACAGCGGGGCGAAGAAGAAGAAGGTCTGGCCGCTGAAGCCCTCGTTGGTCTGGCCTCCCACCAGCAGAGTCGGCGTGGCCATGAGCAGGCCGAGCAGCATCGAGCCTCCGTCGCCCATGAAGATGCGTGCCGGGTGGAAGTTGTGGGGCAGGAACCCGAGGCACACGCCGAGCACGATGATGGCGATGAGGGGGCTGACGCTGTTGTCGGGCAGCAGGTTCTCGTCGAACAAGCGGTCGGCGTAGAGGAAGAAGGCGCCGGCGGCGATGGCGACGATGCCGGCAGCCAGACCGTCGAGGCCGTCGATCAGGTTGACGGCGTTGGCCATGCCCACCACCCACAGCACCGTGACCAGCGGGGCCAGGTCGGGGGAGAGCAGCACGATGTCGCCGAAGGGGATGCGGAAGAACAGCATCGTCACCCCGAACAGCGACAGGACGCTGCCGGCGAGGACCTGCCCGGCCACCTTGGCCGGGGCCGAGACCTCCCGCAGGTCGTCGAACAGGCCGACGGCGAAGATGACGGTGGCGCCGAGCAACACCCCGAGGGCCTCCGACGTGTCGCCGAAGACGCCCTCGAACTGCGGCAGCCGGTTGGCCACGGCCATGGCGGCGAGGAAGCCGGCGTACATGGCGAGCCCGCCCAGGGTGGGTGTCGGGCGCTCGTGCACCCGGCGGTCGTCGGGGCGGACCACCGCTCCGATGCGCACCGCCAGCCTCCGCACCAGCGGCGTCAGCACCAGAGTGGTGCCGAGGGCCACGGACAGGACGATCAGGTAGCCGCGCATGCCGGCTCCAAGGTTGGCACGACGGGCGGGGCGGATGGGAGGAGGTCGGGCGGGACGGCCGCCCATTCCACCGGGAGGGTGCTACCGGTGATGTGGCCATCATCCATAGTCTCCGGTGGTCGTCAGTCTGAAGCGCTAGCCAAGGAGGTCCTCATCAGCGAGGTCGTGTTCTCCCCGTCGAGACTGCAGGCCTCGGCAGCCCTCGTGACCGCAGTGACCGCTGGGCTTCTCGCTGTTCCGCTCGTGCTGGCCCCGCGGATCACCCTCACAGCGCTCGCCGCGCTCGCCTTGATGTCGGCCGTCATCCTTCATCCCCCCGTAGCGGCCTATGTCCTCGCCGGCGCCACCGTGTTGATCGCCGGGATCGGCCGGGGAGCGCTCGTTCCGGTTCTTCGGCCCAACGAAGCG
>JAHWJH010000218.1 GCA_019348555.1 Actinomycetota bacterium
AGCTGCACTTCTACGACGACTGGCTGTTCACGGTCCAGGCAGTGAAGCCCGGCATGACAGGCTGGTGGCAGGTGAACGGGCGCAGCTCGGTCGCGTGGCCCCACCGTGCGGAACTGGACGTGTATTACGCGGTTCACTGGTCGTTCGTGCTCGACCTGCGCATCCTGGCGAGAACACCGAAGGCGGTGTTGTGGAACCGCGATACAGCCTGACGTCAGGAGCCACGCTCGATCGCCCCGTCCCCCTGGTCGACCTAGAGGTCGTGCACGAGCCTCTGGCCGCCGAGCTGCGCGCCGCCTTCGAGCGGGTGCTGGCCTCGTCGTCGTTCGTGGGCGGAGCCGAGGTGGAGCGCTTCGAGCAGGTGCTGGCCGAACAGGTCTCCGTGCCCCATGCCGTGGCGGTGGGATCGGGGACCGCAGCGCTGCACCTCGCCCTCGGCGCCGCTGGCGTGGGAGCGGGCGACGAGGTCGTCCTCCCACCCAACACCTTCTTCGCCACCGCCGAGGCCGTGTTCGCCACCGGGGCGACGCCGGTGCTGGCCGATGTCGATCCGAACACCGCCCTGCTCGATCCTGACGCCGTGGAAGCGGCGATCACTCCACGCACGGCAGCCATCGCTGCCGTGCACCTGTACGGGCAACCGGTCGACGCCGATCGGTTCCGGGCCATCGCCGATCGTCACGGGCTGTTCCTCCTGGAGGACGCCGCCCAGGCGTTGGGGGCCGCCTGGCGAGGTCGCCCAGCCGGCTCGTTGGGTGCCGCCGCCGGGTTCAGCTTCTATCCGGCCAAGAACCTCGGGGCGTTGGGCGACGGGGGTGCAGTCACCACTGCCGACGCCGAACTGGCCCGACGGGTCCGGCTCCTGCGCAGCCATGGCGAGCACCCCAGAGGAGTGCATGTGGTTCCGGGCTTCTGCGAGCGCATGGACGAGCTCCAAGCCGCGTTCCTGACGGCGAAGCTTCCCTACTTCCAGGCGGCCCAGGCGGCTCGTCGTCAGGCGGTGGCCCGCTATCGACAACGGCTGGCGACGATGGAGGGGGTAGGGCTTCTGGAGACCGCGCCGGGTGCTTGTCACGCCCACCACCTCCTCGTCGCTCGCGTGCCGAGGAGAGACGCCGTACTGGCCGAGATGCACGCCCTGGGCGTCGGCGCCTCAGTCCACTACCGCACGCCCATCCATCGCCAGCCGGCCTGCCCTCAACTAGGTGACAAGGGAGCATTTCCCCACGCCGAGGCGCTTGCCGCAAACGTCTTGTCCCTTCCTCTGTATCCGGGCATCACCGACGAGCTCGTCGACCACTGCGCCGACGCGCTGGCGGCCGCTGTCGAGGTGACGCGATGAAGGTGGCGATCGTCGGCATGGGGTACTGGGGGCCCAACCTGTTGAGGAACCTGGTGGCGCTGGTCGGCCCCGACTCGGTGGTGGTGGTCGACAACTCACTCGATCGCATCGCCGCCGTCATTCCCCAGTACCCGGCGGTTGGCTACTGCCTGTCTCTCGACCAGGCCCTGGAGGACGACGAGGTTGGGGCGGTCATGGTGGCCACGCCCGTCAGCTCCCACGCCGGGCTCGTCCACCAGGCACTCGACGCCGGGCGCCACGTCCTGGTGGAGAAGCCGTTGGCGGGCTCGGTGGACGAGGCCCTCGGCTTGGTCGCCTGCGCCGAGGAACGGGGACTGGTGCTCATGGTCGGCCACACCTTCCTGTTCAGTCCGCGAGTGGAGCGCATGACGGAGTACCTGCACGAGGGTCGGCTGGGCACCGTGCAGTACGCCACCTCCTCACGTCTGAACCTGGGGCTCCACCAGCGGGACGTGGGGGTGATCTGGGACCTCGCCCCCCACGACTTCTCCATCCTGTTCCACCTACTCGGTGAGTTCCCTGTCTCGGCGAAAACATCGGGCCGGAGCGTGGTGAGGGCTGGCTGCCTGGACGTCGCTTTCGTGAACCTCTCCTTCGCCTCCGGGATCGTCGCATCGGTGGACGTCTCGTGGCTGGCGCCTCGCAAGACCCGCAGCACGGTGTTGGTAGGCGACCGCCAGATGATGGTCTACGACGATCTCAACAACGAGGAGCCGGTAAAGATCTACGACAAGGGCGTGGTGGTACCCGATCCGGAGAACTTCGGGGAGCACCAGCTCACCTATCGCCACGGCGATGTCCAGGCGCCCTACATCGCTCCCAGGGAACCGCTGGCCCAGGAGCTGACCCACTTCCTCGCATGTATCGACGGAACCGAGATCTGCCGCTCCGACGGCCGCTTCGGTCTCCACGTGGTCGAAGCCCTGGAGGCGGCGGAGCGCTCCTGGCATGAGGGTGGGCGGGCAGTAGCCGTCGAGACGGCCGTGCCTGTTGCCGGCGAGGTCGGCTTCACGAGATCCCCGCTGGCCTCGTGACCGGCGGCACCTTCGGCGTGAACGGTGTCGAGATCCTCGGCCCGGTGGTGGGACTCGAGGAAGCCCGGATCCTGGGCCCGTGCGTCCTCGGTCACCCCACTGCCGATCCGGACGAGGCACCGCTGCTGCTCGAGCCGGGTGTGGTAGTTCGGGCCTACGCGGTGCTGTACCAGGGAGCGACGCTGGGAGCGGGCGTCCACGTGGGCCACGGCGCCCTTGTACGGGAGGCGAACGTGGTAGGGGAGCGAGCGTCGATCGGCTC
>JAHWJH010000219.1 GCA_019348555.1 Actinomycetota bacterium
AGATAGGCGGGGCCGTAGCCGTTCGCGACGTCGCGGAGCACCCCGACGAGGATCGGCCCGGCGGCGATCCCCGCCGTACCGATGAGCTGGCTCCTTGCGTACAGGCGGGAGAAGTCCCGCACGCCGAACACTTCCGAGAGGACGACCGGCTGGAGGAGCAGTACGTTGCCGACGCTGAGGCCGAAGACGGCGACGCTCACGAGCAGCGCGACCCGGTCGTCGAGGACGGCGAGTCCCGCGAGACCCGTCGCCGACACCGCGAACCACGCGAGACAGCTCGGCCGCAGGGGGAATCGTGCGAGGAGCCATCCGCCGGCGAGACGCCCGATCATCGAACATCCGGCCAGAATCGAGACGGCGAGCGCAGCGGTGCGGGGCATCATCATGGCGTCGCCCTCACCATCGTCTCGACCTCATCCAGGTGCTCGGAACTGGCCGTATCCAGCGTGCGGTAGCGGACCCAGCCGGCGCGGTCGACGACGGCGTAGCCGACGGGAGCCCCTCCCCCGCGCGGTTCGCGCATCCCGTAGCCACGAGGGATGGCGGTGAGCGGGTCGCCCACGACAGGGGTGCCTCCGGGACACCGCTGGTCGCTGCCGGCGACGACGATCACCACGTCGACGTCCTCACCGAAGTCGTGAGATGCCAGCGCATGGCAGAGCCGACCGAGACTGTCGGGCCGAGCGAAGAACACCACGGACGGGCGACCCTCCGCAGGGACGTTCTCGGTGACCGCAGGCGCCGGGGCGGGAAGGGGACCGGCATCGACGAACCCTGGGCGCTGCCACGCCGGGTCGGTGTCGTCGAGGGGGCCCTCGGCGGCGCGGGTCACGACCAACAGTCCGCCGAAGACCACCGCTGCCGCGACCCAGAGGCCCACGAGGGTTCGCGGTGGCGGTATCGGCGATGTCACGCTGCCTCGAGCCGCGACAGCGCCGCCCGGCTCACGCGTCCTGTGCCTACGCCGGGCAGCGCCCGGCCATGGCGAGCACCACCTGGATGTCGCCCATCCAGAAGGCGAGTGCGACCACGCCCAGCACGGTGAGGGCCAACGCCGGCGACGACAGCAGGGCGTGCCGTGCTGGTACCAGACGAACCGGCGGCGCCTCGAGGGCACGGAGCCGCTCCAGGACCGTGTCCGCGGTGGAGAACGCCGGCACCGTGGAGTTGACCGCGGCGGTGACGGTGGTGAAGAGCGCATCGCGAAGGTCATCGCGGGCATGCGGCTCCGCACCGGCAGCAGCCTCGTCCGCCCAGCGTTCGAGCGCCACGCGCAAGCTGGCGGTGCTCCTCCTCAGAGGGCCGAGCACGTACGGGAGCCGAACGTCCAAGGCGTTGGCCACGAGCAGGAACCGCTGGTGGCGGTGGGCGAGGTGGGCGGCCTCGTGACGCAGGACGGCCTGGAGCTGGGGCGGCGACAGGGCGGCGACAAGACGTCGCGAAACGACGATCTGGGAGCTCGGCCCCCCGACGCTGAAGGCCACCACCTCGTCGGACGGAAGCACCACGAGGTCGTGGCCCTCCCAGGGCTGGTGGTCGCCGAGCCACGGCTCCACCTCGAGCTGTCGACGGGTGCGTACCGCCGTGGCGATGCGGCGCCCGACGAGCACGGGGAGGGCCACGGAGAGCGCCGCCGCTGTCCAGCCGACGACGTCGCCGCCCGGGGTCATGGGCCCGAGGAGGCGCTCACAGGCCGCGGCGAGGGCGTGGACCCCGACGGCCCGCAGCACGGTCGGGGCGGCGACGAGGAGGGCGGTGAGCTGGACCATGACCGCGCCCACGACGAGGGCAGCCGCGGAGGCCCGCGCCCAGTGCTCGGGCGGAACCCGCCTTGCCAGGCGGTGGGCAAGCCCGGGTAGAGCGAGGAGCAGCCCCCCGCTGAGGAGGATGACGAAGACCACGACCGACTAGTGGTCCGCCGTAGTGCCCCGGAGGACCCTTCGCAGCTGAGCCTGATCGCGAGGGGCAAGGGAATCGACGAAGTGCGCCAGCGCCGCCGGGCGGTCTCGCGCGTCCACGAGCAACTCGGCCATCCGGGCGGCGGCGTGCTCCTCTCGAGACTGCAGCGGCCGGTAGGCGTAGGCACGCCCGTCCCGCTGACGCTCGAGTCGGCCCTTCTGCCACAGCCGCACGAGAATGGTCATCACGGTGGTGTAGGCCAGAGGGCGCTCGGCGCTGAGCGTCTCATGGACCTCGCCGGGCGTGAGCCAGCCTCCCCGGTCCCACAACACGTCCATCACGTTCGCTTCCAGCTCACCAGTGCGAAGCTTTGTCACCAGTTACGCACCCTCATCATTCGGCCAGCGTACCGGTGACGGACTGTAGTACGCCTGCGCCAGCAGAGGAGGAAGCGTGACGCTGAAGACCGTAGACGCGGCGTCGGGTCTCACCGTCTCCAGACGCTCAGGCGCCTGCCATCCAAGCGGACGTTCCCTTCAATGCTACGACGCTCCGTAGGACTAGGCTCCCGACCATGGGACGAGCATCTTCGAGGAAGAAGGTCCAGCGGGCGGCGCGAGCTGCTGGCAGCGCAGGGAAGGGCGGCGGACGCTCGCTGGCCTGGCCTCTGGCGCTCGCCGGGGTGGTCGCGCTCGGGGTCAGCCTCATCACCGTGTCCCGGGGCGGGCGTGCCGCCGGTGAGGCGCCCAGGATC
>JAHWJH010000021.1 GCA_019348555.1 Actinomycetota bacterium
CCGGCGTCGCTCACCGGGACCGGCGTCGAGAACGACGCTCCGCCGTCGGTGGATCGGGAAGCCACCACCCGGGCCTGGCCCACCAGGCGGTTGAGGGCCACCTCGGCGGCCTGCAGCCAGGTGAGGTGCACCACGCCGTCGGGGCCGACCGCCAGCCTGGGCTGGAAGGTGAGCTCACCGGCCACCCGTACCGGTGGAGCGAGGGTGCGCCCGCCGTCGGTCGACGTCGACGCCCACAGCGCACCAGGCGTGTTGCCGGGGCCCTGGAGGCTGACGTAGATCACGTGGAGGGTCCCGTCGGGACCAAAGGCTGCGCTGGGGGCGAACGGACAGGCCAGGCGCTGGGGTGAGGCAGCGCACGGCACCACCTCGGCGGGCAGGGGGAGCGACGTCGGCTGCCAGGTGGCGCCGCCGTCGTCGGACCACTCGAGCAGCGCCGAGAAGCCCGGCCGATCGAGGCGGTGGGTGACGGCCAGGTGATCCGGGCGGTCGGGGTGGCGGGCGACCGTGGGGCTGTTGTTCACCGTGATCAACCCCGGAGGGTTGACCAGGGCGTTGGGCCCGGCGGCCGGGGTGCCACCGCCGCCGAGTAGGGCGAAGGTGGCGCCGAGCACCACGGCCAGGCCGACAACGACGGCCGCCAGGGCCCAGGGGCTGCGCTTCACCGGGTCATCCTTGGAGTCGACTCTAGAGTCGTCGAGCGCGCGCCATGGCCGCCCGGTGGTGGGCCGGGCGCTCCGGTAGCTTTGGCGGCGCCGTGGGCGTCCCCGAGAGCATCAGACGAGGCGGGGCCGAGCTCGATCGGGCCGCGGGCCGCGGGCCGCGGTTGTTGGCCGTGGTCGTGCTGGTGGGTGCCCTGGCCTCGGCCAGCATCGCCGCCCTGGCTCTGGCCGCCAACGCCCTCCTGCACGCCGGATCGGTCGCACCCGTCGGTGAGATCGACCTCAACCCGCTGTCGCAGCGCTCGGTGGTGCTGGCCAATGACGGCAGCCTGCTCGCCGTGCTGCACCGGGAGGAGAACCGCAAGTCGGTGCCGCTGGCCGAGGTGCCACGGGCGGTCATCGACACCGTGCTGGCCGTGGAGGACGCCGCCTTCTACGAGCACGGGGGCATGGACCTGCGCGCCACGGCGCGGGCTCTGGTCAGCAACGTGTCGGCCGGTGACATCGTGCAGGGCGGCTCCACCGTCACCCAACAGCTGGTGAAGAACGCCCTGCTCACCCCCAAGCAGGATCTGTCGCGAAAGGTCGAGGAGGCCGTGCTGGCCCTTCGCCTCGAGGACCAGATGACCAAGGACCAGATCCTCCAGCGCTACCTCAACACCGTCTACTTCGGCAACGGGGCCTACGGCGTCCAGGCCGCTGCCGAGATCTACTTCGGGGTCGACGTCGGCCAGCTGGGCCACGCCGAGGCGGCCCTGCTCGCCGGACTCATCCGCAATCCGATCGGCTACGACCCGTTCCTCTACCCCGAGCTCGCCGCCGATCGCCGTGACGTGGTGCTCGACCGCCTGGTGGCGGTGGGCCAGATCGACGACCGGGCCGCCGAGCTCATCCGTGCCCAACCCGTGCCGACGGAGCGCCGGAACCTCGACCTGCTCCCCAAGCCGAAGGACTACTTCGTCGAGGAGGTGACCCAGCGCCTGCTCAAGGATCCCCGCATCGGCGAGGACGACGCCGCCCGCTACAACGCCTTGTTCAAGGGTGGGTTGACCATCACGACGACGCTCGACCCCCGTCTGCAGACGCTGGCGGAGGAGGCGGTCACCTCCGTCGTCCCCGACCCCACCGGGCCGTTCACCGCGTCGGTGGTGAGCGTCGATCCCGCCAGCGGTGCGGTCCGGGCGATGGTCGGGGGTCGGGGCTTCGAGACCGACAAGTTCAACATCGCCACCCAGGGCGCCGGCCAACAGCCCGGCTCCTCGTTCAAGCCGTTCGTGCTCGCCACCGCCGTGGAGCAGGGCATCTCGACCAACGCCACCATCGACGGGCGGGGGCCCTGTCGCGTCCCCAACCCCGGCGGCACACCCGACCCCTACGAGGTCGAGAACTTCGAGGGCTCGGCGGGCGGGGTGGTCAGCCTGGCCGACGCCACCCGCAACTCGGTCAACTGCGCCTATGCCCGGCTCGGCCTGATCGTCGGCCTCGACAAGGTGGCGGAGACGACGGAGCGCCTCGGCATCACCACCCCGCTGCCGTCCGACCGGCCATCGATGTCGCTGGGTTCGCTGGAGGTGCTGCCCATCGACATGGCGGGGGCTTATGCCACCTTTGCCGCCGATGGGGTCCACCACGAGCCCTACCTGGTCGAGGAGGTGCTCGACCGCAACGGCGAGCGCCTGTTCCAGACGACGCCGGAGGGCGAGCAGGTGATCTCGGTCGACACCGCCCGTCTCACCACCGAGGTGCTCGAGGGAGTGGTCTCCGGCGGCACGGCCACCCGAGCTCGCTTCGCCGACCGACGCCCGGCCGCGGGCAAGACCGGCACCACGTCGGACTACGCCGACGCCTGGTTCGTCGGCTACGTGCCCCAGCTCTCCACCGCCGTGTGGATGGGATCGCCCGAGGGCAACATCCAGATGCGCAACGTCGGTGGCGTCCGGGTGACGGGAGGTTCGTACCCGGCGCGCATCTGGCAGGCCTACATGGGTCCGGCCCTCGCCGGCCAGCCCGTCGTCCCGTTCCCCGACGCGCCGCCGGCCGGCGACGGGACGATGCTGCGCCTCGAGGGCGAGGAGCCGCCGAGCGACGGGGTCCAGGTGGTGGGGGAGATGGCGGCGCCCACGGACGGCAGCGAGCGCGAGGGGGACTCGTCGGAGGACGACGACGGATCGTCCGGCGGGCAGACGCCGCCGCTTTCCGGCCCGGAGCTCGAGCGGTTTCTCGAGCGCGCCACCGAGGAAGACGACGACGACGATGGCTCTTCGTCGAACAACCCGTCGGGCGACGACGCGACCACCACGACCACGACCGAGTCCGAACGTCGCAAGAAGGACGACTCGGACGACTCCAGGAGCAATTCGGACGACGACGACGACGATGATGATGATGACGACTGACACGGTGCTGGAGGCGTTGCTGGAGGTGCAGGCCCACGATCTGGCGGTCGACCAGCTCCGCCACCGGCGGGCGACGCTCTCCGAGCGCCGGTCCCTGGAGGAGTTGGCGCAGACCTCGGCCCGCGTGGATCGGCGACTGGCCTCGGTCGTCGAGCGGGCAGCGGAGCTTCGCGGCCGCCAGCGGCGCCTGGAGGACGAGATCGCCTCACTCGAGGAGCGGCGGTCAGCCAGCCAGGAGCGGCTCTACGGCGGAACGGTCCAGGCGCCGCGCGAGCTCCAGGCACTCGCATCGGAGGTGGAGGCGCTGGCGAGACGGGCCCGGGAGCTCGAGGACGAGCTGTTGGAGCTCATGGAGGCCGCCGAGCCGATCGAGCACGAACAGGGCTCCCTGGAGGGCCAGCGCCGCCAGCTCGATGCCGAGGTGGCCCGGCTGGGGGTGGTGGTGGCGGGACACGAGGCGGAGATCGACGCCGTGATGGCGAGCGAGGTGTCGAAGCGGGCGCAGGTGGCGGCGGGCATCCCCGACGAGCTCCTCGCCACCTACGAGCGACTTCGCCGCCGTCTCGACGGGATCGGCGTCGCCCGGCTCGAGGGAGGTCGCTGCACCGGGTGCCACTTGGCCCTGCCCGCGGTCGAGCTCGACGCCGTGCGCCGGGCCTCGCCGGGAGCGGTGGTGCGCCATGAAGAGTGCGGGCGCATTCTCGTGACGTGATCCTGTGGTTCGCCGGGATGGCGGTGGTCGCCGTCTGGGTGGTGTTTCGTGATCCCGCCCTCGACCTCCGCTTCGTCGCCGCTGGGGCGCTGCTCCCCGACGTGGTGGACGGGTTGGTCGGCGTCCTCGGCGTGGGCCCATGGCCGGCGCACACCCTGCTGGCCGCCGCCGGGTCTCTGGTGGGGGTGATGCTGGCCACCCGAGGCCGTCGCGTGCTGCGCCGGCGCCTCCTGGGCCTGCCCATCGGCATCTTGTTGCACCTGGTGCTCGATGGGGCATGGGCGGACACCACCGTCTTCTGGTGGCCGGGGTTGGGGACCGACGTGGGTGCCCAGAGATTGCCCAGCGTGGAACGCGGGGCGGCGAACATCCTGCTGGAGTCGGCCGGGCTGGGTGCCCTGGTCTGGGCGTGGGTGCGTTTCCGCTTGCACGAGCCCGAGCGCCGCCGCCAGCTCCTGCGCAGCGGGCGGGTCGGCCGCGACCTGGTCGAGTGACCGCCGACCTTGCCCTTCCCCACGGTTCTGGCCCCAGCAGACGGCGCCATCCAGCGGTCGATGGGGGCGAGGACGTGCCGGTGGCACCAGCCGGTACTCTCGACCAGTGCCGAAACGGCGAGCGCTCGTCGCCGCATGCGCGCTGCTGGTCGTCGGTTGTGGGAGCGAGGCCGGCAGCGACCTGTTGGCCGGTGCCGATCGCAACGTGACCCTGGACCCTCCCGTCTCCGAGGTCGACGTCGAGTCGACCCCGGATCCGTCCGCCGATGCTGCGGCTGCGCTGGCGGCTGACCAGGCGGGCGCCTTCGCCGCCTGGCAGGCCTATCAGGCAGCGGTGCTCGACCGGGACGGTGAGGCGGCCTCGGCGGTGGTGAGCCGGGGCACGCACAACTACTACGCCGCGCTGCTCGACGCCGCCCTCCACGCCACCGAAGCCGAGCTCGACCAGCTCCCGGTCGTCGACGTCACCACGGTGCTGATCGCTCGCTTCCGCTACTCCGCCGGCCAGCTCGACGCCCTGGATGGCCGCGGGTTCATGGCGCTCACCGTCGACGACGGGCTGATCGACGATTCGACTGCCGAGGGGGTCACCTTCGATCAGGCGGAGATCGTGGGCGACTCGGCGGTGCTGCGTACCTCCGCGGCCGATCAAAAGCTCCGGATGTTGCAGATGCGACGGGAGGACGGTGCCTGGAAGGTCCACCTGGTCGCCGCCGTGCGAGATCTCGGCCAGCCCCTCGACCGCTTCGCACGCGAGCAGTCGCTGTCGCCGACGGCGGCGTCGTTGACGCTCCTCCGCCGAAGCGCACCCGAGGCCAGCTCGGACGTTCTCCAGCCGCTGCAGCCGCGACGCTGACTGGCACGGCTCCATCCCTACGGGGGGCGCGGCTCATGGCGCTGAGCCGGCCTGTCGGCGGGGGAGTGGCACGCCGGTCACCCCGCAGCCGGATGGCGAGCTAGAGTCCGCTCGCTCGTCGGGAACGCCGGTGCGAATCCGGGGCTGTCCCGCAACTGTCACCAGGGAGCGATCCTCCAGTGTCGCCACGGCCCTCGGGTTGGAAGGCGGAGGAGAGCGGCGATCTGGGAGCCAGGACACCGCCGAGCCTCGGCAACCACGAGGATGGAGGAACCAATGGCTGCGACGGTCCACCCGCTGCCCACCCCTGACGCGATCCGCGTCCCGCTCATCGGTTGGCTCGTCGCCGGCGTCGGGCTGCTCGGCATGTACCTGGTACTCCAGGAGAACGGCGCCCTGCTGGCCGAGTCCTGGACGACGATCCACGAGCTGTTCCACGACGGGCGCCATGCCTTCGGCGTCCCCTGCCACTGACGGCGGGCACCGCAGTGCGGTGGAGCTACGGCGCGGTCGTCTCCCGCGCCCTCGCCGTCGGCGTGGCCGTCGGCGTGCTGCTCGCGGCCTACGTGTCCGTCGTCGTCGGCCCGACCATCGACGCCGCCGTGCGGCTCGAGGAGGCGGCCGACGGCCACGACGGCGAGGCGCTGTTCACCCGCGGCCAGCAGAAGGGCGGGGGGGCCGCCGCGTCCGTCGTGTACGCGGTCGTCGCCGCCGGCGTGTTCGGCACGGTGTACGCCGCCGTCCGCCACCGGATCGCGGCGGCATCGGAGCTGGCCCGAGCGTCGTGGCTGGCGGCGGTCGCCTTCACCTCACTGGCCCTCGTCCCAGCCCTCGCCTACCCGGCGAGCCCTCCGGGCGCGGACTCCGGCGCCGACACCGGGAGCCGGACGCTCCGCTACGCGCTGAGCCTCGTCGGCGCAGTCGTCGTCGCCGTGCTGCTGACGCGGCTGTCGGGGGCGCTACGGAACCACCTGCCGGAGTACACCAGGACGCTCGTCGTGGCTGCTGCCGGCGTCGTCGCCTACGGCCTGCTGCTGGTGGGGCTCCCGTCCGGGCCCGATCCAGCGGCGGGGCTGCCGGCCGACCTCGTGTGGGACTTCCGGGTGCGGAGCCTCGGAGCCCTCGCGCTGCTGTGGGGCGGCATCGGGCTCGGCTTGGGGTGGCTGCTCGACCGCGCCGCCAGCGACGCTCCGTCCGGCACCGTCGCGTCTTCGCCATGATCCTGGTGGGGTCGAACGCCGACACCGAGATCCTCGCGCTCCGGTCGATCGTCGAGGACCTCCCCGAGGCGCTCGGGCCGGTCCGGTGGTTCCATCCCGACCGGGTCGGCGCACCGCCGTCGCTGGAGGGCGTGCGCCTCGTCGTGGTCCGCCTGCTCGGCGGCATCGACGCCTGGAAGGACGGGGTGGCGTCCCTGCGTGCCCAGTGTGCCGACCGGGGCATCCCGCTCGTCGCCGTGGGCGGCGAAGCCGATCCCGACGCCGGCCTGATGGCGGTCTCGACCGTTCCGACCGCCGTCGTCGCCGAAGCACACCGCTACCTCGCCGGCGGCGGACCCGCCAACGTCGCCGCCCTCCTGCGCTTCCTCGGCGACGCCGTCCTTCTCACCGGCGTCGGCTTCGACCCGCCGGCGCCGGTCCCCGACGTGGCGGTGTGGCCGGGCGCCGGCCTCGGCCGGCCCGGGGCAACCAGGCGACCGGCGCGGCCGCTCGTCGCCGTCGTCTTCTACCGGGCCCACCTGGTGGCCGGGAACACGACGTCGATCGCCGCCCTGTGCGACGCGCTCGAGGACGCCGGTGCCGATGCCCTGCCCATCTGGACGTACTCGCTGCGCCGCAACGCCGACGGCGCCGTCCCCGCCCTCGACCTGTGCCGCCACCACGACGTCGACGTCGTGATCACCTCCACCCTCGCTGCCGGCTCCGCCGGTGAAGGAGGCGACGGTTGGGAGGTCCCCGACCTCGACGGCCTCGACGTCCCGGTGATCCAGGCCCCGGCGTCGAGCCGGTCCCGCCAGGCCTGGCTCGCCGACGACGCCGGTCTGGCGCCGCTCGACGTCGCCACCGGGGTCGCCATCCCGGAGTTCGACGGCCGCATCATCGGCCCCACGTTCACGTTCAAGGAGGTCGTCGACGACGGGGGCAGCGCCGGCAGCGAGGTCGTGGCCACCCGCGCCGATCCCGAGCGCACCGCCAGCCTCGCCGCTCTCGCCGTCCGCACCGCTCGCCTGCGCCGGACACCGCCGGCCGACCGGCGTGTCGCCGTCGTGCTGTCCGCCTACCCGACGAAGCGGTCGCGACTGGGCAACGCCGTCGGCCTCGACACGCCGGCATCGGCGATCGTCCTGCTCGAGGCCATGGCCGCCGCCGGCTACCGGATCGAGCGCATCCCGCCCGACGGGGACGCCTTCATGGCCGAGCTGGCCGACCATCTCACCTACGACCAGCCGCAGCTCTCGGATGCCCAGGTGGCGGCCGCCGCCGGCGCCTTCGCATCCGGGACCTACGCCACGTGGTTTGCGACGCTCCCGGAGGAGGCCCGCGCCGCCGTCGAGGCCTTCTGGGGGCCGGCTCCGGGGGAGGTCTACGCCCACGGCGGGGCGCTGCATTTCCCCGGCATCGACCTCGGCAACGTGCTCGTGACCATCCAACCCCCGCGGGGCTTCGGTGCCGACCCCATCGCCACCTACCACGCGCCGGATCTGCCCCCGCCGCACCATTACCTCGCCTTCTACCGGTGGCTGGCCACCGAGCGCCGGGACGGCGGGTGGGGCGCCGACGCCGTCGTCCACCTCGGCAAGCACGGCACCCTCGAGTGGCTCCCGGGCAAGGCCCTCGCCCTCTCCGCCGGCTGCTTCCCCGACGCCGCTCTCGCTGACCTGCCGCTGCTCTACCCGTTCGTGGTGAACGACCCCGGAGAGGGAGCCCAGGCCAAGCGCCGGACCCACGCCGTGGTGGTCGACCACCTCCCACCTCCGATGACCCGGGCCGACACCTATGACGACCTGGCCCGCCTCGAGCAGCTCCTCGACACCTACGCCTCGGTCACCGCCATGGACCCGGGCAAGGCACCGGCGCTGCGGGCCGAGGTCTGGGACGTGCTGGTCGGCGCCGAGATCCATCGCGACCTCGACCTCGGCGATGCGCCGCCGGACGACGACGACTTCGACGACTTCGTGCTCCACGTGGACGGCTACCTCTGTGCGCTCAAGGACGCCCAGATCCGCGGCGGTCTCCACGTGCTCGGCCGGCTGCCCGACGGCGACGCCCTCGTCGACACGGTCGTCTCCGTCACCCGGCTCCCGCAGGGTCCGGTCCCGGCACTGCGGGCCACGGTCGCCACCGAGCTCGGCATCACGCTGACCGGCGCCGGCCGGGTGGAGGTCGACCAGGTCGAGGAGGAGTGCCGCCGTCGCGTCGTCGCCCTCGCCGGCCGGGGCTGGAGTCCCGAGGCCACCGACGACCCCACCTTGCGGTGGGTGGCCGAGCGGCTGGTGCCGGCGCTGCGCCGGACCGGCGACGAGGTCGGCAACCTCCTGGGTGGCCTCGCCGGGCGCCACGTGCCCTCGGGGCCGAGCGGCGCGCCGAGCCGCGGGGCCGCCCACGTGCTGCCGACCGGCCGCAACTTCTACTCCGTCGACCCGAAGGCGGTGCCGTCCCCGCTGGCATGGCAGGTCGGCCGTACCCTCGCCGACCGCCTCGTCGAGCGCCACCTGGCCGAGTCCGGCACCCACCCGACCACCGTCGGGCTCGTGTTGTGGGGCACGGCGGCGATGCGCACCACCGGCGACGACGTCGCCCAGGCGCTGGCCCTCCTCGGGGTGGCGCCCACCTGGCACCGGGAGTCGCAGCGGGTCATCGGCCTGGCGCCGATCCCGATCGAGGAGCTCGGTCGCCCGAGGGTCGACATCACCCTGCGCATCAGTGGGTTCTTCCGCGACGCCTTCCCCCACGTCATCGAGTTGCTCGACGACGCCGTCCGGCTGGTCGCGGCCCTCGACGAGCCACCCGAGACCAACCCCGTGCGGGCGGCCGGCGCCGACGACGCCCGCTTGTGGGGCCCGCCGCCCGGCGGCTACGGCTCGGGCATCCTGCCGATCCTCGAGCGCGGCTCCTGGCGGACCCAGGCCGACCTCGCCGAGGTGTACCTGGCGTGGTCGGGGTTCGCGTACGGCCGGGACCGCCGCGGTGACGCCGACCCCGCCGCCATGCGGCGCCGGTTCGCCGCCATCCAGGTGGCGGTGAAGAACCAGGACAACCGCGAGCACGACATCTTCGACTCCGACGACTACCTCCAGGACCACGGCGGCATGGTCGCCGCCGTCCGTGCCCTCACCGGCGAGACGCCCAAGGCGTGGTTCGGCGACACCGCGGATCCGGCCAACCCGACGGTGCGGTCGCTGCGGGAGGAGGCGGCGAGGGTCGTGCGCAGCCGGGTGCTCAACCCGCGCTGGATCGGGGCCATGCGGGGCCACGGCTACAAGGGGGCGTTCGAGCTGGCCGCCACCGTCGACTACCTGTTCGGCTACGACGCCACCGCCGAGGTCGTCGAGGACTGGATGTACGAGCGTGTCACCCAGGCCTACGTGGCCGACCCGCAGATGCGGGCGTTCTTCGAGGCGTCCAACCCGTGGGCGCTGCGCAGCATCGCCGAGCGCCTGCTCGAAGCCGACGACCGCGGGATGTGGGACGCCTCCGACCTCGCCCGCAAGACGCTGGTCGACGCCGTGCTCGAGGCCGAGGGCTGGGAGGAGCGGCGGTGAGCAACGCCTTCCCGTTCCCGTTCCCGTTCGACGCCGTCGTCGGCCAGGACGACGCCAAGCTCGCCCTCCGCCTCGCCGCTGTCGACCCCCGCATCGGTGGTGTGCTGCTGCGGGGGGAGAAGGGCTCGGCCAAGACGACGCTCGCCCGCGGGTTCGCCGCCCTGCTCGGCGACGTGCCCTTCGTGGAGCTGCCGCTCGGCGCCACCGAGGACCGGGTCCTCGGCACGCTCGACGTCCGCGCCGCCCTCACCGGCGGTGGGCTGCGCTTCCAACCCGGCCTCCTCGCCGCCGCCGACGGTGGTGTGGTGTACGTCGACGAGATCAATCTCCTCGCCGATCACCTCGTCGACGTCCTCCTCGACGTGGCGGTGTCCGGGGTGAACGTCATCGAGCGCGAGGCGATGTCGCACCGCCACCCGGCCCGGTTCGTCCTGGTCGGGTCCATGAACCCCGAGGAGGGTGAGCTGCGGCCCCAGCTCCTCGATCGCTTCGGCCTGTGCGTCGAGGTCCGTGCCCCCACCGACGTCGCCGCCCGCGTGGAGTCGGTCCGACGCCGGCTCGGCTTCGACGCCACCGGCAGGGTCCCCGATGCCGGCGACACCGCGTCGATCCCACTGGTGAGCCGCCCGGCGGCGATCCCCGACGCCGTGCTCGAGGCGGCGTCGCGCCTGGCCGTCGAGGTCGGCGCCGAGGGGCTGCGAGCCGACCTCGTGCTGTGCCGGGCCGCCGCCGCCCTCGCCGGGTTCGAACGTCGAGCGGAGGCGACGGTCGACGACGTCCGGCGGGTGGCGCCGCTCGCCCTCGCCCATCGCAGCCGCCGCCGGCCGTTCGACCCGCCCGTGGTCCCCGCCGAGGACCTCGCCCGGTCGCTGCAGGACGTGCTCGGCGACCCGCCGCCGGAAGGCGCCGGTGACGACTCGCCTGGCCGTGCGCCGGAGCCGGCTCCCCTTCCACTCGGGCCCCCCCGCCGGCCGCCGGCGCCCCCTCCCGCGGCGGGAGCGGGGGAACGGGGCCGCGCCGTGCGCGACACGCCGGCGACCGACACCGGCGCCGTCAGCGTGCTCGCCACCGCCCGCGCCCTGGGCGCACGCCGAGCCGTCGAGCCGGGTGCGCCGGTTGCACCATCCGATCTCCGCTCGACCGTCCGGGTGGCGGCCACGCCCCGCACGATCGTCGTCTGCGTCGACCTCAGTGGCTCCATGGGGGCCCCGGAGCGGGCGGCGGCGGCGAGCGGCACGGTCCTCGGCCTCCTCACCGGCGCCTACGAGCGACGTGACCGCGTCGCCCTCGTCGGGTTCCACGGCGAGGGCGCCGAGGTGCTCGTGGCGCCGACCTCGAGCGTGGAGGTCGCCCGCCATCGCCTCGCCGCCCTGGCCACCGGCGGCGAGACGCCGCTCGCCGCCGGCATCAGCACCGGGCTGGGCCTGGCTCGCACCGCGGCCCGCGACGGTGGTGACGCCCTCCTCGTCATCCTCACCGACGGCCGCGCCACGGGATCATCCGGTGCGGTCGACGACGCCGTCGCCGCCGCCGCCGACGTCCGCCGCCACGGGGTGGCGGCCATGGTGCTCGACTGTGAACGGGGTGGCGCGCGCCTCGGCCTGGCGGCGCACCTCGCCGAGGCGATGGCAGCCCGGTACGTGCCCGTCGACGACCTCGACCCGATCAACCTGGCGGCGACCATCCGGGCGAGGTGACCAGGGCCACGAGCGGCTGTGGTGCTCAGCGGCGCACGTTCAGGAGCCAGTCCCGAGCGGCCGTGGCCGTCTCCACCATGGGGCCTGGCTGCGTCGACGGCCGGCGGACCACGACGAGGCCAAGGCCCAGCGCACGCGCCGCGGCGAGCTTGGCCTCGTCGCCGCCGGCGTTCCTCGTCACGACCACCTCGATGGCTCGCTCGCGCAGCAGGGCGACCTCCTCGGCCTCGGTGAACGGCCCACGGGCGACAACGACCTCGACGTGCGGCAGCGGCACACGGTCGGCCGGCTCGACGGTCCGCACCACGAACGAGGCGGTGGCGCCGGCGCCGGCGCCGGCGCCGGCGAAGGCGGCCAGCTCCAAGCGCCCGAGGGTCAGCAGCACGCGGCGGACACCGAGCTCGGCGACCAGCCGGGCGGCGTGGTCGACGTCGTCGGCGTCATGCCAGACGTCGCCCGGCTGGCGCGCCCATGGTGGGCGCGCCAGCCGCAGTCGGGGCACCCCGGCACGGGCGGCGGCGTCGGCGGCGTGGCGGGGCATCGTCCGGCTGCACGGGTGGGTGGCGTCGACCACGGCATCGACGGCCGCCGCCCGCAGGTAGGCCACGAGCCCGTCGGTGCCGCCGAACCCGCCGGTGCGGACGGCGCAGGGGTAGGGAGCGGGCACCGAGGTGTGGCCGGCGAGCGAGGCGGTGACGGCGACGCCGGCGTCGTCGGCCAGCAGCCCGGCGAGCTGGCGGGCCTCGGCGGTGCCCGCCAGCAGGAGCACGTTCATCTGCGCCGGCGCAACAGGTAGGTGTCGAACAGCCAGCCGTACCGGTCGCGCCCGCGCGCCCGCTCGCAGCGGATCCTCTCCCGCTCGTCGCCCAGACGGCCGGCGACCAGCCGCTCGCCGGGGAGGCCGAGGTACGCCCCCCACCACACGCGCAGGTCCTCGTCGAGGCCGAGCAGGGCGTCGGAGGTGTCGAGCAGCACGACGACATTGTCGACGCCCGCCGGCCACCCGTCCCGGGCGAGGCGGCGCCCGGTGGTGATCTGGATCGCCTCGCCGGGCCGGTTGAGCGCCACGCCGTGGCGGGCCGCCAGCGCTGCCGGGGCACTGATGCCGGGGACGACCTCGGTCGTGAACTGCGCGCCGTCCTGTGTGCGTACGGCGTCGAGGATCGCCAGCGTGCCGTCGTAGAGGCCCGGGTCGCCCCAGACGAGGAAGGCGCCGGTCTCGCCGGGGGCGAGCTGGCGCACGAGCTGTGCGTACGCCTCCACGCGCTCGGCCCGCCACGCGGCGATGGCGCCGAGGTGGTCGCCGCCGTCCCGGTCACGCGCACCGCGGAGCTCCGCCTCGACGAGGCGCCAGGGATGGTCAGGGTCGATCACCCGGGCACACAGCTCGACGCGCGCCCGGCGCAGGTCGGCGGCGCCTTGGCCCTTGTCGACCAGGAACACGACGTGTGCCCCGTTCAGCGCCCGCACCGCCCCGAGGGTGAGGTGGTCGGGGTCGCCGGCGCCGATGCCCACCACGGCGATCCGCCGGGTGGGTACCGCCTCGGTGGGCGACGGTGACGGCGGGATCGGCGGCATGCCCTACCCACTACCCTACGTGGGTGCGCAAGACGTCGGTGTACATCCCCGACGGCCTCAAGCGGCGGCTGGCGGCGCTCGCCGAGCGAACGCACCGTTCGGAGGCCGAGCTCCTGCGCACTGCGGTCGACGCGCTGGTGTCGGGCGGTCACGAGCCGTCGCCGCCTGAGGCGCCGGTGTCGGGGCGGCTGGTGGGCGTCGGCGTGGGGCCGGGCCCCGCCGACCTCCTCACCGTGCGAGCCCTGCGGGCCGTGCGGCGAGCCGGGGCGGTGGTGGCGCCGAGCACCGACGTCGCCGCTGCCGGGCGGGCTGAGGCGATCCTCCGGGAGGCTGCGCCCGACGTGGTGGTCGAGCGCCTCGTCTTCGTCATGGCCAGGGACCAGGCCGCCCGCGCCTCGGCGCTGGCCGGCGCCGTCGACCGCGTCGTGGAACTGCTCGATGTCGGCGAGGAGGTGGCGTTCATCACGCTCGGCGACCCGAACCTGTACTCCACGTTCTCGTCCGTGGCCGCCGGCGTCCTCGACCGCCGGCCCGGGACGCCGGTGCTCACCGTGCCGGGGGTGATGGCGTTCCAGGAGCTGGCGGCGCGGTCGGGCACCGTGCTCGCCGACGATCAGCAGTCGTTCCTGGTCCTGCCGGCCAACGAGTCGTCGGTGAGCGCCGCCGGCGGCGCGCTGGCCGCTGCCCTCGCCGACGCGTCCTGCACCGTGGTCGTCTACAAGGGCGGTCGCCAGGTCGCCGCTGTCGCCGACCGGCTCCGGGAGGCCGGCCGGCTCGACGGCGCGGTGATCGGAGAGCTCCTCGGCATGCCGGGGGAGCGGGTGGCGGCGGTGGCCGACGTCGCCGCCCGTCCCGCCAGCTACCTCTCCGCCGTCATCGCGCCGGCGTTCGAGTGATCTCCTTCGTGGGGGCAGGGCCGGGCGCCCCGGACCTGCTGACCATCCGGGGCGCCGAGCGGCTGCGGCAGGCCGACGTGGTGGTGTGGGCGTCGTCGCTGGTGCCGGTCGAGGTGCTCCACCACTGCCGCCCCGAGGCGGTGCGCCACGACTCGGCGGTCATGACCCTCGAGGACGTCCTCGAAGTGTTCGCCGGCGTCGAGAACTCGACCCGGGTCGTCCGCCTGCATTCGGGTGATCCGAGCCTCTACGGCGCCATCGCCGAGCAGCTCGACTGGTGCCGGGCCAACGGCCGGGCCTTCGAGATCATTCCCGGCGTGACGTCGGTCGCCGCTGCCGCGGCCGTGCTCGAGCGGGAGCTGACCGTCCCGACCGTCGCCCAGTCCGTCGTGGTGACCCGGCTCCCCGGGCGGACGGCGGCGTCGATGCGCCCGGGGGAGGGCGTCGCCGCCCTGGCCGGCGTGGGGGTGACGATGGCGGTGCTGCTGTCGGGGGCCCGGCCCGACGAGCTGCAGGCCGAGCTCCTCGGCGGCTATCCGCCCGAGACCCCCGCCGCCGTCGCCGTCCGGGTGACGTGGCCCGACCAGGTCGTGGTGCGCACGACGGTGGGCGAGGTGGCCGACGCCATCCGCTCGACCGGTGCCACCCGCACGGTGTTGGTGCTCGTCGGCGATGCCTTCGGCGACGGGCCGGCCCCGGCGCGCAGCCACCTCTACGCGCCGGCGCACGGGACCACGTTCCGCCTCCCCAGCCGGCCCGGCTCGACGGCCGGTCGGCCCAGCCGGCGGCCGGTGCGATGAGCGAGCCGGGCGAGCGCACGAGGGCCGTGTCGGTCGTGGGCCTCCACGGTGGCGTGTGGTACGGATCGGCGGCCGAGCAGGCACTGCGGGCCGCCGACGTCCTCGTCGGCTCGCGCCGCCAGCACGCCGACCTGGCCCCGGCCGGGCTCGACGGCGAGCCGGTGGAGCTGTGGGGGCGGATCGACGAGACCGCCGAGCTGTGCGCCGTCCGGGCCGCCAGCGGGGCGCGGGTGTGTGTGCTCGCCTCGGGTGATCCGGGGTTCTTCGGGATCGTCCGCGTCCTCGCCGCCCGCCTCGGCCCGGCCGCCCTCGACGTGCACCCGGCACCGTCGGCGGTGTCGCTCGCGTTCGCCCGCATCGGGATCCCCTGGGACGACGCTGTGGTCACGACGTGCCATGGTCGCCCGGTCGACGCCGCTGCCGACGCCGTCGCCACGCACCACAAGGTGGCGGTCCTGGTGTCGCCCGAGGCACCGCCCTCTGCCGTCGGCGCCGCCGCCGTCGCCGCCGGCGCGCCCGCCCGTGCCGTGTGGGTGTGCTCCCGGCTCGGCGAGCCGGCGGAGTCGGTCACCCGCACGGATTTGGCCGGCCTGGCGTCGGGCACCTTCGACCCGCGCTCGGTCGTCGTCGCCGTGGCGCCCGGTCGTGGCGTCTCGCCGGTGGCGGCGACGGGCTGGGGCGGGGCGGATGGCACCTTCGCCCACCGGTCGGGGCTCATCACCAAGGCGGAGGTGCGCGCCATCGCCCTCGGCAAGCTCGAGCTGCCGGCGGCCGGTGTGGTGTGGGACGTCGGCGCAGGGAGCGGCAGCGTGGCGATCGAGGCGTCCCGGCTGGCGCCGGCGCTGCGCGTGTTCGCGGTCGAGCGGGACGCCGCCTCGTGCGCGCGGATCCGGGAGAACGCCGCCGGCACCGCCGTCACCGTCGTGGAGGGCGTGGCACCCCCTGCGCTGCGACCACTGCCCGACCCGCACCGTGCCTTCGTCGGCGGCGGGGGCCTCGACGTCCTCGACGCCGTGCTCGCCCGACTGCGGCCGGGCGGCACCGCGGTGGCCACCTACGCCGCCCTGGCCACCGCTGCTGCCGCCGCCGAGCGCCTCGGCTCCCTCGTCCAGGTCCAGGTGAGCCGAGGGGTGCCGATCGGGCCGGACCGCCGGTTGCGCCTGGCCGCCGAGAATCCCGTCTTCGTCGTGTGGGGCACGCCGTGACGGTGCTGTCGGTGTCGATCACCGAAGCGGGCCGGGCGACCGCTCGCCGACTGGCATACGCCACCGCCCATGGCGACCTCGGCGCGACGGTGCGGGCCCGCTGGGGCGACGTCGACGCGTTCGTGCTGTGCTGTGCCACCGGCGTGGCCGTGCGTGTCGTGGGCCCGCTCCTGGCCGGCAAGGACGCCGACCCCGCCGTCGTCTGCGTCGACGAGACCGCCACCTTCGTCGTCCCGCTGTGCGGCGGGCACGGCGGCGGCGCCAACGACCTGGCCCGGGAGGTGGCCGCGGTGCTCGACGCCACCCCGGTCGTGACCACCGCCACCGACGCTGCCGGACTGCCGACCCTCGACGCCCTGCCCGGCTTCGTCGCCACTGGCGATGTGGCGGGCGTGGCCCGCCACTGGCTCGACGGGTCGCCGCCACGGGTGCAGCGCACGCTCGACTGGCCGGTGCCCTTCGATGGCGGCAACGGCCCGGCCACCGTGGTGGTCACCGACCGCACCGTCGACGGCGTGCCCGGAACCGTCGCCCTCCACCCGCCGTCGCTGGTGGTGGGGGTCGGCGCCGCCTCCGACTCGCCGGAGGAGGAGGCCGTCGACCTGGCGCACAGGGCCCTCGCCGAGGCCGGGCTGTCGCCCCACTCCCTCGCGCTCGTCGCCACCATCGACCGCCGCAGCGGTGACCCCGTCGTCACGTCGTTCGGCCTGCCGGTGCGGGCCTTCGCCGCCGCCGCCCTCGCCGGCGTGGCCGTGCCGAACCCGAGTCCGGCCGTGGCCGCCGAGGTGGGTACCGCGAGCGTGGCCGAAGCCGCCGCCCTGCTCGCCGCCGGGCCTGGCGCGGAGCTGGTCGTCTCCAAACGGAAGGGGACCGCCTCCACGGTCGCCGTGGCCCGGCGGGCCGGGCCGGAGGGCACCGTCGCCGTCGCCGGGCTCGGGCCGGGCCACCCCCGCCACCGCACGCCGGCGGCGACCGCGGCCGTCCGGGCCGCCGACGTCGTCATCGGCTACGGCCCCTACGTCGACCAGTGCGCCGACCTGGTCGCTCCGACCACCTGCGTCGTGCGAAGCCCCATCGGCGACGAAGTCGAGCGTTGCACCGAGGCTCTGGCCCGGGCCTGCGCCGGCGCCCGCGTGGCGTTGGTGTGCTCGGGCGACCCGGGAGTCTTCGCCATGGCCACGCTGGTCCACGAGCTCGCGCCCAGCTTCGGCGCCCCACCGGTCGATGTCGTGCCCGGGGTCACCGCCGCCTCGGCCGCCGCCGCGCTGCTCGGCGCACCACTGGCCCACGACCACGCGGTGGTGAGCCTGTCGGACCTCCTCACGCCGTGGGAGGTGATCGAACGGCGGCTGCGTGCCGTCGCGTCGGGCGATCTGGCAGTCGCGCTCTACAACCCCAGGTCGGCGCGCCGGAGCTGGCAGCTCGATGCCGCCCGCTCGATCCTGTTGCAGGAGCGCCCGGCGGACACCCCCGTCGGCATCGTCACCGACGCCTGCCGTGCGGGCGAGCACGTCGTTCTCACCACCCTGGGAGACTTCGACGCCGAGGCCGTCGGCATGCTGTCGCTGGTTGTCGTCGGTAGCTCGACGACGACGGTGGTCGGAGGTCGGATGGTCACGCCGCGGGGCTACGCCACGTGACGGCGATCCACCCGATCGAGACGGCGAGCTACCGCATCCTCGCCGAGCGCGTCGATCTCTCGGTCTGGCCGCCTGGGGCACGCGACGTGGTGG
Source organism: Actinomycetota bacterium (assembly GCA_019348555.1). Classification (GTDB taxonomy): domain Bacteria; phylum Actinomycetota; class Acidimicrobiia; order Acidimicrobiales; family CADCSY01; genus JADDRA01. Next base: position 17,792 of record JAHWJH010000021.1, read on the forward strand.
CCCGGATCATCCATGCCACCGCCGACGTGGCGTTCGCCGAGTCGGTGCGCATCGGTGAGTCCGCGGTCGCTGCCGCGCTCGACGCGCTGGGGGGAGGGGCGCCCGTCGTCGTCGACTCGGCCATGGTCGCCGCCGGTGCCCCCGGCGTGGCCACGACGTGTCTGCTCCCCGACGTCCCCGTCGCGCCGGCCGGATCGACGCGGTCGGCGGCGGCGACGGCGCTGGCGGCCGAGCGCCACCCCCGCGGTGCGGTGTGGGTGGTCGGCAACGCCCCCACCGCGCTGTTCGAGCTGCTGCGGCTCCACGAACACGGCCTCCTGGAGCCGGCCGCGGTGATCGGGCTGCCCGTGGGCTTCGTCGGCGCCGCCGAAGCCAAGGCCCGCCTGTGGGCGGGCCCGCTGGCACCGGTCTCCATGACCAACACCGGCGAGCGCGGCGGCAGCCCCGCCGCCGCCGCCGCTCTCAACGCCCTGCACCGACTGGGCGAAGGGCGCCCATGCTGACCCCACGCGCCACCGCCATCCCGATCCGGTCGCCTCGACCGGCGCGTCCGGCTCGGCGGTCGGCCACCGACGGCCTCCTGCTCGTCGCCCACGGGTCGAGCTGCCTCGCCGGCGTCGACGAGGTGCGCGCTCTCGGCGAGGCGGCCGCCGCCGCGTCGCCCGGCCTCGCCGTCGACCTGGGGTTCCTCGAGCTGGCCGACCCGCCGGCGGGGCCGGTGCTCGACGATCTCGTCACCCGAGGCTGTCGACGAGTCACCGTGCAGCCGCTCATGCTGCTCGCCGCCGGCCACGGCAAGAGCGACGTGCCCGCCATCGTGCTGGAAGGCCGTGCCCGCCACCCGGGCGTCGAGGTGCTGTTCGGCTCCCCGCTCGGCGTTGTTCCCGAGCTGCTCGCCATCGCCGCTTCGAACCTCGCTGCCGCCGGTGGCGCCGGGCTGCCCCTGCTCGTCGTCGCCCGCGGCACCTCCGATCCCGACGCCAACGCCGAGGCGTGCCGCGCAGCCCGCCTCCTTGCCGAGTGGACGGGCGCACCCGACGTCGACGTGGCCTTCACCGGTGTGACCTGGCCGTCGGTGCCCGCGGCGCTGGAGCGGGTCCGCCGGCTCGGCCACCAGGCGCTCGCCGTGTTCTTCTGGTTCCTGGCGACGGGCAAGCTCGTCGAGCGGGCCCGAGGCCAGCTGGGTGAGTTCGCCGAGACCACGGGCGTCGCCGTGGCCGACGTCGGCTACTTCGGCCCCGACCCCGCCCTCGTCCCGGTCATCCACCGCCGGCGCGCCGAGGCCATCGAAGGTCTGCACCGCACGAACTGCGACACGTGCTCCTACCGCGCCGAGTGGCCCGGGATGGCCGACCGCGTGGCGCAACCCCGAGGGCTCGGCCACTCGGCGCTGGCCGCAGACCACCGCCGGAGCCACGGCCACCGCCGTTGACGCCGCTCGGGCCCCGCCTCGTCGTCGCCGGCGTGGCGTCGGGCGTCGGCAAGACGACCGTGGCCACCGGGCTTCTCGCCGCGATGGCCGCACGTGGTCGCTCGGTGGCGGGCGCCAAGGTGGGGCCCGATTTCATCGATCCCGGCTATCACGCCCTGGCCTGCGGGCGTCCGCCCCGCAACCTCGATCCGTGGCTGTGCGGTCGCGAGGCCATGGGCCCGCTCGCCGCGCGCGCCTCTGCGGACGCCGACGTGCTCGTCATCGAGGGCGTCATGGGCCTGTTCGACGGGGCCGCCGACGGCGAGCCCTCGTCGACCGCCGACGTCGCCGTCCTCCTCGACGCGCCCGTGGTCCTCGTCGTCGACGCCGGAGCGATGAGCGCGTCGGTGGCGGCGCTCGTCGGGGGCTTCCGCGACCACGATCGCCGAGTGCGCCTGGCCGGCGTGGTCCTCAACCGCGTCGGCTCCGACGGGCACGAGGAGCTCCTGCGCGATGCCCTCGCCCCACTCGGCGTGCCGGTGGTGGGCACCCTCCGACGCGACGACCGGCTGGTGTGGCGGGACCGGCACCTCGGCCTCGTGCCCGTGGCCGAGTGTCCGGACGCCGTGCGATCGTCGCTCGATCGGCTGGCGGCCGCCGTCGCCGGCGGCTTCGATCTGGATGCCGTCGAGGCCATCGCCCGGTCGGCGCCCTCGCTCTCGGCCGGGCCGGTGACCGTGCCCGAGCCGGTCACCCGTGCCCGCGTGGCGGTCGCGTCGGGACGCGCCTTCACCTTCCTCTACCGCGACAACGTCGAGGCGCTCGAGGCGGCGGGTGCCGACATCGTGCCCTTCGACCCGCTCCACGACCCGGCGCTTCCCGAGGCCGCCGACGGGCTCGTCGTCGGTGGTGGCTTCCCGGAGGTGTACGGCGAGGCCCTCGCCGCCAACGCGCCACTCCGGGCCGACGCCGGCGCACGCATCGCCGCCGGACTGCCCACCTGGGCCGAGTGTGGTGGCCTGGTGTGGCTCGCACGAGAGCTCGACGGATTGCCCATGGTCGGCGTGGTGCCCACCTCGGCACGGCTCGGTGATCGGCTGACGCTCGGGTACCGGCACGCCGAGACGACGACACGCAGTGTCATCGGTCCGCCAGGCACTCGCCTGCGCGCCCACGAGTTCCACTACTCGAGGTGTGAGCCGGCCGGAAGCGCCCTCCGGCTCAGCAGCCGCTTTCGTTCCGGCGTCGACGGGTTCGCCACACCCACGCTGCTGGCCACCTACGCCCACCACCACGCCGGCGGCGACCCGTCGATCGTGACGTCCTTCGCCCGAGCCTGCGAGGTCAGCCGGCAGAGGCGTCGTTGAGGCCCGAGCACTGCCCGTGCCGTTGCGTGTCGCCGGCCTCGAGCGCTGCGAGCGCGTCCTCGAGGGCGAAGGGGGGCGTGGCGGCGGCGTCCGCAGTCGCGGCCCCGCTCGGCCAGGACGCGCGCCTCCGCTCCTCCGACGCAATGACGACGTGCGGTCGCCGCCGCCGGGTCTCGTCTGCGCGACCGCTCATCGGCTTGATGTCGGCACCAGGGTCCGTGGCTCGGCTCCGGGAGATCACCGTCGAGACAGACGCGTACGTGCCGGCAGTCATCGCGCCGGACACGTCACCCAGGTCAGTGACCTCAGGGGTGAGTGCTGGCGGAAGAACATCTCGAGCTGGATGCCATCGGGGTCCTTGAAGCACAGGACCGACCCGTAGGGTCGATCGGCGACGGGGGAGTGGACCACGTCGTTCTCGGCGAACCACGCGGTCCATTCGTCCAGCTCCTTGCGGGCATCGACCTTCAGTCCCACGTGATCGGCGCCAGTGCGGACCGGGTCGAAGGGCTCCCCCCGGTTGGCCTTGTGCTGCTGGAGGCACAGCACCACCCGGTTGGCGGGATGCAGGAGGATCCACTCGTCAAAGGTCTCTTCCCACACGGTGACGGGATGGCCAGGCGACATGAGCCAAGCCCCGGTCCCCCTGGACGTTTTTCGGGAGATCGCCACCGCCGCGGACGACGACATTGCTACCGGCACGGCGCCACCTGGTTACGACGAGATCAGACGGTGAGCATGATCGCTCCGGGGGAGCGGTCCGTCACCACGTGACCTACCGGTTTTCTTGCGGTGGGCGGTGGGGGAACTGAGCTTCCCGCCGTTTCGCGGCATGACCGGGAACGCTCCGGCTTCACGCACCTGGGCTCTGCACGGGCAGGAGAACGTTCGGGTTCAAGATGCCGTCCGGGTCCAACGCCCGCTTGACCGCCCGGAAAGCGGCCACTTCGGTCGGGCTGCGGTTGAGGCGCAGATAGGCCCGTTTGGCCGACCCGATCCCGTGTTCCGCGCTGATCGTCCCGCCGAGCTCGGTCGCCAACCTCAGCACCGTGTCGTCGACCACGTTGTCGTCGGGCGGGAGCCCGGTCACGTTCACGTGGACGCTGCCGTCAGCTGCGTGCCCGAACAGCCACGAGCTGGCTGCCGGGGCCACTTCGGCCACGGCGTCGGGAACCCGTCGGAGGAACTCGGCGAGGTGAGCCTTGGGCAGAGCGACGTCGAGCTTGTGCGGGCTGCCGAGGGAGCTGATGGCCCCCGGGTGGCTTTCACGGAAATGCCACAGCTCGTCTCGTCGCGGCTCGTCGACGGCCACCGTCGCGTCTGCCACGCCTTCCAGCGAGTTCACCGCCGCTACCAGGTCGTCGAGGGGACTTCGATCGGCGCCCGCCTCGACCAGCAGCAAGGCAGGGTGGGGAGAGGGGAACGGGTGGGGCAGGTGGTCGACCCGGCACACGAGGTCCAGCCCGGCGGCCAAGAAGAGCTCGACCGCCTCCAGGGTGCGGACGTGGTGACGCAGCTCGAAGGCGGCGACCACCGCCGCGTCGATGGTGTCGAACGCGACGAGGGCCACGACGCGTTCCCGCACCGGTGGCACGAGCCGGAGGCGGGCGGCGGTGACCACACCCAGGGTGCCTTCGCTGCCACAGAAGAGGGACGGGAGGTGGTAGCCGGAGTTGTCCCGCACCAGCCCACTCAGGTGGGAGACGACCGAACCGTCGCCGAGGACGGCTTCGATACCTACCACCTGTGCCCGTGTGTCGCCGTAGCGGATGACTCTCAGACCTCCGGCGTTCGTGGCGATCGACCCGCCGACCGTTGCCGTGTCCCGACTGGCGAAGTCCACGCCGTATGCCCACCCCACCGCCTCGGCCGTCTCCTGCACACCGGCCAGAGTCGCGCCGGCGCCGGCGGTGAGCTGACCGGCCTGGTCGTCCACGTCGGCGATAGCGCTCATCCGGCGCAGGCTGAGCACGAGCTCCCCGGCCAACGGCACGCTTCCCCCCACCAACCCGGTGTTTCCTCCCTGGGGCACGAGCGCCACGCCGTGGCGGCGGCAGATGGCTACGACCGCCGCCGCCTCCACTGTGCACGCGGGTTGGACCACCGCGGCGGTCGCTCCCCGGAACCGCCCCGTCCAGTCGACGCAGTAGCCGGCGAGCACCTCCGGATCTGTCAGCACGTGGTCAGGCCCGACCGCGTCGCCGAGCTGGGACAGCAACTCCGGGCGGTTGGCACTCACCCTGGGATCGTGGCACTTCGAGCTGCATGGTCTCGCATCTGTTCCTCGATCAGCTCGTCACGGCAGACGTCGAGCGCGCTCAGCGAGGCGGCTGACAACACCGTGTTGCACTCGCTCGGCGCCCGATTCTCACGACGACGGCTCGGGTCCGTGCTGTACGACGTCTCCCAGGAGTGATGTTTGCCCGTGCCGATACGCGGGGAGGGGCCGATTTGTCCACGGTGCCCGCTTCGAACGAATTGCCGGGCGCCACCCCCCTGCACCAGGAGGTATCACTTCCGTGAACCCACGAAAGCTCATGCTCGCGCTTGCTGCGCTGCTCTCCCTCGGCTTGGTCGTCCCGACCGTCGCTGTCGCCCAGACCGATGATGGCAACAGGTCCGAAGCCAGGTGCGACAATGTTCTGGCCGGTGGCTTCGACGACGAAGACGACGGAGATGACGACGGCGGCGGCCTCGGCGAATTGCTCGAGGAGCTGCTCGGCGGCGGCGACGACGACGACGACGATGGAGCGAGGAACTCCGAGGGTCAGTGTCTCGATGGTTCCTTCGACGGGACCCGCAGTGGCGGCGATGACCGGGACGACGACGGCGATGACGGCCTGCTCGGCGACCTGCTCGGCGACCTGCTCGGCGGCGACGACGACGACGACGATGGGGCGAGGAACTCCGGTTCCAACCGTTCCAACGGTTCCAACGGTTCCAACCGCTCCAACGGTTCGAGCTGACGACGAGGGCCTTCCCGGCTCCCCGAACCAGTCCTTCGTGGTCCTACGACGCCGGATCACCCCTCGGGGTGATCCGGCGTCGCGTTGCCACGGGTCCCTTCCGAAGACAGTGAGGGCGCAGCCGCCTCCGGCAACCCACGCCATCATGATCAGGCCTCACGTCGTCGAGCGCGTCACCCTCGAGAGGTGTTCCCTCGCTGGGCGCTCGCCGGCCCGGTTTGATCCGCGTGCTCTCGCACCCGACGGGTGAAGCCGTTGAAGATGTCCTGCTGTGCCGAGTCCTCAGCGGCGTTCGCCTCAGGGTGCCATTGCACGGCAACCAGCCACGGTTCACCCGGCGGAGGTTCGAGCGCCTCGACCAGTCCGTCCCCGCTCCAGGCCACGGGGACGAGGCTCGACCCCATCCGGTCCACCGCCTGATGGTGATGCGAGATGCAGCGATCGAGACGGCGATTGCCGAGGATTGCGCCCAGGCGGCTGTCGGCAGCGACCTCGACGCTGTGGATGACCGACCGGTGGGCGGTCGGATCGCCATGGGCGTCGCGGCCTTGCACTCCGGGCAAGTGCTGCTCAAGCGTTCCGCCGCACGCGACGTTGACGACGTGCATGCCACGGCATATGGCCAGGGTCGGCAGCCCGAGGCGCAGGGCGGCCGAGACCAATGCCAGCTCGATGTCGTCGCGGTCGGCGTCGATCCCGTAGGTCAGCGGGTGTGGCTGGGCGCCGTAGCGTCCCGGGTCCACGTCGCCCCCTCCGGCCAGGAGCAGCCCGGAGAAGGGGGCGAGAAGGTCGTCGGTTTGGTCCGGACTCGGACCGGGAACCAACACCGGCCATGCGCCGGCACGCCGCAACGCGAACACGTATCCCTCGGGGATGCCGAACCCTCCGGTCCTCCACCGAAGCACCCGGCCCTCGTGGAGGTGGTAGGTCGGTATGGCGACCAGAACCGGGGCCACTGAGCTCCTCAGCCGACGAGGCAGGCGACGTGCATCGCTGCCGAACGATACCCACCAAGCAAGTCCTCGACGGCCATCCCGAAAGAGCCTCGCGTCCTGGGATGCCATCGGTGTGAGCAACCCGGAGGACTTCACCCTCGGCGTGGAAGAGGAGTTCCTCCTCGTCGACGCCGACAGCCGCCGCCTCCGCCCTCGAGCCGAGGAGGTGCTCCACGACGCGGGAAGCGAGCTCGGCGGCAAAGGACAACTGGACCAGGAGTTCAAGCAGTCCCAGGTGGAGCACGGCACCGACGTGTGCCACACCCTCGAGGAGCTGAGCGAGGAGATCACCCGCCTGCGCCGCACGCTCATGGCGGCGGCGGAGCGGGTCGGCGCCCGCATCGCCGCGTCCGGCACGCATCCCTTCTCGCATTGGCAAGAAGAGGGCGCGCAGACCACACCCAAAGAGGCCTACCTCGGACTTGAACGTGACTACCAGCGCCTGGCGCGAGAGAAGATCATCTGCGGCTGTCACGTGCACGTCGGCATCGCCGATCCCGATTCGGCGATACAGGTCCTGAATCGGGTGAGACCGTGGCTCCCCGCCGTGCTGGCCCTGTCTGTGAACTCGCCGTTCTGGCTGGGGGAGGACACGGGCTACGCCAGTTTCCGGACTGAGATCTGGCGTCGCTGGCCGACCGCAGGCATACCCGAGCCGTTCGAGTCCCGAGCCGACTACGACCGGCTCGTCGGCGTCATGCTGGAAACTCAGTGCATCGACGATCCGGCCCGGCTCCACTGGGACGTACGCCCATCACAGCAGTACCCCACCCTGGAGTTCCGCATCGCCGACGTATGTCTGACGGTGGACGAGGCCGTCGCCGTGGCCGGACTGGTGCGGGCGCTGGTCCGCACGTGTCACGCCGAGGCGCTCGATGGCCGCCCACCGGCGAGGCCTCGCGCCGAGCTCGTGAGGATGGCGGTGTGGCGGGCGGCACGCTACGGGTTGGAGGGCAACCTGATCGACGTCATGGGACAACGATCGGTTCCTGCGCCAGAGATGTTGGCGATTCTGCTCGACTACGTCCGTCCAGCCTTGGACGAACACGACGAGTGGGGGGCCGTCTCCGAGCTCGTCCACCAGGTCGTGCAGGACGGCACCGGTGCTGTTCGGCAACAACGTGCTTTTGCGGGTGCTCGCCGATTCGAAGACGTGATCGACTTTGTCGTCGGCTCGACAACCTGCCCGTCTCTGGCTTCCGCTTCGAAGGTACGGCTCTGACGGCCCGGCGTCGGTTCGCCCTGGAAACCGGTCATGGAGGGCCCGAGCCCTTCGACGCCGGCCAGCAGTGAACGGAAAGCTCCCGCTCGGCCGCGGCCTGGCGGGTGCCTCCGAGAGTGAAACCGCAGGAAGGCGGTGAGCCGGCCTGTAGGCGGGTTCGGCTGGAGAAGCGACCTGACCCGCAGCTTTACGCGTCCTAGAACCAGCTCAGTCCTCAGAAAGTCCTCAGTCCCAGTGCGTTTTGGTGGTCAGTGTGGGACCGTGGTGGTCATGGGAAAGATCATAAGACCTGTCGATCGGGAGCCACGTCTGTCCGTCCCGAGACAACATCCATGAGGCGATGAAGGGGGAGGGGGCGGAGAACAGAGGACTCGCCGAGGGGCACCCTGGGGGTCAGGGACTGAGGCAACCGGCGGTCCCGCAGCGACCCGGCCCCTGCACGACAGGGCCGGCTCGGACCTGCCGTCACCCCGAGGTCAGTCTGGATGATGCGCCGGACCCACCGCCGGCTGTGTGCCACCACCGGACAATGGTTGGAGCCTGGGGAACGGACCGCTGACGTCGCCGTGGGAAATCCAGCGCGGACCCTATGGCCATGCTTCGGCGGCATCACCCTGCTATTGCTGAGCGGACTCGTTTAGACGAACGGCTCTGGCCTGGCCGGAGCTCGCTCTCGGGTTGGCCGGCTTCGCTTTCTAGTGGCTCTCGCCGTGGCCGTGCCCTCAACGTTCCTTGTGACGACCGCGACCGGCCGGGTGGTGATGCTCGACGCTTCTCTCTCCCGTAACGGGCCCCGGCGGGTGCGGGGGTCGCTCTCGGCCGCAGATCTGGACTCCGGGCGCTGGTTCTTGGGCGGGCGCATCCTTGGCGTCGCCGGGATCCGGCTCTGGGTCGGATCGTTCTGGGCGCGACACCTGCCCGCTTAGTCGGGCGCGGCGCCCTCCGGTCCCGCCGCAGGCGGCAGCCAGCCAGAACTCGAGCAGGATCGGCCCCACCACCCAAGATGAAACGGCCCGGAGGACGCTCCCATGCATGACCTTGCACCCGGCGGTCTCGCTCTTGCCCGGAGCAGTGGCAAGGGGGTGACCCACCGCACCCGCCCGCCCGTCGGCTGGCTCCTACGCCTACCACGGCCGCGGGCAGGCGCAACCGCCTTGGTTTAGTCGGTGTTTCGTGGCGCCATGAGCCAGGGGGGCGAACACCCGGAGGTCGGCATCGACGAAACAGGTGCCGATCTCGGCTGCTCGAACGGCGAGGTGCTCCGGGCACGGGCCGCCGCGAAGCCGTCTCGACGCGCAAGGCACGGGTGATGGATCACCCTAAATCTGTGCGAAAAGCCACAAAATTTGTATCAGGGCCACTTCTCGTCGCTCCTGTTCTGGTCCGGCTAGTGACGAGGACGAGGAGGTGTCGATGAAGGAACGGTTGACGGCTCGCTCCCCGAGTCGTCGACTCGTCGTCGCCAGGGTTTCCCCCACGTCTGGCGGCACGAGATGCACTTCCCGCTCCTCTTTCCGCTCGCCGACGACTTGCGCCGCCTCGGGGGACCAGCGGAGGCGAACCCGTACCGGTGCGTGCCTGAACGTCAGCGCCGTCCCGGACCCATGCCCAAGAACCCAAAGGAGAAGAAGCGCAATGATGAGACTTACCAAGCTCATGCTCGCCGCGTTGGTCAGTGTCCTCGCACTTGGAGGCACGGCTCACGCTGATACCACCGTCAAGCTCACCGTCGGCCCGGTCCCGATCCCCGACGTGCCGGTCGAGGTGTGCGTCACCCAGAGCGACGTTCCCGATGGAGTTGACGAGTGCGTAGAAACGCCCGCCGGTGAATCCGTCTCCCTCACCGTGATCGTCACCGTCAACACCCCCGAACCGGTCCTCGTCCCGCCCACCATCACGCCCATCGAGTGCCCGGCCGGAACTGAGGGCGTCGCCGCCAAAGTGTTCGCCGGTTCCGCCGAGGTCACCATCGGTGGTTCGGTCACCGTTGTGCTCGACGACGGAGAGCCGGTGGTGATCCCGATCGAAGAGGTGGTCGTGGCCGGCGGGCAGACGGTGACGGTGTTCGCCTGCGCCGGAGTCGAGCCTCTCCCAGAGGCGCCGGCACTGCCGGGGGCGCCAGCACTGCCAGCCCTGTAGCACCTCTCGCCCCACCCCAGCAGAAGCAGCAACCCAGGTCGGAGGGCCGGGCAAGAGCCCGGTCCTCCGACCTGCCTTCTTGGCCGGTATGCATCCGGCTCTACACGTTGTGGGGAGCAGCAGTGCGGATGCGTGGCGGTCAGGCCGGCAAGCACGTCGTCGTGGTCGTCGTACGCACAGCGGACTGTGAGCAAACCCATGTCGGTACTGTGAGCCCGGGCGTCTCTCCGCGGCCAAGAACTGAAGACCTCCGGGTGCGCAGCCTCCTGCGCCCGGCCATCCTCCTGCTGCTGCGAGAACGAGAGAGCCACGGTTACGAGTTGGTGAGCCGGCTGGCCGAGTTGGGTGTCGAGGTGCCGACGAACACAGGTCAGGTGTACCGCTCGCTGGGGACTATGGCCAAGGAGGGGCTCCTGAACTCGTACTGGATCACTGCCGAGCGAGGCCCCGCCCGCCGGGTCTACGCCATCACCGAGGTCGGCGAGCAGCATCTGGAGCAGTCGATCTCCTGCCTGGAGGCGTTGCCGCGAACGCTTCGCGAGATGCTCAACCGCTACCGGCGGGGAGGTCGCCCTTCGAAGGATGCACCAGCCCGAATGGACGACCAGTCGAGAACGGACGCCGTGCCGGCGAGGTGCCGGCGGGCGGTGGCCCCATCGTGGGCGACCCACACGGCGATGGGCCAACGCGGCTGAAGGGCCATAGCAATGGGCACCCAATCACAACTCCACTTCCATCCCACGAGCCGAGTCGGCGAATGAAGTGCGCCATGTGAGGTGCCCCTACTCCTCGATGAGGACAGCGACCATGGGCACGGGCCCGACGCCGGCGCAGGGCCGCCGGTAGTAACCGAAGCACCACAGCGTCTCCCACTGCCGGCGCCGGCCGATCTGGTTGCCAAGCGATGCTCCGGTGGGCGAGAGCGTTGGCGACTTCGCGCCCGCAGCGTGCGTGGTCGGCCGGCGCAGCGGCGGGCTGGTGGCTGGACACCGCTCTCGGCGG
>JAHWJH010000220.1 GCA_019348555.1 Actinomycetota bacterium
GGATCGGCACCGGCCGCCCCTGCTCGTTGACCGCCACCAGCACGACTTCCGCTTCCGTCACCTTCACGACTTCCCCGTGCCCCGTCGCCCCGACCGTCAGCGGCGGTGCGCCCCACCGCTCCGCTTCGACGACGACGCGGACCGTAATGGAGGTGCGTCCCATGCGCACCAGCTCCGTATAGAAACTGACGATGTCGCCGAGGAACACCGGCTCGAGAAACTCGACCTCCCGCATCGCCTTCGTCACGTAGCGGTGCGCGGCGATCTTGCGCGCCTCGATGGCCGACGCCAGGTCGACTTCGCTCCAGGACATGAGGGCGGCGCCGGCGTCGAGCCGGGAGATCTCCATGAGGTCCTCCACCAGGGCGGCCAGCCGGCGGGTCTCCAGGACGAGGAGGCGGGCGGCCCGCCGGCCGGTGTCGTCGAGGCCTCCACCGTGAGCCTCGAGCATGTCGCCGGCGGTGGTGAGGGCGGTGAGCGGCGTGCGCAGCTCGTGGGACACGTCGGCCACGAAGCGGCGGTGGCCGGCCTCCAGGACGCGCAGCTCGGCGATGGTGGACTGGAGTGTCTCCGCCATGCGGTTGAAGGCCCGGGCCAGGTCGGCCAGCTCGTCGCTGCCCTCCTCGGACAAGCGGGTCTCGAACTGGCCCTCCTCGAGACCCTGGACGGCATCGCGGGCGCTCCGGATCGGGTGGAGCACGCCACTCGCCGCCACCCCTCCGACGGCGGCGGACAGCAGGACCACCACCCCGCCCACCGCCGCCAGGACGTTGCGCACCAGGGCAAGGTCGGCGAGGTCGTCCTCGAGCGGGAAGAAGAAGAACGAGCTGGGCCCGTCGGGCAGCACCCGGCCGCCGACCACGATGTAGGGGCTGTCCTCGACGGTGGTGCGCAAGGAGACCACCCGGCCGCCGGCGACCGGTTGGCGCAGGGCCGGCGGTACGGAGGCAGCCGAGAGCGAGAACGAGGTGGTGGCAAAGGAGTCGTCGTCGAGCAGCGTCACCACCTGGGCACCGTCGGGGAGGCGCAGGCCAGCGTGGAACTCGTCGACCTCGGCCAAGGTCGGGGACGGGGGCAGGAGGGCGGCGGCCTCGTCCAGGCCCAGCTCCGCCTCACGGACCGCCTCCGCGGTCACCCGCTGGAGCGTGGCCTGGCGCAGCAGGAGGAACGACGTGGCAGCCACGGCCACCGAGGCGGCAGCGGTGACCACGGCGAAGGTGACGACGAGCCGGCGCCGCAGGCCCCCGGCTGGTCCCAGCCGGCGCCGGCCCCCTCCCGACGATGGCCCGTCGCCGCTCATCCGTCGGGCGGCGGCAGCGCCACCAGCTTGTAGCCCAGGCCCCGCACCGTCTCGATCAACCGGGGATGGCCGGGGTCGTCCTCCACCTTGGCCCGCAGCCGCTGCACGCAGACGTCGACCAGCCGCGAGTCACCGAGGTAGCTGTAGTCCCACACCCGGTCGAGCAGGAGGGCCCGGGAGAAGACCTGGTCGGGATGACGAGCCAGCTCGACCAGGAGCCGCAGCTCGGTGGCGGTGAGGCGCACCTCCTCGCCGCCCTTGGTCACCCTCATCGCCTGGGGATCGACCACCAGGTCGCCGTAGCGCAGCGTCTGGTCCTCGGGCCGGCGATCGTGACGGCGCAGGACCGCCTTGACCCGGGCCAGCAGCACCCTGGTCTCGAACGGCTTGGTCACGTAGTCGTCGGCACCGGACTCGAGGCCGAGCACGACGTCGATCGGATCGGCGCGGGCGGTCAGCATGATGATGGGGACGTCGTCGTCGGCGCGGATGGTCCGGCACACCTCCAGGCCGTCGGTGCCGGGGAGCATCACGTCGAGCAGGACGAGGTCAGGCGGCACCCGCCGCCACCGGTCGAGCGCCTCGCCACCCGACACCGCGGTGCGCACCTGGTAGCCGTCGCCCTCGAGCGCCATGGCCACCGCCTCACGCACCGATGCGTCGTCCTCGACCAGGAGGATGGATGCCATGGCTGCTCAGTCTCGCCCACGCCGCCGTCGGCCGCGTGCGCTCCGGGTACCCGACACCGGCCCGGGTCAGGCCGAAGCCTGCCGGTCCGCGATGCGGTGGTGGATCGGGGCCTGGCGATGGCGTAAGAACCCCGCCCCGGCTCCCCGGCAAACGGCGAGGATCTCGGCCACGATGGCCAACGCCACCTCGTGCGGGCCCTCGGCACCGAGGTCGAGCCCGGCCGGGCCGTGGACCCGAGTGGACGCCTCCGGCGACGGCACCGCGCCTTCGGCACGGAGCTGCCCGAGCAGCCCGGCCAGACGGGCGGAAGGCCCCACGACACCCAGGTAGGTGCAGCGCACGGGCAAGAAGGAGCGCAGGTACCCACGGTCGCGCCCGAGGTTGTGGCTCATCACCACCACGCACGTACGGGGATCGGTGCCGACCGTCGTCGCCGCCCGTTCCGGCTCGGTTCGCACCAGTGAGCGGGCCTCCGGGAAACGGTCGGCGGTGAGGAGGGCGGGACGGTCGTCGACCACGGCGACGCTCCAGCCCAGGCGAGCGGCCAACCCCACGAGGGGAGGTGCGTCGGGCCCGGCCCCGCACACCACCAGACGGGTCACCGGCTCGACCACCTCGACGAAGGCCCGGCCGGCGCCGTCGAGCGCC
>JAHWJH010000221.1 GCA_019348555.1 Actinomycetota bacterium
CGAGCCGTCCTCGCCGTATCAGCGACGATCCCCTTTCCGCGAGCAGGCGGGTACCGGCTCGTCTCCCACCTGGGCGCCGAACGCCGCACGTACGGGTTCCGAGTGGTGGACAAGGTGCAGCCACCCGTCCGCCGAGCAGGCTGACGCCACGGCCCAGCTCCCGATGGTGACGTCGTCGGGCGTGCTGGCCACCTCGGGGAGGGTCGTGCGCCTGGTCGTGACCGTCGTGGTCTCGGGCCTCCTCCTCGCCGGCACCTTCGCCGGCAGCGACGACCACTTCCCCTTCGGGCCCTTCTCCATGTACTCCTCGGCCCACGACCCGAACGCCGGTGTGGTGTCCAACACCGTGGAGGCCGTCCTCGACGACGGGCGAGTGGTGGCGGTGTCGGATGGCGACACCGGCATGCGCCGGGCCGAGGTCGAGGGTCAGCTGCCCCGCTTCGTCGAGGACCCGCAGATGCTCGAGCAGCTCGCCGTCGCCCACGAGCGCCGGCGGCCCGGCGCCCCCCGCTACGCCGCCGTCCGCGTCGTCCGGCGTTCGTACCAGCTTCGAGACGGGCGTCCGGTCGGCGCCGTCACCGAGGACATCGTGGCCGAGTGGCGCCGCCCGTGACCGCGCTGGGCCGATGGTGGTTCGAGCCCGTGGCCCTCGGGCGCATCGCCGTGCTGCGCACGGTGGCCTACGCCTTCATCTGGGTCGACGTGCTCCTCACGACCTCGTGGGTCGCCGACCACGCCGACGTGCCCGGCGCGCTCTACCAGCCGCTGGCCATCGGCCGCCTCCTCCCCCTGCCCACCCCCACGGCAGGGTTCGTGCGGGGGGTCATGGTCGCCCTGCTGGCCACCGCGGTGGTGGCCGCCACCAACCGCGCTCCCCGCCTGCTGGGCTGGACCGTCGCCCTGCTGTACCTCGAGTGGATGGTGATCGGGCAGTCCTACGGCAAGGTCGACCACGACCGGTTCGCCTTCCTGGTGCTGCTCTTCGCCCTGGCCACGGTGGGCCGGGCCCGGTGGGGCGATCGCTCGCCCTCGGAAGCAGCCGGCTGGGCGGTGAAGGTGACCATGGTGGCGGTCGTGGCCACCTACTTCCTGTCGGTGTTCGCCAAGGCCCGCTACGGCGACGGGCTGGCGAACTGGCTCGACAGCGCCACGATCTCCTGGGCGGTCGTGCGGCGGGGAACGTTCCTGGCCGAGCCGCTGCTCCAGCACCCCTGGACGCTGCAGGCGTCGCAGTACGGCGTGGTCGCCCTGGAGGTGCTGGCGCCGCTGCTGCTCGTCCTGCGGGGCCGGGCCCGCGACGTCATGCTCGCCGTGTACGCGTCCTTCCACCTCGTCACCTTCGCCACGATCGGGATCATCTTCCTGCCCCACCTGGTGGCCATGCTGGTCTTCGTGCCCCTGGAGCGGCTCCCCGTTGCCTGGCGCCGACACGTGCACGCCGACGACGAGGGCGCTCGTGGTTGTCGTGATGGCTCCGTTGTCCGTACTCGTTGGCTGTGGCCTGGGTCGGCTGGGACGGCGGGGCTCGGGCCGAAGCCCTAGTGACAACCGCTGGCCTCACCATCGATCGGACGAGGCCTCGAGCACCTCATCGTCGCGGATGACGCGGGCTCGTGCCATGCCGCTTCCTATGTTCACTAAGGCCGTAGAACGGCTATAGACCCATTCGCTCCTTACTGCTACCTTCACGCCGGCCCTCGGGGCCGGCTTTTGGTTACGGACGCCGGGCGAGGATCGATCCGCGTCGCTTCGTCGAGGCAAGGCTCGTCCGTCACGCCGCGAGACGGAACGGCGGGTAGGTGTCGGTCATCAGGGCGACGTACGCGGTCACCCGGTCGACCCACCGGTTCTGGCCGACCAGCAGGTCGAACCACGGCGCCGGATAGCGGCCGGTGAACAGCACCAGCAGTCCGGCCGCCACCGCGGCAACGGCGCCCAGCACGCCCAGCACACCGCCCGGTCGCTGGCCGGCCGGGCCCCGACCGGCATCACCGGGTGGCGACGTGGTCGACATGGGTGGCGGCGGGGTGGTGACGGGTCGTTGCTCCAGGGGCGCCGGCGCCGGCTGCAGGCGCACGTCGTCGGCCTCGGCCATCCAGGAGGCGGCCAGCCGCTCTCCCTCCAACGAGCCGTCGATGGCGTCGACGTGCCACCAGTCGCCCTGGAGGCGCTCGGGGCCGGCCTCCACGACCAGGTAGCCGTGGTGGTGCAGGTCGCTCCAGCGGAGGTGGGGCAGCTGGGCGGCCACCACCGTGGCGGCGCCGGCCGAGGCCAGGTCGGGCTCGATCCCCACGAGCTGGGCGAACGACGGCGACGTGACGCTGGGCACGACCAGCTCGACGGCCACCGGCGGGTCACGGGGCGTGCCCCCGGGCTCCACGCCGGCGGGCACGTCGAAGGCCCACGACGAGTGGATGTCGCCGGTGAGCACGCCCACCGGGCCCACGCCGGGCTCGGCCATGACCTCGAGCAGCCGTTGGCGGGCCACGGGGTAGCCGTCCCACTGGTCGGCGTTCATCACCGTGCTGCCGACGGCCAGGCCCAGGCGCCGGCCGACCCCGCCCAGGCTCTCGGGCAACTCCAGCTGCATCGGCGAGA
>JAHWJH010000222.1 GCA_019348555.1 Actinomycetota bacterium
TCGACGGTGCCCAGGTGCAACCAAGCTCCGCCCACCGGTCGGCGCCGTTGGTCGTCGAGGATCCGGACGTCGGTCTCGGAGCGGGGCTGGGTGAGCTCGTCTCCGGCGGCGGGGGACACCCAGGCCACCCGGTCGTCGAGGTCCAGCCGGTCAACCCGCCACGGCCGGCCCTGGTGCAGGTACACCGCCCCAACGTGGACGGTGGTGAACGCCCGGCTCTCGTCGACGGTGCCCACCAGGCGCCCGTCGAGCTCGGCGATGCGGTACTCCCGGGACGATCCGCTGCGTAGGCCGACGTCGGGCGCCGGCGCCCGACGGCCCTTCCAGTAGGCCCGTCCGTCCCGCACGGCCAGCCGGTCGTCGCCCACCAGGTGGAGCACCCCTTCGTCGAGGTCGTCCCACCAGGCATCGTCGGCGGGGGACAGGGGCAGCTCGTAGGCGGCGCAGGCCAGATGGGCATGCACCACGTTGGGGTTCGACGGGTTGACCACCGCCGCCTCCGGTGACCGGGTGAAGACCTCGTGCGGATGGGCCATCAGCCACTGGTCCAGCTGGTCCTCGCCGGCCACCAACACCGCCAGCGAGCGCTGCCGCGCCCTCCCCGCCCGGCCCGCCTGCTGCCAGAGCGACGCCATCGTCCCGGGGAAGCCGTCGAGGACGCAGGCGTCCAGGCCGCCGATGTCGATCCCGAGCTCCAGGGCGCTCGTGGCCACCACCCCCCGCAGCTCACCCGAGGAGAGCCGCGCCTCGGTCACCCGTCGCTCCCCCGGAAGGTAACCACCCCGATAGGACGTGATGGTGCCGGCCAGCGCCGGACCGGCGTGGCGAGCGGCTCCGGCGGCCACCAGCTCGGTGGCCTTGCGGCTCCGGCAGAACGCCAGAGTCTGATGGCCCGACGCCACCAGGTCGGCGACCAGCGCCGAGGTCTCGGCGTGGGCCGACGCTCGTGCGCCCGATGCAGCGTCGAGCAGCGGTGGGTTCCACAGGGCGAAGAGGCGCTCACCCCGGGGCGAGCCGTCGTCGGTCACGGCGACCACCGTTCGCCCGCACAAGGCCTCGGCCAGCCTCGCCGGCTCGCCAATGGTGGCGGAGCCGAACAGGAACACCGGATCCCCGCCGTAGTGAGCACACAGGCGCCGGAGTCGTCGCAGGACCTGCGCCACGTGGCTCCCGAAGATCCCTCGCAGCGTGTGCAGCTCGTCGATCACCACGTAGCGCAGTCGGCTGAGGAAGGTCGCCCAACCAGCGTGGTACGGGAGGATCCCGGCATGGACCATGTCGGGATTGGTGAACACCACGTTGGCGTTTCGCCTGGCCCAGGAGCGCTCCGAGGCGTCGGTGTCGCCGTCGTAGCAGCACGCCACCACGTTGCGCAGCTCCAGGGCCTGCCAGGCGCGGAGCTGGTCGTGGGCGAGAGCCTTGGTCGGAGCCAGGCACAGCGCGGTGGCGGGAGGACCGCTGGTCGTGGCGACCGCTTCGCCGACGGGCACCTGGTAGCACAGCGACTTGCCGGACGCGGTGCCCGTGGCCACCACCACCGAGCGGCCGGCGCGCGCCAGGTCGATGGCCTGGGCCTGGTGGCTCCACAGCCGCCCCGGGAGGCGATCGGCCAGCTCGGGGTCGAGGGGGTGGGCCAGCTCGGCGAAACGGGCGGGACGCGGGGAAAAGCGCTCCAGGTGCACCAGCGCCGGGTTGCCCTCGAGCCCGGCCAACAGCCGGTCGAGCTGGACCTGCACGACCGAACTCTAGGGCTGGCCACGGAGGATCGGTCGGCAGGCCATCCACGGCCGGTCGGAGGATCCCCTCCGAGGCGGTAGCGTGATCGTTTCCCGGCGTCAGTGGTGGAGGAGCGCGCGAACATGGACCTTGGCCTCGAACTCTCGGACCGAGATGGCCTCTCGGTGCTGGCCGTCTCCGGCGAGGTCGACGTCGCCACCGTGCCTCGCCTGCGCGAGCAGCTGCACAGCCTGGTGGCCCAGGGCCAGACCCATGTCGTGGTCGACCTCGACGGGGTCGACTTCCTCGACTCGACCGGCCTCGGCGTACTCGTCGGTGCCCTCAAGCGGCTCCGCTCGAGCGGTGGCGACCTGCACCTGATCTGCACTCAACCCCGCATCCGCAAGGTCTTCGAGGTGACGGGTCTGACCAAGGTGTTCCCGATGCACGACAGCCTCGACGAGGCAGTGGCCGGAGCCGCGGGATAGCTGGGTGAGCGACCATCCCGGGGCGGAGGGCGCCGACGACGTCGCCACCGTCGCCAAGCCCGACGAGCTGTTGGCGCTTCACTCGGTCACCACCGAGATGTTCGCCATGTTGCGGCAGTGGTTCGACGTCCCCACCGAAGTGACCCTCAACCTGCGCGACGTCGACTCCGCGGTGAGGGAGCTGGGGGATCCGATGCTCATCGCCGCCATGGCGATGCGCAAGCTGCAGGCGCTGCACCTGCTGGCGACGCCGGGCGTGCGCACCACCACCGACGTGGTCGTCACCATCGTCCAGGACCTGCAGCGTGCACTGCTGCAGGCGCCGACGATGCGCCTCAAGGTGGCTGCCCGCACCGCCGACTGGGACGCCGAGCT
>JAHWJH010000223.1 GCA_019348555.1 Actinomycetota bacterium
TGGAGGTGACGTGCGGCATGAACGTCACGTTCCTTGGCGGCGCTCTGGACGGCGCCAAGGTGAAGGGCAGTGCTCGGCTTGAGCCGCGTCCAGAGCACTGCTGCGTCGCTGTCTCCACGTCTGCCGGCTGATCACGCACAGGAGGTCCGTCATGGAAACTCGCTTCAAGCTTCTCGGCCACCCGGTTCACCCGATGCTCATCGTCTTTCCGCTCGGCCTGCTGGCCACCGCGGTCATCTTCGACGTGCTCTACCTGATCACCGCCAACGCCGACCTGGCCGTCTTCAGCTTCTGGGCCATCGCGGCCGGGATCGTCGGTGGCTTGGCAGCCGCGATCTTCGGCCTCATCGACTGGCTGGCCATCCCATCCGGTACGCGCGCCAAGCAGGTGGGCCTGGTCCATGGCGGCGGCAACGTGGTCGTCGTCGCGCTCTTCGCGGTCAGCTGGCTGCTCCGCCGCGACCAGGCGACGACGCCAGAGGCTCTTGCCCTGAGCTTGTCCTTCGCCGGGGTTGCCCTGGCTGCCGTCACCGGCTGGCTCGGGGGCGAGCTCGTCGATCGCCACGCGGTAGGCATCGACGACGGTGCCCACGCCGACTCTCCACATTCGCTGTCCGGCCGGCCGGCCAGCGAAGGTGGGCGTGCATTGGCGCGGTGACCAGCCCAGCCGCTGGCAATGTCACGTTGTGGGCGGCGACAGCTGCACCAGGCGAGAGTGCGAGCAGCTGAACCGAGGCACCAAGTGTGATGGAGCACGTCCCGGGAGCTCAAGGAGGACACGATGGCGAAGATCAAGAGGGGGATCGAGATCCACGCGAGTCCAGAGGTTGCCTTCGAGTCGTTGGTCAACTGGTCGGCACTTACTGACTGGTCGACGGTGACCCACAGCCACGACGGCGCTGACCGCTGCAGCGGCGTGGGAGCCCTACGTGGCCATCTTGACGGTCCGGAGGCTGTGAATGACCTTCTCCCTGCGCTCGAGCGGCTGGGCGACGGCACCGGGCCTACAAGTTCCCCTTCTGTTTCAAACGGCCCAAGGAGTGGCCACCTCCGGCCCCGTGGGGCCGGGCATCCGATCCTGGCAAGGACCGCGGCGAGCGACGGTTCATCCGACGGCGGTGACCATCAGGCCGACCGACTCGGCGGCCGTGAGCAGCGCTTGATCACCGGCGACGAGGACGAGGTCAGCCTCGACCACCTGCAGGGCGGCAGCAAGGTGCACAGCGTCGTAGGCCCGGAGCGCCTGCGCCTCGGTCAGGTCAGCGGCTTGGCGGATGAGGCTGTCGTCCACGTCGACGAGGTAGCACCTGGTGAGGGTCGCGGGTTCGAGTCCCGTCGTCCGCTCAGGAGAAGGCCCGGGTCACGGATGTGACTGTCGGCCGAGAGGCCGGCTCTTTCTCTGTCCGGGCGGGTGCTGCACCACTCGAGGCCGCCATCCGCACGGGCGCCGGCCTGCTCGTCGCCGGCACCGCGCGCGCTCACGGCGCCGTTCTGGTGACTCGCAACACCGACGACTTCCCCATTGTCAGGTCTCACGTCTGAGCGATGGTGAGGCCAGCGGTTGTCGCGGCAGCCAGGAACGAGCGGTCACCGGCGACGACGACGAGGTCGCGATCCGCGACATGAAGCGCGGCGGCGAGGTGGACGGCGTCGTACGCCCTTAGTCCCGCTGCCTCCGCGAGAGCGGCGGCGGCCCGAACGAGCTCGTCGTCGACCTCGACGTGATCGACCTGGCCGAGCAACTCGTCGAGGTCCATGACGGCGGAACCCAGCTGCCGAGACGACATCCGACCGCTCCGCTCGGCCTGGGCCAGGGCCGCATGTGCCTCGACGCGAGCGAGCCGGACGGTCACCACTCGATCAGCCGCATCCCAATGCTCCTGGCAGCGGTCGGTGGCGGGTTCGTCGACGAGGAGGGGGACGATCGAGGAGGTGTCGAAGTAGGCGATCAACGACGCTGTTCGGCCACCAGGTCGGAGACGGTTCCCTTGCTCTCGATTGGCGTCGGCAGGCTGCGCTTCCGTGTCTTGGCCGGCGTGACCTTGCCCTCTCGGACGAGGCGGTCGATCGTGCGCTCCCCGCTCATCGGCAGCACCCGGGCGATGGCGCGGCCCCGATCGGTCACGACCAGCTCGTCGCCGCCCTGCACTCGCTCGAGGTACTTACTCAGATGGTCTCGCAGCTCACGGATCCCGACTTCCGCCATGACGCCACCTTAGTGCTCGGCGATGACGCCACCTTCCTTCGCCCGCGGCCACGACGAGCTCCTCCTCGTCCGGGTCCTCGAGTTGATGGCCCAGGCGGACAGCCGGTCTTCGTCGTGGCGGAATGGACACTCGTGCATCGCCGTCGGTCAGATCGACGGGACGGTGGTGGGTGCCGATGGGGACGACCAGGGGCGTGCCGGTGACCGGATCGGTGATGATGCAGGTGGCCAGGCCGAAGACCCGCTCGACCAGTTGCTCGGTGACGATCTCGCCGGGGGCGCCCTCGGCCACGATGGCGCCGTCGGCCATGGCCACCAGGTGATGGGCGTAGCGACACGCCTGGTTGAGAGA
>JAHWJH010000224.1 GCA_019348555.1 Actinomycetota bacterium
AGTCTGGTTGATCGGGGCGCCCTGCTAAGGCGTTGTGGGCCGCAAGGTTCACCGTGGGTTCAAATCCCACCCTCTCCGCTCCGGGCAGCCTCGGCGGGCCCGCATTGTCACGGCTCCGTAGCGATGGTGTAACGTCGCCGTCACGACCTGACCTGACAACCAACCTGCCCCTCTGGTGCCGGCACGGGTGACCTCCCCCCCGTACAGCTGGTGCCGGGCACTGTCCCTCCTCGTAGCGAGAGGCGGGTCGGCGGATCGTGCCCTCACCGCATCTTCATTGCGGCGCGCACGGCCACGCCCAGGGGGCGCGGAGGAGCTGAATGCGACATCACCGTCTCGTACGTCTGGCGACATCCCGCTTGCTGCTCACCGGGGCGCTGACCGTCACGAGCGCCTTGGGCGTGGGCACGCTGCAGGGGCCCTCGGCGGAGCAGGGCCCCTCGGAGGAGACGGTCTACACCGCCTCCTCGACCAGTGGGCTGGGTCGGCTGTCGGCAGACACGGTCACGGCTCGCAGCGAGGCCGCGGCCGAGACCGAGACCGAGACCGAGACCGAGACCGAGGATGGTGAAGCGGCGATCTCCGCCGGCGCGGCGTCGGAGACGGAGGCCGAGCGCGGGCTCCAGGCGCAAACCGCGCCCGGAGAGGCTCCCCAGCTGCAGCGGGTGCAGCCCAAGATCAGAACGGCCGAGCGCCCGGCTCCCGACTCGGAGTCGACCGAGACCCTCGACGCTCCTGAGCCGCCGGAAGCGGACGTGCCCGAGGCCGCCGAGCAGCCGCCTCCCCCGCCGCCGCCGCCTCCTCCCCCGCCTCCGGAGCCGGTCGACTCCGTGTGGAGCTCGCTGGCCGCCTGTGAGTCGGGCGGGAACTGGCAGATCAACACCGGCAACGGCTACTACGGCGGTCTCCAGTTCAGCCTCGAGTCGTGGCAGGGCGTCGGCGGCCAGGGCTACCCCCACGAGCACTCGATGGAGGAGCAGGTCGCCATGGCCGAGCGGCTCAAGTCACTCCAGGGCTGGAACGCCTGGCCGGTGTGCTCGCGCCGCTTGGGCCTGATCTGATCGGCCCGGTCGGTTCGTTGCCGGGCGGCCGGCGGGGACCGACTGGATAGAGTGGTGCGACGGGACGGCCGGCGTGCCGCTCCCGAGCTGCGCTCGTAGCTCAACGGATAGAGCATCTGACTACGGATCAGAAGGTTGGGGGTTCGATTCCCTCCGAGCGCGCAGAAGAGTTCTGGCCCGCTGCCCCATCAGCGATGCTGGCGCCGCCGAACCAGGTCGCAAGTGCTCGAGGCAGCTCTGGGTCCGTGAGGTCTCCTGCCCAGGCGACATGTCCGTCGGGTCGGATCAACACGGCCGGGGGAGCAGCGATCTCGCCGAGGACCGGAAGCTCCCACACGCCATCGTGCCTGGCGTCGACCAACCGGACTCGATCCGCCCAAGGAGAGATGTCGAAGCCGCCGGGTTCCCCGAGGTTGAGGAGCACGGGCCGGGCGTCGTGCAGCAGGGTGAACACGCGCGTGGGACCGTCGGCGGTGTGCACGTCGAGATCGGGCATGCGCCGCCCGAGCAGCGGGTGTCCCTCTCCGAGGTCGTAGTGGATGTCAAGACCGGAGAGCATGGCGGCGATGTGCCGGCGCGGCTCGTCCATGCCCAGCAGTTGGGTCATGGTGTCGCGGAGGGCCTGGTGACGGTCGTCGGGGCTGCTGAGCGCGACTTGCGCCATGGTGTTGTGCAACACCCGGGCGCCGACCGGATGCCGTTCGGCGTGGTAGGTGTCCAGAAGGCTCTCGGGTGACGTCTCGTTGACCACCTGGGCCAGCTTCCATCGCAGGTTCACGGCATCCTGCACCCCCGTGTTCAGGCCCTGGCCGCCGTGCGGAGGATGCACGTGTGCGGCGTCCCCGGCGAGCAGCACGCGGCCGTGGCGGTAGGAGGCTGCCTGGCGCGCCATGTCGGTGAAGCGGGAGATCCAGGACGGGGTGTGCACCCCGAAGTCCGTCCCGTAGGCGACGATGAGTGCCTCGCTGAGATCCTGCAGGGTGGGCTCGCTGGTGTGTTCGGCGTGTCGTTCCTCGAGGACGACCCGGAACGGCCCTCCGGCTTCTTCCGGGTCGACGTCCAGGCTGGCCGCCGGCACGGTGGGCCGCGGCACCTCGCCCTCGTCATCGAGCAGCTCAATCGCAACCACCGGCTGGTCGAGGGCGCGGCGGTCGGGTACCAGCCGCTGCAGCCCGGCGATCGTGGCCATGGTGTCGTCGAGGTCGGAGCGGTAGGCGGCGAGCGTCCGGCCCGACCTCCCGGCGTTGGCCAGGCGCTGGAGCCACCGTTCCAGGGTGGGGGCGTACGCCGCCGAGGCCATGACCGACAGGTTGACCGGCATCCGCCGCGGGATGGTGGACCGTCGGCGTAGGGTTTCGTTTGTGACGAAACGGACCGACGGCGGTGGGAGCCGGAAGTGCGGGTGGTGCAGCCGTCCGTTGCCGCCTCCGGCGGCGACGGGTCGACCGCGGCGGTTCTGCCGCGCCGTCTGCCGCCA
>JAHWJH010000225.1 GCA_019348555.1 Actinomycetota bacterium
AAGGCCCTCGCCGTGCGCGACGTCGCCGTGTCGGTGGGGCGCTTCCGCACCGTCGAGGGCGTGGCCCACGCCCCCTGGCCGGTGAAGGTGACGGTGGGCGTGCACGAGGGGCTCGACGACGATGCCGGCGCCTACCTCGACCGGGTGGTGCGCTCGATGGAGGACTTCTCCCGCCGCTTCGGCGCCTATCCCTATCCGGCCCACACGCTGGCCCTGACGCCGGGCCTGTCGGGTGGCCTCGAGTACCCGGGCCACGTCATGCAGGGGCCGGGCACCATCGGGCGCACCACGTCCCACGAGGTGGGGCACCTGTGGTTCTACTCGCTGGTGGGCAACAACCAGGGCCGCGACCCGTGGATCGACGAGGGCCTGGCCACGTGGGCCGAGGCCCGGTTCGAGGGCAGCCTGGGCGAGCTGGCCGGCAAGGCGATGCCGGCGCCGGCCCAGGGCCGGGCGGGCGAGCCCATGACCTACTGGGAGACCCGCCAGGACAGCTACTACCGGGGGACCTACGTGCAGCCCGTCCAGGCGCTGGCCGCCCTCGGCGACCCCGACCGGGTCGACTGCGCCCTGCGCCACCTCGTGGCCGCCCACGCCTTCGGCGTGGCCCGTCCGGGTGACGTGGAAGCCGCCCTGGCCAAGGTCTTCCCCGAGGCCCCGGGGGTCCTGGCCGGCGCCGGCATCTCCTCCCCCTAGTGCCCTGACCAGAAACGTTCGCGCGGGTGGTTCATGCGGCGTGTGAGGCGGGGCGTCCCCATCTGTGGCCCTTCTCGGCCCGGACGCGTGCTCGTTCGCGACGTTGGGCAGCGAGGAGCTCTGGGGCCCGGGCGTTCGCGTTGCGCCAGCGGAGATGGTCCTGGAGTCGGCGGGTCAACACGACGTGGTTGGGGTGGTTGGAGTTGTTCAACACGAACTCTCGCAGCGGCCCGAAGTGGGCTTCGATCGGGTTCGCCCAGGAGCTGTAGGTCGGGGTGAAGCACAGCTCGACGTTGTTGCGCTCGGCCCAGCGGCGGATCGCCTTGCCCTTGTGCGCGGAGAGGTTGTCGAGGATCACGTAGATCTGCTCGCCGTCGGGTCGCCGTGCCCGGATCGACTGCAGCGCCTTGAGGGTGTTCGCCGCTGACTTCTGGTGGCGGACCACGCCCCAGAGCTTGTCGTCGCCGACTGAGTAGCAGCCGTGGAACTGCCGTACCCCATGCAGCTTGTGGTAGTTCGCCGGCTGCCGCTGCGGCCGCCCTGACGGTGCCCAGCACGATCCGCCCACCGGGCGGATGGTCAAGGGTCCGAACTCGTCGAACGCGAACGTGCGGTCGGGGTGGTGCTCGAGCACGTGCTCGATCCGGTCCAGCTTGGCGTCGCGGTCCGAGTCGTTGGACTCTTTCCAGGTCTTGGTCCGCTGGAACGTGATGTCGTTGGCGACCAGCAGCTGACGGAGCCGTTCCCGCCCGATCTTGGTCACCCGGGTCTCGTTGTCAGCGAGGTACTGCCCGAGCTTGCGGACGCTCCAGCGGGTGAAGGGCTGGTTGAGCTTCTCCGGGCGGGTCTTGGCCGTCACGATGATGAAAGCTTCGTCGTCAGTCGTGATCTGGCGGGGACGGCCACCCGCCCACTGAGGGTCCAGCGATCGCATCCCCATCTCGTTGAACCGGTGGATCATCTCCCGCACCCGGTCCTCGGAGGTCGCGGCGAGCTGCGCGATCACCGGCACCGTGTTCCCACCGGCGGAGGCGTGCACGACCAACGCTCGCCGCCACTTCACATGGGACTTGTCGGTCTTGCCACCCCCTCGACGGACGATTCGCTGGAGCTGCTGGCCTTCCTCGGGCGTCAAGCGCCGCACTCGAAGTGGTTTCGACATGCCCCGATCAAAACAGACCCCACCACCCGAGTGGTGGACGCGGCTACCCACGAAGGATCGTGGTCAGGGCACTAGCCGCCGGCGGTGGTGCGGTCGGGGCCGGGCGAGCGTCAGCCGGTGGCGGCGGCGGTGACCGCCGCTCGGGCGGCAGCCTCGTCGGCGGCCCACAACTGCCAGCGGGCGCCGATGAGGCCGAGGCGTTGCATGGTGATGGCCTCGACCGGCGCGTCGAGATCGGCGTCGACGACTACCATCCCCTGAGCTGCCAGCGCCTCGGCCAGCTGGGCGGCGACGGCATCGCCCGGGCTCTCGTCGACCCGCACCAGGCACGCCTCCCGTCCCAGCCACAGGGCGGCCGGCCACCAACCGTCGACCACCAGGGCGTCATCCTCGACCTGAAGGGACGGATGGCCGGGGGCGGGGACCCGGGCAACGAAGGCGGAGACGACCTCGTCGGTGGTCATGGTCACACGAGGGCGGCCGACCGGCGGACCTCGGAGGTGAAGGCGTCGAACAGTGACTGCTGCACAGCGTCGTCGCCGGCGGTCACCTCGGGGTGCCACTGGACACCCACCATCCACCCGTCGCCGCCAGCTGGCTCGATGGCCTCCACCAGGCCGTCGTCGCTCCAGCCCACGGCCACCAGG
>JAHWJH010000226.1 GCA_019348555.1 Actinomycetota bacterium
CGCACGTGGGAGGGGCTGGAGCTGCCCAATCCCGTGGCGATCGTCGTCATCCGCTGATCTTCGATGGGCTCGCATCCGGTGCCCGCCGTACCACTGCTGTACCACTGGCGTACCACTGGCAGGGGTCATTCTCGGTCGTTCTCGGACACCAGCAGCACCTTGCAGCCGGTACGAAACGCGCCTCTGACCTGCGGAAACGCTGGTAGGCGGGGTGGCGTGCCAAGCCACGGGGCAGGTCTCGGAAGCCGTGTGGACTTCGGACCGTGGGTTCGAATCCCACCCTCTCCGCCACGGGCTGCGGCGGGCGTGTGACCTCTTCTCTATGGGGCGGAGTGAGCCGCAGGCGCCGGGGCGGCGCTCGGCGACGGCTCGGGCCACGGCAGCTCGGGCTGGTGGTCCGCAGGCGGCCCGGCAGCCCCCAGGCGTTGCAGCGGCGGCCACGCCGAGTGCCGCAGGCGGTCGCGCAGCGCGAGCAGCCAGCGGCTCATCGTCTCGGGGGGAGTGAAGGCGAGGTAGCCGACGAAGACGGTCACCGAGAACAGGCCCACGAGGATCGTGGCCTGGATCGACAGGTGCAGGGCCACGCCGGCGGCGATCACCCAGGGCCGGGCCCGGCGGTTCCAGATCAGCAGGGCCAGCGACAGCTCCACCGCCAAGGTCCCATAGGTCAACAGGTTGGACACGAGCGCCGACGTCGAGATCGAGATCGGCACCTCGAAGCGGGCCACCTCGGTGATGCGCAGGGAGTAGGAGACGGCGGTGCCCTCGTTCCACGTCTCCCCCTGCACCTTCAGCCACACGGTGAAGAGGTAGAGGGCGCTGATCTGGAGCTGCACCAGCCGCAGCGCCCACGGCGCCCGCTCGGGGAACTCCCAGAAGCGATCCCGGGCGCGTCGCCACCGGTCGACCGACAGGGCCGCCCCGGCCGGGGCGAACATCAAGAAGATGCCGATGAGGCGCAGCAGAGAGTCGGCGGAGTTGAGCACGACCAGGTTGCGCCGCTCGAACGACAACAGCAGCACCGCCACCACGACGGTGGCCAGGCGGGTGTGCCAACCGACCAGGACGCAGGCGGCGGCCACCGCCAGCAGGACGAAGCAGGTCACCAGGGCGGCGTCGGATGGGAACCACTCGAGCACCGTCCAGGTGAAGGGGCGGGCCACGCGCTCTTCCAACATGCCCGACGACGAGAAGAACGCCATGAGGTCGAACGACATGAAACCGCACCAGGCCAACACCAAGGCGCCATAGGCGATGCGCACCACCGCAAGGGTGGAGGTCGGCGTGGGCTGGAACCAGAAGCGGTCCCAAGCGGAGGAGACCTCGCGCAGCGCCGCGGGGGACCTCACTCGTCCTGCCCGGAAGCCACGTCGTAGGTGTAGAAGATCTCCTCCTGCCAGGGCAGCTCGACGACGGGGTTGCCGGGCGGGGGCAGGTCGCGCCAGCGGCGGATCAGCTCGACTCGCACCGCGCCCCGTTCGGCGCCGTCGTGGTGACGGGCGATCCACGCCGCCGTCGGCTCCCACAGCACCCGGTTCTGGCTGGTGCGGGCTGCACCCAGCCACTTCCGCCAGCGGTCGTTGGTCGGCGGCTCCCACAGGGCGAGGCCGCCGTCGGCGTAGGTGATCCGCGCCGTGACCTCGTAGGTGCGCTGTGGCGGATTGGGGGCGAAGAGGTTCCATCGCTGCTCGAGGCCGAGCACGCCCACCACCGGCTTCACCACCGGCGACACCGCCTCGCGCAACCGTGAAGGCGGCAGGTTCCAGCCGATCACCACGGCGACGACCGCCGCCAGCAGGCCACTCAGCACTCGCCGACCGGCGGGACTGTTCTCGACGCGGTGCTGCAACCCGTCATTGATGGGCACTCAGCGCCCTCCACCGGTCGCAAGTGCCCAGAAATGGCGAGGTGGCCGCGCCCCGGCGAGCAGCTCCATCGTCGCCAAGCGTAGGTCGCCAGGTTGTGTGCCCGCCGTCGCCGACTTCGCGTCACAAAACGTGGGTTGCTCCGTCTGAGACTCGATGTGCCAAGCAGCGCCCACCCCGACCGAGGTCCAGGGCCGGGGTCTCCCCGGTGGGCCCGGAGCCCGCAAAACCGCCAAATCCCCGAACGTGGTCTAGGATCCCGACGTCCAGTCGAATCGGGCGAAGCCACACACTAGGATCAACCGGGCATCTGCGTGACGCAGCCCCGAGCAAAACCCTTCAGCTGGCGAGCGCGTCAGCCGATGTCCAACAGAGATACACCGTGGCAGATGGTCCACGACCGAACCTTACGAGGAGCTCAAGCATGAAGAAGGCCCTAGTAGCGACGTGCGTCGTGGCCATGACCGTGATCGGAATCACCGGCGCCCAGGCCGACCCGGTCTCCACCGCCCGGGCGAACGCGTTCGGCATCGACATCGGCGGAAGCCTGCTCGACGACCTGATCGAGCGCGAGCCCGAGGTCACCTCGGTGTTCCCCCCCGGGAGCCAAGAGGTCGAGGACATCATCAACCTCGACGTTGA
>JAHWJH010000227.1 GCA_019348555.1 Actinomycetota bacterium
CAGCGTGGGAGAGGCTGGCCGTGCTCACGACGAGGATGGCGGCCGAAATGAGAAGGACCCCTATTCGAGCGCGCATCCGGCCACCCCCTCCCGGGCCATCTCCCGCTCCAGAACGGCCACTTTCCAGTTCGCGTCCTCCAGCACCAGCATGCTGATGTACAACCGGGTGCTGATGCCGTCGTCAATGACCTCGCCGGTGGTGGCGTTCTCCTCGACGACGTCGTCGATGTTGCAGTCGCGGACCGTGGCGGTGTCACCGTCCACCGACAACACCTCGGCGCGGTGCACGTACTGGCCGTTCTCCCGCAGGCGGGTCACCGAGTCCCGTCCTTTTACCTCCTCGGCTCGCCGGACGATCCCGGCCAGCAACTCACCGGTGGCGTACTGGCGCAAGGCAGGGAGATCGGGCCTGACCTGGGGTGGACCGAACGCCTCGTTCACCGCCGCCCAGTAACCCTGGTAGGCCGCCAGCACCTCTTCCTCCGGGGTCGGCGCCGCCGTGGTCGTCGTCTCGGGAGGCGCGCTGGTGGTCGCCTCCACTGTCGTGGAGGTGCTGCGGTCGGCGCCGGTCTGCCCGCCGTCGTCGCCCGCGGGGTCGCAGGCGCCGACAGCCAAGGTGACGGCAATGGCCGTTGTGGTCAGGCGAAGCCTCCGACGGCGGGTGCGATACAGGGTTCGAGCCTCCGTCGCGGGGGCGGTCGGGCTCGACACGGTAGTTCCGTGGGCCTGCTGAGCACCTGAGAGGATTGCCGGGTGCTGTTGGTGCGCGTTGCCCTGGGCGTGGTCCATGTGGGGGTTGCGGCGGCCTGGCTCGGGGCCATGCTCTACAGCCGCGCCGTGGTCCAGCCCCGGGCCGAGCGCTTCTTCGACGACCCTGACCGCAGCGAGGTCTTCGCCGTGACCCTCGCCATCGGCGCCCGCTGGAAGGTGCTGGGGATGTGCGCCGCGCTGGGTGTCTCCGGCGTCGGCCTGGTGGTCGCCGAACTGGCCGGCGAGGCCGGCCGGTCAGGGGTGTGGGTCGGCCTGATGGTGGCCAAGGCGGTCTTGCTGGCCGTGGCCGTGGCCGTCTTCGTCCACGTGTCATGGCGGTTGTGGCCGGCGCGGATCATGGCTCTTCCCGACGAGCTCGTCGTGCTGCAGCGCCGGTTCGCCACCGTGGCCCTGGTGCTGACCGGCGTGGTCGCCACCGGACTGGTGCTGGGCACGGTCGCCGACTCCATCCGCTGACGCCGGCGTGGCCGGCACCTGGTGGGCGCCTGAGCGGTGGTCCTCCGGCGCCGGCGAGCTACTACCGTCGTGCCCACACCCGGTGGTTCGCCGGCGGACGTTCTCGAAGGGAGCAGGCGGGACAGGTGACGGCGCTGGTGGTGCTGCTCGTCCTGAGCCAGCTTGTCGTGCCCGGGATCGGCGAGGGCGAGATGTTCCTCGGCTCGAACGCGGCGGCGTTCCTGCGCGAGACGCGCAGCGTCCAGTTCCCCGACGACGGCGATTTCGTCCTCCAGCGCCTTGAGCGTGTCCTCGACCTCCGCCAGCCGGGCGGCGGCGGCGTCGAGCTGGCGGAGGCGCTCGGCGAGGAAGCGGGCCTGCGCCACGTTGTCCTCGACGGCCCTGTCGGCAACGGCGGCGGCCTGCTCCAGGGCGGGCATGTCGGGTTCGGACAGTCCCTCGGCCGCCGCGGCGGCGGTGGCGGCGCGCTGGCGGGCGGCCGCCTTGGCCTGGCGCCGGGCTTTCCGTCCCGTGGCAGGGGCGGGCTCGGCGACCGCTTCGTCGGCGGTGCCGATTTCGGGCTCGGTGACCGGTGCCGTCGGTGGTACGAACGGCACCGGCGAGGTCGTGGTGGCGACGTCGGGCCCGGCGCTCGGTTGGGAAGCGGCGATCGGTTCGGTAGCGAGGTCGGGGCTCTCTTCTCCGAGGGCGTCGCCGCCTTCGACCTGCCCGGTGGTCGTTCCCTCGTCGAGCGACGACCAGACGGCGGCGATGTGCTCGACCCAGGCCTGATCGGCCTTCGTGGCTGACGGCTCCGGTTCCTTGGCCGGCATGTCAGGCGTCGGCTCCTGCCATAGGTCCCTGAACCAGCTGGCGGCCTCCACCTCAGCCTGTGGCGGGGTGGCCTCGTCGGCCTCGGCGTGTCGCCGGGCGGCAGCCTCGTCGGCCTCGTCGGCCACGACCTCGGCGTGGGGCCGGGCGCCCTCGTTGGCCTCGACCTTTCGGCGCAGGCCCTCGTCGACCTTCTCCATGGCGATCATGGCATGTGCCAGGTTGATGAGCCCGAGGCCTTCGAGAGCGCGATCTCCGAGCCGCCGGGCGGCGTCGACCACCTCGCGCGCGGTCTCGGCCGAGGGCTCCACGGCACCTTGGCGCAGCAGCATGTGAGCGGCGCCGAGCCGCAGCCTTCCGTGCTCAGCGCATTCCTCGATGTCTTCGAGCAGCCGCGTCGCGCGGGCCATCCAGCCGCCGGCGATCGAGTCGTCGGCGCGCTCCCAGTGCATGTAGGCGAGCTCG
>JAHWJH010000228.1 GCA_019348555.1 Actinomycetota bacterium
AGCCGCTCCTGTGCGGCCGGGATCAGCGGCGTAGGTGGAGCGGCGACGGCTCGGGTGCCGGCGAGCGGTTGCCGTTGCCAGGCACGTGGCCAGCGCCCGCCGGGACCGGTGGTCCCGTCGGGTACGCCGTGGACACCAAGCCGGGCGTCGCCGGGGTCGGTGGCGTCTCGGTCGGCGCCGGTTCCGGGTCGGCCGGGGTCAGCGCGGCTTCGATCTCGGCTTGACGCCGGCGCAGCGCGGCCAGGCGCTCTTCCTGGGGGAATGGCGAGCCGAGGCGGGCCCGGGCCGCTGCCGCCTCGCTGGTGGTGCGCTCCAGGTCCTGGCGAGCGGTCGCCAGGGTGTCCTCCAGGCCCCGCAGGCGGTGCTCCAGGCGAGCCACCAGGCCGGCGGGGTCGATGCCGGCCAGCTCCTCTCGACTGAAGCGCAGGTCCTCGACCGGGATGCCGGGGAAGGCGACGAGGACGCCAGGGGCGGAGCGGTCCCGCCCGTCGCTGCCAGCTTCGAGGGCGAAGCCGCCCAGCTCGGCGACGGGGATGGCGCCGACTTCGCCGATGCGAGCCCGCTCGGCGACCTCGACCAGGCGCCGGTGCAGGTGCGCCCCGGCGTCGGGGCGCTTGGTATGGAGTACGCCGTCAACCCGCATGGCGAAGCGCTCGCCGCTGGTGTCCCGCCGCCGGGCCAGAGCCGCCTCGGTCAGCTGGATGCGCTGCTCGAGCTGGCCGGCCCGGGCCTCGCAGGTGGCCACCGTGCGAGCCAGCGCGGTCTGGTCCCGGTCATGGGCCTGGCGCAGCCGGCCCAGGCGGGCGACGTCGTTATCGACGCCGGCCTTCTCGAGGATCAGGGGGCTGCCGGTGGCCAGCGCCGCGGCCAGGGTCTCGGCCGGGTTGGCCACCCGGCGGCCGTCGTCGAGGCTGTCGTAGACCGTCACCGGCGTCTGGTTGAGCGACGACTGCAGCAGAGCGACGGTGTCGGCCCGGTTGGTGCCCCACAAGCTGGTGGCCGCCACCCCGACTGGCGCTCCCAGCTCGGCGCCCGAGCCGCCCACGTGGCGGTGACCGCGGGTGCTCGACGGTGATGCTGCGACAGCCCAGCACCTCCCGACCAAAGGCGGCCACGTCGTCGGCGGGAATCCAGGTGGAGCCGAGGCGGGCGTCGATCTCGGCGGGGCCGAGGTCGACCGGGACCACCGCCCGCAGGGCGTCGACGTTGGCCCGCCAGCGGGAATCGGCGACCGCTGCCTGCTCGGCGGCGGCCAGCTTGGCCCGGACGTCCCCGGACAGGTAGATGGGAGCGGCGACCAGCGCGCCGGCGAGAGGGTCGTCCCACACCAGCTCGCCCAGCTCTAAGCGGGCGCTGTTCTCGTCGGTGCCGAGCAGCGAGGCGATCGTGGCCAGGTCGGGGGCGCCCCGCTCGTCGAGGCAGATGGCCAGTGCGTCCTGGGCGGTCTCTGCCCCCCGCCGGGGCTGGCGGGGAGCCACCACCCGGGTGTCGAAGATGGCGGCCTTGGTGGCCCGCTGGGCCTCGGCGTCGAAGACCTCCAGGGCCATCACCGAGCGGTAGGCGGGATCGTGGCGGAACCCGCCCATGGTGGGGCGGGCTCTGCGGTAGAGGTCCTCACCGGTGTCGGGATGCGCTGCCCTGTGCGCACCAGGGAGAAGCGGTTGAGCGCTCCGTAGCGATCGACGTAGGCGTCGTAGCGCCGGTTGAGGCTGTCCCGGGCCGGAGCGCAGGCCTCGTCGTCGGCGGAAGTCGCCTCCAGCGCCAGCAGCTGGTCGAGCCACTTCCGCAGGCCAATGAGCGCCCGCAGCTCGGCGGCGTCGCCACGGGGCTTGACCTCGTAGCGGGCCACCTCGCCACCAGCCACCCGGGCGAAGCTCCCGGAGCGGGTGACCACGATGCTGCCCTCGGGATGGGCGCCCACCAACTGGCGATCGGCGGAGGTGGCGGTGGACAGCGGTGCCGGTCGCCCCAGCGCGCCCGGGGACCAGGTGAGCCCCGCCGAGCGGGCCTCGGCCACGATGCCGGCCAGGGCCTCGCCCAGCGCCACCGGCAGGGGGCGCTCGTCGGGCCTGACCGTCAGATCGGCCGAGCTGTACTGCCCGCCGGTGGCCCGCAGCTCGCCCAGCACCCGCTCGGGGTGGCGCGCCAGGTACTCGTTGATCGCCACCTCGCCGTCGGGGGTGCCCACCGACGTGGTCCGCTCCCAGCGGGCCCCGGTGCTGGGCCTGTCCGGCTCGCGCCGGCGCAGGATCAACAGGTCGGCGACGGCGTCGGTGCCGGCTGCCGCCCGCAGCGCTCCCGCCGGCAGGCGCAGCGCCCCCACCAGGTCGGCGCGCTCGGCCATGTCCCGGCGTGCTGCGGGGTTGCGAGCGTCCAGGGTGAAGCGCGACGTGACCACCGCCACCAGGCCGCCGGGGCGGGTGAGGTCGAGGGACTTGACCACGAAGTGGTTGTGCAGCGAGTGGCGGCCTCGGTTGTGCAGCGGATCGT
>JAHWJH010000229.1 GCA_019348555.1 Actinomycetota bacterium
GCCCTACCCGTCCTGACCACGCTGTTCCCGGCACTGGCACGCCGGGCCTCGGCGGGCGACCACCCGGGGTACGCCGATGCCGTCGCCGCCGGCGTGCGGGCCATCGCCTTCTTCGTCCTGCCGGCCACCGCCGCCCTGGCCGCCCTGGCCTCCCCCCTCACGCGGGTGCTGCTCTTCGGCGAGAGCGCCGGCGCCGGGGCGTGGTGGTGGCCGGGGCGGTGATCGCCTTCGCCCCGGGCCTGCTGGGCTACGGCGCCTTCCTGTTCCTGACCCGGGCGCTGTACGCGGTGGGTGACACCCGGACGCCGAGCCTGGTGCACGTCGGCGTGGTCGTGGGCGCGGCGCTGGCCATGGCCGGGGTCTCGGCCATCGCCGGCGCCGACCGCGTGCCGGGGCTCGCTGCGGCTCACTCCCTCGCCTATCTGGTGGGCGCCGTGGTGCTCGCCCGGCGGGTGCGGCTTCGCGTCCGGCTGCCGGAGGGCACCATGCCGTCGCTGCTGCGACCCGTGACCGGCGCCGTTGCCGCCGCCGTCGCCGCCGGCGGGGTCATGTGGCTGGTCCAGCAGCCGTTCGACATCGCCGGCCGGGCCGGTGCGCTTGCCGTGCTGGCCGGGGCGGGCACCGCCGGGGCCGCCGTCTACCTGGGCGCCCAGGCGCTGCTCGGCACCCGGCCGGGGACCATCGCCGGGCTCCTGCGCTCCCATGGCTGACGGCGCACCGGTGCTCCAGCTCCTCGGGCCCTCGACCGGGGGCATCCGCCGGCACGTGGCCCACCTGGCGCAGACCCTGCGGCACCGCGGGTGGCAGGTGCAGACCGCCGGCCCGGCCGGAGTGCTCGACGGCCTGGCTCCGCTCGACCACGTGGTCGAAGTCCCGGCCGGAGCCGATCCGGCAGCGGCCTGGCGGGCCCGCCGGGACCTGGCCCGGGCGGTCGAGGGGACCGCCGTGGTCCACGCCCACGGGCTCAAGGCGGGGTGGCTGGCGACGTCCCTTCGCCGGCGGCCGCCGGTCGTGGTGACCGTGCACAACCTGGTCCTGACCGAGGTGGCGGGACCCGCAGCGTGGCCGCTGCAGCGGCTGGAAGCACTCCTGCCCCGGGTGGCCGACGCCACGGTGGCCACCTCGGCCGAGGTGGCCCGGCGCTTCGCCGGCGCGCCTGGGGCCGACCGCATCGCCGTGGTGCCGCCGGCGTGGCCACCGCCCCGTGCCCGCCGACCGACCGGCGAGGTCCGGGCCGACCTCGGGTTGGGCCCGGGCCACGTCCTGTTGGTCACCGCCGCCCGCCTGCACCCCCAGAAGGGGCTCGACGTGCTCCTCGACGCCGTCGCCCTCCTGCGCCGGCGACGGCCGGGGGTGCGTTGCGCCGTGGTGGGGGAGGGGCCACTGGAGGCGTCGCTGCGCCGGCGGGTCGACGAGCTCGGTCTCGCCCAGGAGGTCGTGCTCACCGGGGCCCGGGGCGACGTGGCCGACCTGCTGGCGGCGGCCGACGTGGTGGTGGTCCCGTCCCGGTGGGAGTCCGGGCCCCTGGTGCTGTTCGAGGCGCTGGCCCTGGGCCGGCCGGTCGTGAGCACGCCCGTCGGCGCCGCGCCCGGCCTGCTCGCCGACGGCGGCGGTGACGGCTGCGGTGGTCGCCTGGTCGCCGTGGGCGACCCGGCGGCGCTGGCCGAGGCGGTGGCGGAGGTGCTGGACGACCCGGCGGGAGCGGCGGCGATGGCGGTGACCGGCCGGCGCCGGGTCGCCGCTGCCTACGGCGACGAGGTGCTGATCGCACCGCTCGAGGCGCGGTACCGCGACCTGATGGGGGACCGGTGCGGCGCCGGCGCCTGATGGGCCGCGCCCCGCGGGGACTGCTGGCCCTCGCCCTGGTGGTGCTGGTCCTGACGCCGGCCTCCGTCGGCACCGCTGAGAGCCAGGCCGTGCCGGGCGACCCTCCGGCCGAGAAGGTCCTGATCCTCAGCCTTCCCCGCCTGCGGTGGGTCGACGTGGCCGAGCAGCGCCCTCCGGTACTCACCGGGTTCCTCGCCGAGAGCGCCGTCGCCTCCCTGAGCGTGCGGACCATCAGCACCCTCACCAGTCCCGGCGACGCCTACGCCACCATCGGGGCCGGCAATCGTGCCCGGGTGGTGGAAGAGCTGGCCGGCCTGGCCTTCTCGCCCGATGACCGTTACGGGGACGAGGTGGTCGCCGCCGTGTTCGCCCGCCGCTGCGCCTGCGCCGTCGACGGCGCCGCCGTGGTGCACCTGGGGGCCGGTCCCACCGTCGAGTCCAACCGGCGGCTGCGCTACGGGGCGGAACCCGGCGCCCTGGCCACGGCGCTGGCCGGGGCGGGGCGGACCACCGCCGTCGTGGCCAACGCCGACCCGGGGTTCGGCTTCGCACTCGGTTTCGAAGGCGACGAGCTCCACCTGGAGGCGGCCCTGGCGGTGAGCGACCCC
>JAHWJH010000022.1 GCA_019348555.1 Actinomycetota bacterium
AGCACACCGTCGTCCTCCACGGCTGGGCCTGCGGCTCCCGCGCCAACTTGGCCAACGCCAGCCCCGGGGCCGCCGCCGGCCAGGCGGTCGTCTACGCCGTCATCGGGCTCCTCATTCTGCGCGCCGCCCTCGGCGGCAGCCTGCTGGCCCCATCGCTCGTGGCCGTCGGCGCCGCCGCCGTCGGCTGGATGCTGTGGCGCCGCTGGACCACCGACCTGCCCGGCCTCATTCAAGTTCGCCTCTGCGACCAAGGCTGCGTACAACTAGACAATCCCCGCGCCCCGGCCCCCGCGCCGACGCGCTGGGCCGAGGTCGCCGACGTGCTCATCGAGCCGACGGGGGGCGGCGACGCCACCGTCGTGTACACGCGCCGCCGCGACGACCTGCGGTCCCATCCGGGGCAGATCTCGTTTCCGGGTGGACGCGTGGATCCGGGGGAGACCGTCGAGCAGGCGGCGGTGCGTGAGGCGCATGAGGAGGTGGCGCTGGACCCCAGCGCGGTCGAGCTCATCGGACGCCTCCCTGCGTTCTACATCCCGCCGTCGCGGTTCTGGTTGCAGCCCGTCGGCGCGCCCTGGACCCGCCCGCATGCGCTCGTCGCTGCCGAGGCCGAGGTGGCGGCCGTCA
The DNA here is from genome assembly GCA_019348555.1 of Actinomycetota bacterium. GTDB lineage: Bacteria > Actinomycetota > Acidimicrobiia > Acidimicrobiales > CADCSY01 > JADDRA01. The sequence goes on from JAHWJH010000022.1 coordinate 628, forward strand.
TCCACGCCCCCCTCTCGCGGTTGCTGGACCCGTCGTGCCGGTATGTCGTCGGCCTCAGCACGGCCGGCTGGAGCTGGGCGTGGGACCTGGGCGACGGCCACCTGCTGTGGGGTGCGACGGCACTGGTCACCAGCGCGATCCTGGAGCTGCTCGACCCACGCGACCGCGTCCGCGCGATCATCACCACACACCGCCACGGCGACCACTGGCAGGCGCTCCCCGAGGTGGCTTCGACCACGGGCGCTCCGACGTCCTGCAGTTCAACGTCGACGCCTCGTGGATCGACGTCATCAACAGCCGTTACATCCTCGGTGTCGACGGCATCTCGCTCCCGCTGCTCCTGCTGTCGATGTTCGTGTGCGTGCTGGTGGTGGTCTACAGCTGGAGCCATTTCCCCGAGCCTCACAACCCCAAGGCGTTCCTCATCCTCGTCCTGGTGCTCGAGACGGGCATGAACGGCACGTTCGTCGCCCAGGACCTCATCTTGTTCTTCGTCTTCTTCGAGGTCGTCCTGCTGCCGATGTACTTCATGATCGGTGTGTGGGGTGGTGAGCAGCGCCAGTACGCCGCCATCAAGTTCTTCCTGTTCACGCTGTTCGGTTCGGCCCTGATGATCCTCAGCTTCCTGGCCCTGTTCTTCCAGGGGGGCCAGACCTTCGCCATCCAAGAGCTGGTGGCGGTGGCGTCCGACAACATCCCCCGCTCCACCCAGCTTCTGATCTTCGGCGGCCTGTTCATGGGCTTCGCCATCAAGGTGCCGATGTTCCCGTTCCACACCTGGCTCCCCGACGCCCACACCCAGGCTCCCACCCAGGGCTCGGTGATCCTGGCGGCCATCCTGTTGAAGCTGGGCACCTACGGCTTCGTGCGCATCGCCATCCCGATCCTCCCGGAGGCGGCCAGGGTCTGGGCGCCGTGGATCGGCGGTCTGGCTGTGATCGGCATCATCTACGGCGCCCTCGGGTGCCTCGCCCAGAGCGACATGAAGCGCCTCATCGCCTTCTCGTCGGTCGCCCACATGGGCTACGTCATGCTCGGCATCGCCACCTTGACCGACTTCGGCATCAATGCCGCCGTGTTCGGGATGGTGGCGCACGGCCTCATCACCGGGATGCTCTTCTTCGTGGCCGGGTCGATCAAGGACCGGTTCCACACCCTGGAGCTCTCCCGCCTCGGCGGGCTGCTCCTCCAGGCCCCGCGCATGGGCTGGGTCCTCGGTTTCTGTGCCATGGCCTCACTGGGCCTGCCGGGACTGGCCGGGTTCTGGGGCGAGTTCCCCGCCATCCTCGCCGCCTACAACCCCGCCCCGGGGCTGTCCCAGGAGCTCTTCCGGGGCTACATGGTCGTCGCCGCCATCGGCACGGTCTTCGCTGCCGGCTACCTGCTGTGGATGCTGCAGCGGGCGGCCTTCGGCACGCCCGACAAGGAGTTCGCCGACCACCCCATCCCCGACATGCGTTGGCCCGAGTACCTGGCGTGGGCCCCCATGCTCGTGCTGATCGTGGTGCTGGGGCTGTTCCCCGGGCTGCTGTTCGACCTCACCGACGATGCCGTGGGCACCGCCCTGGCCGCCTTCGGGGCCGGGTAGGCCCGTGGATCCCGTGTTCGATTCCCCTGCGGTCGACTTCCACGCCTTTGGTCCGGAGATCGTCCTGGTGGCGGTCCTCGTCGTGTTGTTGCTGGTCGACCTGATCTTCGAGGAGCGGGCGCGTTGGGCGTCGTCCACCATCGCCGGCGTGGGCCTGCTGGCGGCGCTGGTGCCGGTGCTGACCCTGGCCGTCGACGGGTCCGACCGCAGCATGTTCGGCGGCGCCTACGTGGTCGACAACTTCGCCCTGGTGCTCAAGGGTCTCTTCCTGGTGGCGGGTTACCTCACGGTGCTCATCAGCACCGACTACATCGCCGACGGCGACTACTACGAGGGCGAGTACTACTTCATGCTGCTGTCGTCGCTGCTGGGCATGACGGTGATGGCGTCGGCTCGCGACCTGCTCAGCATCTTCGTCGCCCTGGAGCTGCTGTCGATCCCGGCCTACCTGCTGGCGGGCTGGCGAAAGCGCGACCTGCGGGGCAACGAGGCGTCCCTCAAGTACTACCTGCTGGGGGTGTTCGCGTCGGCCGTGATGCTCTACGGCATGTCGCTGGTCTTCGGCGTCACCGGCTCCACGCTGCTGTCGGAGATCGGTGCGGTGGTGTCGGCCGGTGCCCGCTCGGTGCCGGTGGTCACCGTCGGGATCGTGTTCATCGTGGTCGGCTTCGCCTTCAAGGTCTCTGCCGTGCCGTTCCACACCTGGGCGCCCGACACCTACGAGGGGGCGCCCACGCCCATCACCGCCTTCTTGTCGGTGGCGTCCAAGGCTGCCGGTTTCGTGGCGTTGATCCAGCTGGTGTTCCTCGGCTTCCTCGGCCGAGACGACGTCTGGGCGCCGATGTTCTGGGTCCTGGCGGTGCTGACCATGACCGTCGGGAACCTCATCGCCCTGCGCCAGACCAACATCGTGCGGATGTTGGCCTACTCCTCGGTCGCCCAGGCGGGGTTCATGCTGGCGCCATTCGCCGTGGGCGCCGACATACCCCTCGACCGTGGCGGCATCGGCGCCGCCACCGGCGCCGTGGTCACCTACCTGCTCATCTACTCGGCGATGAACCTCGGCGCCTTCGCCGTGGTCATGGCCGTGGCCCGAAAGACGCGCTCCGGGGAGATCGCCTCCTACGGGGGGCTGTTCCAGTACGCACCCGGACTCACCGTGCTGATGACCATCTTCCTCTTCGCCCTGGCCGGGATCCCTCCGCTGGCCGGGTGGTACGCCAAGTTCGTGGTGTTCAAGTCGCTCCTCGACGCCGGGACGGCGGCTGCCGTCGCCCTTGCCGTGGTCGCCGCCGTCAACTCGGTGATCGCCCTGTACTACTACGCCTCGGTGGCACGCGAGATGTGGATGAGCCCCCTGCCCGAGGGCCAGGACGCCGCGCCGGTGCGGGTGCCGGCCAGCCTCGGCGCCTCCCTGGTGTTGTGCGCCCTGGCCACCCTCGCCATCGGCGTCGCCCCCAATCTCATCGCCCGCCTGGGTGAGCTGGCCCTGTTCGGGGCGCTGCCGTAGCCCTCGGAGCCATCCTCGACCGCATCGCCCGCCACGGGCCGCTGCGCTTCGACGAGTTCCTCGAGGTCGCGCTCTACGGTCCCGCAGGCTTCTACACCGCCGGCAGAGGCGCCGGACGCCGGGGCGATTTCCTCACCGGTCCCGAGGTGGGCCCGCTCTTCGGAGCGGTGCTCGCCCGGGCGCTCGACGCCGAATGGGAGCGCCTGCGCCGGCCCGATCCGTTCGTGGTCCTGGAGGCGGGAGCGGGGCGCGGTGTGCTGGCGCGGGCGGTGGTGGCGGCCCGGCCTGCGTGCAGCGCTGCCCTTCGCTACGTGGCGGTCGAGCGCTCGCCGGCGCTCGCCGAGCGCGCCGGCGACGACCTCGGCGCCGAGCCTGCGGCGATGGTGCTGGGACCGGTGGCCGATGACGACGACGAGACCCGGTTCATGAGTGGCGAAGGACCGCTGGTGACCGTGCTGCACGAGGTGCCGCTCGGCATCGAGGTCCATGTGGTGCTGGCCAACGAGCTGCTCGACAACCTGCCCTTCCGGCTGCTGCACCGCGACGCCGCCGGGTGGAGCGAGGTGCTCGTGGGAGCCGATGGCGACGGTCCGCCTCTGGTCGAGGTGCTGGTCGAGGCGCCGGCGGGCGCAGCGGCGGCGGCTGAGCGGTTCGCTCCCGACGCCCGCCCCGGTGCCCGGATCCCCCTTCAGCAGGCGGCGGTCGAGTGGGTTCGCCGGTCCCTCCAGGTGATCGGGACGGGCAGGATGGTGGTCATCGACTACGCCTCCACCTCGGCGACGCTGGCCGCCCGCCCGTGGCGCCAGTGGGTGCGGACCTACCGGGCCCACGGCCCGGGCGGATCGCCCCTCGAGGACCCCGGAAGCCAGGACGTGACCTGCGAGGTTGCCGTCGACCAGCTGGCGGCCGGCGCCCGCACCCCCGACGCCGACCGCTCCCAGGCGGACTGGCTCGTCCACCACGGCATCGACGAGCTGGTGGAGGAGGCGCGCACCACCTGGCACGAGCGGGCCTCCCTCGGCGACCTTCCCGCCATGGCCGCCCGCAGCCGGGTGGGGGAGGCCGACGCCCTGTGCGACCCTGCCGGCCTGGGCGCCTTCCGGGTGCTCGAGTGGGAGGTCCGGCAGTGATCTGTCCGGGCTCCGGCGGCCCCCCACCTCCGTTCTGGCCGGCGGAACGTCTCGAATTCCCGTACCTTCGGCCGGCCAGAAAAGAGGGGGCGGCCCGATGACCTCGCGGGCGGCGGCGGCGCTGGTGTTCGCCACGTCGGCGGCGGTGCTGGTGCTCGAGATCCTGGCCGGGCGGCTGGTGGCGCCCTACGTGGGGGTCTCGATCGAGACCTTCACCGGGGTCATCGGCACGGTGCTGGCCGGCATCGCCCTCGGCAGCGCCGTCGGGGGCCGGCTGGCCGACCATCACCGGGCCGAGCAGCTGGTGGGCCCGGCCGTCGTCGCCGGCGGCGTGCTGGCCCTGGCATCGCTGCCGGTGGTGTCGATGCTGGGCCCGGCGGTGGCCGGTGGGGGCCCGTCGGCCATCGTGGCCCTGGCGGCCGGCGCCTTCTTCGCCCCTGCCACCGTGCTGAGCTCGGTCAGCCCCATGGCGGCCAAGCTACGCCTGTCCAGCCTCGCCGAGACGGGGGCCGTCGTGGGAGGGCTGTCAGCGGCCGGCACCGCCGGTGCCCTGTTCGGGACGTTCGCCACCGGGTTCGTCCTCGTGGCCGCCGTGCCCACCCGGCCGCTGGTCCTCGCCCTCGGCGGGGCGCTGGTCGTCACCGGCGCCGTGCTGTGGTGGCGCCTCGGCGGCCGGCGCCCGCCGGCCGGGGTGGTGGCGGTGGCGCTGCTGGCCGGCGGTGTGGCCTGGGTGGCGCCGAGCCCGTGCGAGGTGCACACCACCTACTACTGCGCCCGGGTGCAGGTCGACGCCGGCCGCTCCTCGGGCAGGGAGCTCCTGCTCGACACCCTGCGCCACAGCTACGTCGACCTGGCCGATCCCACGTTCCTCGAGTTCCGCTACGTGCGGCTCTTCGCCGACGTGGTGGCCGCCGAGCGGCCCCAGGGGCGACCGGTCGACGCCCTCCACCTGGGCGGCGGCGGCTTCACCTTCCCCCGCTACCTGGCGGCCACCCGCCCCGGCACGACCAACGTGGTCCTCGAGCTCGATGCCGGCCTGGTCGACCTGGCCCGCGACAGGCTCGGGCTCCGCACCGGTCCCGACCTGCGGGTCGAGGTCGGCGACGCCCGCACCGCGCTGGCCGTCCAACCCGCCGACGCCTTCGACGTCGTCGTGGGGGACGCCTTCGGCGGTCTCTCCGTGCCCTGGCACCTGGCCACCGTCGAGGTGGCCGAGGAGGTGTCGCGGCTCCTGCGCCCGGACGGGATCTACGTCGCCAACGTGATCGACGGCGGCCCGAACCGCCTGGTGCGGGCCGAGACGGCGACCCTCGCCCAGGTCTTCGACCACGTGGCGGTGATCGCGCCGCCGCTGGGAACCGGCCCGGCACCGGCCAACCACGTGCTCGTGGCGTCGCAGGCGCCGCTCACCCTCGGCCCCGAGGACCTCCGGCCAGGCGACGGCGTGCTGCTGGCAGGTCCGGCGGTCGAGGCCTTCGTCGCCGGCGCCCGACCTCTCACCGACGACTTCGCTCCTGCCGACCAGCTCCTGACCCGTCGCTGACCACCACCCAGCCGACGCGGGGTGGTGCGCCGCATAGGCTCGGCGCCATGCCGCCAGAGCCTCCCGACCGCCCGGCCATCGAGGTCTACAGCCTGGAAGAGCGGACCTTCCCGCCGCCGGTCTCGGTCAAGGCCGACGCCCTCGTCACCGGCAAGGAGCTCCACGAGGAGGCCGACGCCGACTACCAGGGGTTCTGGGCCCGCCAGGCCGCCGACCTGCTGACCTGGCGCCACGACTGGCACACGATCTGCGAGTGGGAGCTGCCGTACGCCAAGTGGTTCGTCGGCGGCAAGCTCAACGCCGCCGAGAACTGCCTCGACCGGCACCTGGCCGACGGCAAGGGCGACAAGATCGCCTTCCACTGGGAGGGCGAGCCCGGTGACACCCGAACGCTCACCTACGCCGACCTCCACGCCGAGGTGTGCCGCTTCGCCAACGTCCTGAAGGGCCTCGGCGTCACCAAGGGCGACCGGGTGGCCATCTACCTGCCCATGATCCCCGAGCTGCCGGTGGCCATGCTGGCCTGCGCCCGCCTCGGCGCCCCCCACAGCGTGGTCTTCGGGGGCTTCTCGGCCGATGCCCTGGCCGACCGCATCAACGACGCCGACGCCAAGGTGCTGGTGACCGCCGACGGCGGGTGGCGGCGGGGCAGGGCCGTCCCCCTCAAGGACAACGCCGATGCCGCCGTCGCCGCCGCTCCCGGCATCGACCACGTGGTGGTCGTGCGCCGCACCGACGAGAACGTGACCATGGCCGACGGTCGCGACCAGTGGTACCACGACCTCGTAGCCGAGGCCTCCGCCGACTGTCCGGCCGAGCCCATGGACGCCGAGGACCTCCTCTACCTCCTCTACACCTCGGGCACCACGGCCAAGCCCAAGGGCATCATGCACACCATCGGCGGCTACCTCACCCAGGTGGCCTTCACCCACAAGTACGTCTTCGACCTCCACGCCCACACCGACGTCTACTGGTGCGCCGCCGACATCGGCTGGGTGACCGGCCACAGCTACATCGTCTACGGCCCCCTGGTGAACGGCGCCACCTCGGTGCTCTACGAGGGCAGCCCCGACCACCCCGGTCGGGACCGCTGGTGGGACATCGTCGAGCGCTACAAGGTGAGCATCCTCTACACCGCGCCGACGGCGATCCGCACCTTCATGAAGTGGGGCACGGCAGAGCCGGCGGCGCACGACCTGTCCTCGCTGCGGGTGCTGGGCTCGGTGGGCGAGCCCATCAACCCGGAGGCGTGGATGTGGTACCGCGAGCACATCGGAGGCGGCGAGGCCCCGGTGGTCGACACCTGGTGGCAGACCGAGACCGGCGCCATCATGATCTCGCCGCTCCCGGGAGCCACCACCACCAAGCCGGGATCGGCCACCTTCCCGCTGCCCGGCATCGCCGCCGAGGTGGTCGACGACGCCGGGAAGCCGGTACCGACGGGCGCCGGCGGCTACCTCACCCTCACCCGCCCGTGGCCCTCGATGCTGCGGGGCATCTACGGGGATCCGAAGCGCTACTTCGACACCTACTGGAGCCGCTTCGAGGGTCGCTACCTGGCAGGCGACGGCGCCCGTGTCGACGAGGACGGCTACTACTGGCTGCTCGGGCGGGTCGACGACGTCATGAACGTCTCCGGGCACCGGGTGTCGACCGCCGAGGTGGAGTCGGCCCTGGTCGACCACGCCGCCGTGGCCGAGTCGGCCGTGGTCGGCGCCAAGGACGAGGTGACCGGACAGGCCATCGTGGCCTTCGTCACGTGCAAGGCCGACCGGGAGCCGACACCGGAGCTGGGCCAGGAGCTGCGGATGCACGTCGGGGCCAAGATCGGCCCGACGGCCCGGCCCAAGACGGTGATCTTCACCGACGACCTCCCGAAGACCCGCAGCGGGAAGATCATGCGCCGCCTCCTGCGCGACGTGGCCGAGGGCCGCGACCTCGGCGACACCACCACGCTCGCCGACGCTTCTGTGGTGGAGGAGATCCGTCGCCTGGCGGCCGAGCGCCCCGACGACGACTGAGGAGCGGCCTCGCTCCCAGTCCTACGCTGCCCGGATGGGCCTGGCGGCGGTCGGCGAGCCGGTCCGCTTCGGCACCGGGCCGGGGCGCTGGGTGCTCCTGGCCGCCGTTCTCGGCTCGGGCATGGTGTTCCTCGACGGCACCGTGGTCAACGTGGCCCTACCTCGCCTCGGCGACGACCTCGGTGCGGACTTCGCCGGCCTGCAGTGGGTGGTCAACGGCTACCTGCTGACGCTGGCGGCGTTCGTCCTCCTCGGTGGGTCGTTGGGTGACCGGCTCGGACGGCGGCGCATCTTCGTCCTCGGCCTGGCCTGGTTCACGGCGGCCTCACTGCTGTGTGGGCTGGCCCCGACGATCCCGGTGCTGGTCGCGGCCCGGCTGGCGCAGGGGGTGGGCGGCGCCTTGTTGACCCCCGCCAGCCTGGCCATGCTGCAGACGTCCTTCCACCCCGACGACCGGGCCCGTGCCATCGGTGCCTGGTCGGCTCTGGCCGGGGTGACCACCGCCGTGGGCCCCTTCCTCGGCGGATGGCTGGTCGAGGCGGCCACCTGGCGCTGGGTCTTCCTGCTCAACCTGCCCCTGGCCGTCGTGGCCGGACTGGTGGCGCTGCGCCACGTGCCCGAGTCGGTCGACCCCACCGTCGAGGGACGGCTCGATGTCGCCGGCGCCACCCTCGGCGCCGCAGGCTTGGCCGCACTGAGCTTCGGGCTCATCGAGGGCGCATGGGCCATCGGCTTCGCCGGCCTGACGGCCCTGGTCGTGTTCGTGGGCTACGAGCGCCGAGCCCGTCACCCGATGCTGCCGTTGGGCATCTTCGCCTCCAGGCAGTTCAGCGCCGCCAACGCCGTCACCTTTGCGGTCTATGCCGCGCTGGGCGTGGTGCTGTTCCTGTTCAGCCTGGTGCTGCAACGGGCGCTCGGCTACCGCCCCCTCGAGGCAGGTCTTGCCACCCTGCCGATCACCCTGGTCATGCTGGCGTTCTCGTCACGCGCCGGAGCCCTCGCCCAGCGCATCGGCCCGCGCCTGCCGATGACGGTGGGCCCGCTGCTTCTGGGTGCCGGGCTGGTCCTGATGGTCAGGGTGGGACCAGGGACCGGCTACGTGGCGTCTGTGCTGCCGGCGGTGCTGGTGATGGCGGCCGGACTCACCCTCACCGTGGCGCCCCTGACGGCCACCGTGCTGGCGGCCGCCGACGTCCGCCACGCCGGGGTGGCCTCCGGGGTCAACAACGCCGTCGCCCGGGCGGGAGGCCTGTTGGCCGTGGCCGCCGTCCCGCTGGTCGCCGGCATCGACCCCAGCCGGATGGTGCCGCCGGCCGAGCTGGTCGAGGGGTTCCACCGCGCCATGGTCGTGGCCGCCGGGCTCACCGCCGGCGCCGGGGCGCTCGCCTGGACGACGATCCGCGCCGACGTGCTCGCCGAGGCGGAGGTGCCGGCCGGCGAGGCACCTCTCGACCAGCGCCGGCCGTGCCTCCACTGCGGGGCTTCGGCCCCGCCCCAGCGGGTCCACGCCCACCCGGGCGCCTGAGGCGGCCGGCGACCTACGGTTCGGCGCCCAAGCGCTCACGGGCCTGGCGGAGGCGGGCCCGCAGGTCGCCCTGGTCGTCGCCCAGGTCGATGATCCAGCGGTCGAGGGCGTCGAGGGCGAGCTGCTCGGGAACGGCGCCGTCGGAAACCGGTTGGCTGGCCCGGGCCACTGCCCCGGAGTCGGCGACGCCGCCGTCCATGGTCCCCTGAGAGCGCTTCGAGAAGGCGATGGCGACGAGCAGGATGATCAAGGCCACCCCGGCGACGGTGAGGCGGACGGCGTCGTTGTCCTGGAGGTTGATCACCGCCGGCAGGATGAGCAGCGACACCAGGTTCATGACCTTGATGAGGGGGTTGAGGGCGGGCCCGGCGGTGTCCTTGAACGGGTCGCCCACGGTGTCGCCGATGACCGCCGCCTTGTGGGCCTCGGACCCCTTGCCACCTTCGTGGCCGTCCTCGATGTACTTCTTGGCGTTGTCCCACGCACCGCCGGAGTTCGACAAGAAGTTGGCCATGAGCTGACCGGTGAGGATGACGGCGGCGAGGAAGGCCCCGAGGGCGAAGTAGTTGATGCCGAAGCCGATGATCACGGGAGTCAGCACGGCCAGCAGCGCCGGCGTGGCCAGCTCCCGCAGAGAAGCGGCGGTGCAGATGTCGATCACGGCACCGTGGTCGGGCTTCTCGGTGTAGTCCATGATCCCCGGGTGCTCACGGAACTGCCGGCGCACCTCCTGGACCACAACGGCAGCCGTGCGGCTGACGGCGCGGATGGCCAGTGACGAGAACAGGAAGGCCACGGACCCGCCGATGAGCAGGCCGATGAACGTGGTCGGATCGGCCACGTTGATCGAGGTGAGCGGCGACGTGAACAGCTCCGAGCCCTCGAGGCCGAGGTCGAGCTCGCCGCCGATGGTCTCGATGAAGCTGGCGAACAGGGCGACCGAGGCGATGACGGCCGATCCGATGGCGAAGCCCTTGGTGACGGCCTTGGTGGTGTTGCCGACGGCGTCGAGGCTGACCATGATGCGCTCCGGCTCACCCGAGAACTCGCCCGACATCTCGGCGATGCCGGCGGCGTTGTCGGACACGGGGCCGAAGGTGTCCTCCGACACCACGACACCGGTGGTGGCCAGCATTCCCATGCCCGTGAGGGCCACGAGGTAGAGGGAGAACTGGATGTTGCCCCCGCCGAGGAGGATGGCCACGCCCAGCGCCCCGGCGATGGCCACGATCGCCCACACCGTCGACTCCAGCCCGGAGCTGATCCCCGAGAGCACGGTGGTGGCAGGACCGGTGCGCGCCGCCTCGGCGATCTCCCGGACCGGGGCGGTCTCGGTGGACGTGAAGTACTCGGTGAGGCGGCTCACGACCTGGGCCAGCACCAGGCCGGTCACCACGGCGGCGAACACCTTCCAACCCTCGTTGCCGTTGTCGTTGCCCACGTAGAGCAGGGCCACCGCGCCGGTGCCGATGACGGTGAGCACACCGGCGGTGAGGAAGCCTCGGTTGATCGGCGCCATGGCGCTCTTGTCGTCGGGGGTGGCCTTGACGGCGTAGACGCCGACGATGGAGGCCAGCACCCCGATGGCGCGGGCCACCAGCGGGAAGATCAGCCCGAGCGCGGGGTTGGCGCCGATCGAGTCGAACGCGGCGACGCCGAGGATGATGGAAGCCACCAGGGTGACCTCGTAGGACTCGAAGAGGTCGGCAGCCATGCCGGCGCAGTCGCCCACGTTGTCGCCGACGTTGTCGGCGATGGTGGCCGGGTTGCGGGGATCGTCCTCGGGGATCCCCGCCTCCACCTTGCCGACCAGGTCGGCGCCGACGTCGGCCGCCTTGGTGAAGATGCCCCCGCCCACCCGCAGGAACAGCGCCAGCAGCGACCCGCCGAAGCCGAAGCCGACCAGGATGGCCGAGCTGGTGTTCTGGAACAGCATGATGATGGCGGTGGCCCCGAACAGGCCGAGCCCGACGGTGAACATGCCGGCGACCCCACCGGTGCGGAAGGCCACCTTGAGCGCCGCCGGCAGCGATCCCGAGCGCGCCGCCGCTGCCGTGCGGACGTTGCCTCGCACGGCGAGGCCCATGCCGATGAACCCGGTGAGCCCCGACATCAGGCAGCCGGCGACGAAGGCGAGGCTGCGGTAGAGCCCGGACTCGAAGAAGCCGAGGGCCTCGGTCCCGTCCGGAGCGGCCACGGCGGTGGAGGTGAGGAACACCACCACCACCAACGGCACGACGATGAAGCCGATGGTGCGGAACTGCCGGCGCAGGTAGGCGCTGGCGCCTTCCTGGATCGCCCCGGCGATCTCGATCATCTTCGGCGTGCCCTGGTCGGCGGCGAGCACGCCGCGCATGAGCGAGAACCCGATGAGCACGGCGAGGAGGGCCGTGCCTGCAGAGAAGATCAACCAGAACCACTCGGCACCACCGAGCTCGAAGCTCTGGTAGCCACCTTCGGCAGCAAGAACGGCAGGCATGGTGACGACGACTCCTTCGCTCTGTGCCGGGCCCGGATGCCGAAGGCCCGGTTGGGGGGTGCTGGCCTGGGCCGCGAAGGTCTCGGCGACCGAGGGGGCATCGAAAACTAGGTTTCGAGAGGTCGAAAGTCAAGCATCCGGCCTCGCTGCAGCGGCGCCGGCGGCCACCGGCGGGAACATCGCCGCTCTCCCCATCGTTGTCCACGCCGGAGCCCGAGGGTGGGCGCCAGAAGGAGACGGAGGTCACAGCGGCATGAACAAGAACACCTTCAAGACCTTTGTGCTGCTCGCCGGGCTCACCGGACTGTTGGTCGCCATCGGCGGGGCCGTCAGCGGTGGCACCGGGGCGACGGTCATGTTGATGGTCAGCCTGGTGATGGTCGGCGGTTCCTACTGGTTCTCCGACACGCTGGCGATCAAGGCGGCGAGAGCCGTCCCCGCCTCCGAAGCCGAGATGCCGGAGTACTTCGCCATCGTGCGGGAGCTGACCCAGCGCGCCGGCATGCCGATGCCGAAGCTCTACGTCACCCCGGACCTGCAGCCCAACGCGTTCGCCACCGGGCGCAACCCCCAGCACGCGGCCGTGGCGGTCACCAGGGGGCTCCTCGAGATGTGCGACTGGGACGAGCTCAGGGGCGTGCTCGCCCACGAGATCAGCCACATCGGCAACCGCGACATCCTGATCGGCTCGGTCGCCGCCGCCATCGCCACCGCCATCACCTATCTCGCCTACATGGCGCAGTGGGCGTCGATCTTCGGAGGCGGGCGGGATCGAGACGGCCAGAACCCGCTCGCCCTGCTGGCCACCGCCCTGCTGGCGCCGCTCGCCGCCGGGTTGCTGCAGGCTGCGCTGAGCCGCAGCCGGGAGTTCGAGGCCGACCGCACCGGCGCCCGCCTGATCGGCACCGGCGAGCCGCTCGCCCGGGCGCTGGCCAAGATGGACCGGGCAGCCCGCGCCATCCCCATGGACGTGCAGCCCGCCCAGGCTCAGGCCTACATCGTCAACCCGCTCAGCGGACAACGCACGCAGCTGGCCAACCTGTTCCGCACCCACCCCACCACCGAGGAGCGAGTGGCTCGCCTGCGGGCCGGCGTGTGGGCCGGCTGAACTACCCGAAGCCCCTGCTTCGCCACGAGCAGTGGCGAAACACGCACACCATCGAGTAGAAACCTGGGCGCTCATGTCGCCCCGGCCCTTCTCAGTCGTTCGTGGCAAGGCGGTCGTCCTCGTCGTGGCGACCGGTCTCAGCATCGGCGGAACGTGGTCGGCACAAGCTTCCCACTGCCTGCTGGGGGCGCTGTGCCCGCACCCGACGACGACGGCACCTCCGCCGCCTCCGGAGCAACAACCGGCTCCCTCGCCTGAAGAGGAGCCCGCGCCCTCCCCGCCGCCCAGCCCGGGCATGACCCTCCCTGAACCGGAGCCGCCGCCGCCGGAGCCGGAGCCGGCGAGCCCGGGCATCACCCTGGCCCCGCCGCCCCCGCCCGCCGGCTCGCTCGACGGCGCGGCCGGCGACAAGCCGCTTGCCGGGTCGGGTGACGACACCGCCGAGCCTCCGGCGGACGCCGGACCGTTCCCCGAGGCCCTGCGCCGCCAGATGAACTCGGTTCGACGCACCGGCCCCAACGACACCTCGGCGCTGATCGCGGCGCTGGCACCGCTCGGCGACTACGGCGTCAGCCCCGAGGAGGCGGCGCTGATCGGCTTCGGGCGCTTCCCGGTCGCCGGCCCCGCCCGCTACAGCCACGACTGGTGGTTCCCCCGGTTCGGGCCGGGATGGCGCCTCCACATGGGCACCGACATCTTCGCCGCCATGGGTACCCCGGTACGGGCCCCGACCGACGGCCGGGTGCGGCTCAGCAACGGCGGCCTGGGTGGGCTCGCCGTCTACGTGGTGGAGCCTGACGGCACGTTCTGGTACCTGGCCCACCTGTCGGGCATTGCCGAGGGCCTCAACGAGGGGGATACCGTCGGCGTCGGCCAGGTCGTGGGCTTCGTCGGCGACTCCGGCAACGCTCGCGGCGGTTCGCCGCACGTCCACGCCGAGTACCACCCCCGAGGGGGAGGAGCGGTCGACCCCAAGGCGGTGCTCGACCAGATGCTCGACGAGGCCGAGATCGAGGCACTGGCGATCGTGCAGCGCTATGTCGACGCCGCCGCCGTCGGCGAGGACATCCCTCCTCCGCCGCCGCCGGTGGCCGCTGGCTCCGGACCGCTGGCGGCTCCGAGAGTGGCCTTGCTCTACGCCACCGCCATGAGCCCGAGCGGGGGGGCACTCGCCCTTGCCGAGGCCGAAGCAGCCCGGGTGGCGGATTCGTTCGACTGGACGGTGCTGCGCACGCAGTCGCTCGACGCCGCCGCCGCCGCCACCTCGATCCAGACGCGCATCGACGGCTGGTTCGGCCCACTCACACCGCCGCTTCTCAGCGGGGCCATCGCAGCTGATCGGACCCCGCGGGATCCCTAATCGCGGAAGTTCTTGTACTGCAGCGGAAGCTCGAGCTCGGCGTCCTTCAGGGCCGCGATCACCGCTTGGAGGTCGTCGCGCTTCTTGCCCGTGACCCGCACGGCGTCGCCCTGGGTCTGGGACTGGACGCCCTTGAGGCCCAGCGCCTTGATGCGCTTGTTGATGTCGCGGGCGGCGTCGGTGGAGATCCCCGCTCGGAGGCCGGCTCGCTGGCGCACCGTCTGTCCGGCCGCGTCGTCGACCGAGCCCCAGTCGAGGACCTTGAGGGAGAGCTTGCGGCGCACGAACTTCTCCTCGACCACCACCCGCAGCGCCGCCAGGCGGTCCTCGGTGCCCGACCGCAGGATCAGCTCGTCCTTGCCCAGCTCCAGCGATGAGCCGGTGTTCTTGAAATCGAACCGGGTGGCCACCTCACGCTGCGCCTGATCGACGGCGTTGCGGACTTCCTGCTCGTCGATCTCGGACACGACGTCGAAGCTCGGCACCGAGGTCACGCTATCGTGACGCTCCAGCGGGTCGGTACCCAAGCGGCCAAAGGGAGCAGACTGTAAATCTGCCGGCTCAGCCTACGGAGGTTCGAATCCTCCCCGGCCCACGACGCGGTGACAGGAGTTTTGCGGTGACCGGGGAACGACCTATCTCGGCCAGGCTCCCAGGAGCCCCCCGCGTTCCCGCCGTCGAGCCGAATCGATGGTTGGGGGTCGCCGTTCGTTACCCTGCTCAGCCGGGAGAGACAGCCGCGAGTGTGGTGTCCGGCCGGAGGTACTGGGGTTCCGAGGCAGCACAGCCGGGTAGCTGCGCCGGGACACCGAGCCCGGCTCGCGTGACCGACCGCCAGGACCAGGAGCCGTGCCGTGAGCCGCTACACGACTGATCCGCGCCGACAGGCACCGCCCACCGACGGTGCTGACCTCCCGCCTCCGCCTGCCGGTCGCCGCCCCTCGAGACGGGGACTCCCCACCAAGGAGGAACGGAGTCAGTCCGACGAGGAGCTGCAGGGCGCGTTCGTCAAGACCGTCGACGAGGCCCGGCGGCGGCTCAACCGCAGCTGGCCCTCGCTGTTCGCGACAGGGACGGTGGGAGGCATCGACGTCGGGCTGGGCGTGCTCGCTCTGCTCCTGGTCAAGGAGGCGACCGGCCAGGAGCTCCTGGCTGCGCTGGCGTTCTCCATCGGGTTCATCGCCATCACGCTCGGGCGCAGCGAGCTGTTCACCGAGAACTTCCTCGTGCCGGTCACCGCCGTGGTGACCGGCAAGTCCAGCGTGGGCACCATGCTTCGGCTCTGGTCCGGCACTGCGGTGACCAACCTGGCCGGCGGCTGGGTCTTCATGGCCCTGGTCTCGGTCGGGCTGCCCGAGTTGCGCCAGACCGCGGTCGACCTGGGCCGCCACTACCCCGAGATGGGCATCGGCTCCACCACGTTCGCCTCCGCGGTCATCGGCGGCGCCGCCATCACCTTGATGACGTGGATGCAGCGAGGGACCGACTCGGTCCCGGCCAAGTTGGTGGCGGCAGTGGCCATCGCCTTTCTCCTCGCCGGCGGCCGCCTCAACCACGCCATCGTCGTGTCGCTCGAGATGTTCGCGGCTCTCCATGTCGGCGCCCCCTTCGGCTACGCCGACTGGCTGGGGATGGCGTCGTGGGCGGCCCTCGGCAACCTGGTCGGCGGCATTGCCCTGGTCACGGTGCTTCGCCTGGTGCAGATCGGCCGTACCGCGCTGGACGCGGAGCGACAGCGCCCGGACGAGCCGCGGGCCCCGGAAGAGGATTCGCCCGGCGTTCCAGCCTGACACGTCGTCGCAGCGATGGCCGGACGCTGGCCCACCTTCCCGCACCTGGTCTGGCGCTCCAGACCACCGCCGCCGGGGGCTCGCTGTACCGCTACGTCGTCGGACGCGGTTGCAATCCTGGCTCGTCACCCTCCAACAGGAGCTGCAGGACCGCCACGTCCAGCCAGCGGCCGAACTTCCGGCCCACCTCCCGCTCGACGCCCACCACGGCGAAGCCGCGCCTTCGGTGCAGGTCGATCGACGCCTGGTGGTCGCCCACGACCCGCGCGATCACCGTGTGGAACCCGTGCCGGTCGGCCACGGCCACGAGCTCGTCCAGGAGCAGGCTGCCCACCCCGCAGCGCCGGCGGTCGTGGCGGACGTAGACCGAGTCCTCGACCGTCGTGCGGTAGGCCGGCCGATCGCGGTAGGGAGACAGGGATCCGAAGCCGACCACCTCGCCCTCGCCATCCGTGGCGACGACCACGGCGTGCGCCCCCGAGCGAGCCGCCAGCCACTCCCGTTGCTCGACCCCCGAGCGGGGCACGAGGTCGAAGGTGACCGTGGACGTGGAGACTTCGCGGTTATAGATGGCCCGGATCGCCTCGGCGTCGTCGAGCCGGGCGAGGCGCACCTGCACGACCGGCGACGTTAGCGATCGGCGGCCGACGGTATGCTCGTCGGCGCCGCCCCCTTAGCTCAGTCGGCAGAGCGTTTCCATGGTAAGGAAAAGGTCGTCAGTTCGATTCTGACAGGGGGCTCCGCGGCGGCGTAGCTCAGTTGGTGAGAGCACTCGGCTCATAATCGAGGGGTCGCCGGTTCGAGTCCGGCCGCCGCTACCACGCACATCGAATCGGGAGGAAGTTCCATGGCGAGCGACAAGCGGGTGAAGGTCACCTTGGCCTGCGAGGTGTGCAAGCGCCGCAACTACATCACCAAGAAGAACAAGCAGAACGACCGTGAGCGCATCCAGCTCAGCAAGTACTGCCGGTGGGACCGCAGGCACACGCCCCACCGGGAGACCCGGTAGTAACCCCGCCGCCTTCCATCAGGTCGAAGCAGCGATGACCGACACCTCGGCGCACCTGGTCGCCGCCGCCCGCCACGGTGATCGCCTGGCGTTCGAGGAGCTGGTGCGCCTGACCTCGGCCGAGACCTACACGCTGGCCTTCCGGCTGGTGGGCAACGAGGACGACGCCCGTGACGTGGTCCAGGAGGCCTACCTGCGCGCCTACCGCTCGATCGGGAAGTTCCGGGGCGACGCCAAGTTCACGACCTGGATGTACCGCATCACCGCCAACTGCGCCGTGTCCCACCTCGAGCGCCGCCGCCGTCACCGCCACGAGGAGCTGGCCGACGATGCGCCCCTGGCCGACGGCAACGTCGAGCGCGACCCCCAGGCACGCGCCGACGTGAGCGAGCTTCGCGACCAGCTGGGCGTGGCGCTCCAGGAACTTCCTCCTCGGCTGCGGGCCGTGGTCGTCCTGCGCGACATCTACGACCTGCCCCACGAGGCCATCGCCGCCGAGCTCGGGATCTCCGAGTCGGCGGCCAAGGTCCGGCTCCACCGGGCCCGGCGACGGTTGCGGGAGCAGCTTTTCCCGATGCACGGAGAGGAGCAGGCAGCCCATGCGGTGTGAGCAGCTCGACGAGTTGATGTCGATGTCACCCGACGGTGAGGGCCGCGACGACCGGCGGGCCCGACACCACATCGAGACCTGCCTTCGGTGCCAGGCGGAGGCGGCGCGCTACCGCAAGTTGGTGCGCGCCCTGCAGGCCCTGCGAAGCGACGTCTTCGACCCTGGCCCGGGTCTGGTCGCCGACGTGATGGCAGCGCTCGAGGAGGCGGGGGAGCGCCACCTCCTGCGGTCCTTGTTGAGCGGCCACAAGGTGGTGTACGTGAGCGGCCTGGCGGTTGCCACCGCAGGAGCGGCCGGGGCCTTCGTCATCGCCTCCCGGTCCCGCGGGCGCAGGGTGGCCCTCGCCGGCTGAGCGCTCGGCGGCGCGCTGCGGTGCCTGCCAGGGAGGGCCACTGCTATCCTGCCGGAGGTCCTTCCTTCGGAGGGCAGTAGCTCAATTTGGCAGAGCACCGGTCTCCAAAACCGGCGGTTGGGGGTTCGAGTCCCTCCTGCCCTGCTTGCCCGGTCCGAGACGTACGACGGTGGCAGACGACGGTGTGGGTGGACGAACATGGCGATGAACCGACAGACCAAGCGGATGCTGCAGCGCCAGGGCGAGCTCGGCCCCGACGGTGAACCGTCGCGGGGCAAGCCCCGCCAGCAGACCCGACCCGCCCCCGGCCCGCCCAAGGAGCGCACCAGCCCCAAGCAGTACGTCCACGAGGTCCGCAGCGAGCTGCGCAAGGTGGCGTGGCCCAGCCGGGCCGAGGTGGTCCGCTACTCCGGGATCGTGCTGTTCACCCTGGTGATCCTGACGCTGTTCATCTTCGCCCTCGACTGGGCGTTCGCCCAGAGCGTCTTCTTCCTCTTCGGCGGATGACCCGATGAGCGACGAGCAACCCGAGGAGCTCCGCCCCGATCACGCCCGGCTGACGCCGGACGAGGCGGCGGCCATCCTCGGCGGTGGTCCACGGGCCGACGACGCGGGAACAGAAGCCGTGGACGGCGACGCCCCGATCGGGCCCGCCGCCGAGGGAGCCGACGACGCCGACGCCGAGGTGATCGACGCCGAGGAGCTGATCGTCGAGGCGCCGCGTCGCCAGAGCCCCTACGACCGACCGGGCAGCTGGTACGTCGTCCACACCCAGTCCGGCTACGAGAACAAGGTCAAGTCGAACATCCAGAGCCGCATCGGCTCGATGGGCATGGAGGATTCCATCTTCGAGGTGGTGATCCCCATGGAAGACGTGATCGAGTTCAAGGGCGGCAAGAAGGTCGTCGTGCAGAAGAAGGTCTATCCCGGCTACCTCTACCTGCGCTGCTTCCTCGACGACCGCTCCTGGGACGTCATTCGCAACACCCCCGGCGTCACCGGCTTCGTCGGCGGGGCGGGCAAGCCCCTGCCCCTGTCGCGCTCCGACGTCGAGTCGGCGCTGGCTCAGCCCGACGAGGTCGGCGGTCCCGCCACCACCCGCCAGCGGCCCAAGCTCGAGTACGAGGTGGGCGAGAGCGTGCGGGTGCGCCAGGGTCCCTTCGCCGACTTCTCCGGCCAGATCGCCGAGATCAACGAGGACCAGCTGAAGGTCAAGGTCCTGGTGAACATCTTCGGTCGGGAGACCCCCGTCGAGCTCGAGTTCAGCGAGATCGCCAAGCTCTGACGGCGACCCGGACCGGCGCTCTCAGCGGTGCTCGGGGTTCTCGAAGTCGAACCGGCACCCGGCGTCCCACTCCGAGCGCTGGTTGCCATGCGCCGGGATCCCTCCGGCGTCCTTCACCATGCGGGCCAGGTGGAGCAGGTTCCAGGTGGCGAAGGTGGTGTTGCGGTTGGTGAAGTCGTTCTCGGGGCCGCCGCTGCCCGGGTCGAGGTAGCTCGGGCCCGGACCGGCTTCGCCGACCCAGCCGGCGTCGGCTTGCGGCGGAATGATGTAGCCGAGGTGTTGCAGGGAGTACAGGATGTTCATGGCGCAGTGCTTGACGCCGTCCTCATTGCCGGTCACCAGGCACCCTCCGACCCGGCCGTAGTAGGCGTACTGGCCGGCGGTGTTGAGCAGGCTCGAATTCCCGTACAGCCGCTCGATCACTCTGGTGCAGACCGACGACTTCTCGCCCAGCCAGATCGGTGTGCAGACCACCAGGATGTCGGCGGCCAGGACCTTCTGGAAGATCGCCGGCCACTCGTCGAGGTGCCAGCCGTGCTGGGCCATGTCGGGCCACACCCCGGTGGCGATGTCGTGGTCGACGGCCCGGATCACTTCGACGGCAACGCCCTGGCGACGCATGATGCCGATGGCCCGGTCGGCCAGGCCCTGGGTGTGCGACGGCTCGGGGGAGCGCTTCAGCGTGCAGTTGACGAACAGGGCGCGCAGGTCTTGGTAGCTGGTGCCGGGCCGAGGCCCGGAGCTCGACATGGTCGGCAACCGTAGTTCCGCAGGGTGCTGCCCCGGGAGCGGGGGCCGGGCGAAGCGAGGAGGGCGGCGGGGCTCGGGTAGGCTGGCGTCTTCCGTGCCACCCCCGACGGTGGCCGTTCGTTCGCCCGGACCAGACAGGAACTCCCATGGCAAAGAAGCGGGTCGCCGCTGTCGTCAAGATCCAGATCCCCGCCGGGGCCGCCACGCCGGCACCGCCGGTGGGCACCGCCCTCGGCCCCCACGGCGTGGCCATCATGGACTTCTGCAAGGCCTACAACGCCGCCACCGAGGCCCAGCGGGGGACGATCGTCCCGGTGGAGATCACCGTGTTCGACGACCGGTCGTTCACCTTCGTGACCAAGACGCCGCCCACCGCCGTGCTCATCCGCGACGCCATCGGGCTCGACAAGGGCTCGCAGAACCCCGGTCGCGAGCAGGCGGGCACCATCACCGACGAGCAGGTCACCGCCATCGCCCAGACCAAGCTCCCCGACCTCAACGCCAACGACCTGGCAGCCGCCAAGCTCCAGGTGCAGGGCACCGCACGGTCGATGGGCGTCAAGGTGGAGTCATGAGCCGGCCGGGCAAGCGCTACCGGGATGCCCTGCGACGATTCGACCACGAGCAGCTCCACGGGCCCGCCGAGGCCGTCGAGCTGGCCAAGAGCATGGCCACCGCCCGCTTCGACGAGACCATCGAGGTCGCCGTGCAGCTCGGTGTCGACCCCCGCAAGGCCGACCAGCAGGTGCGGGGCACCGTCTCGTTGCCCGCCGGGACCGGCAAGCAGGTGCGCGTCGCCGTCTTCGCCACCGGCGACGCCGCTGCGGAGGCCCGGGCCGCCGGCGCCGACCACGTGGGGGCCGACGACCTCATCGCCGAGGTGCAGGCGGGCATGCTCGACTTCGACGTGGCCATCGCCACCCCCGACCAGATGGCCCAGGTCGCCCGGCTGGGCCGCACCCTCGGGCCCCGCGGCCTCATGCCCAACCCCAAGACCGGCACCGTCACCACCGAGGTGGGCCGGGCCGTGACCGAGTTCAAGGGCGGTCGGGTCGAGTACCGCACCGAGCGCCAGGGCGCCAACGTGCACGTCCCCATCGGGCGCGCCAGCTTCTCCGCCGAGGCCCTGATGACCAACTTCACCGCCCTGGTCGACGAGCTCCAGCGGGTGAAGCCCGCCTCCTCCAAGGGCCGCTACATGAAGCGGGTCAGCGTCTCGTCCACCATGGGGCCCGGCGTCAAGGTCGACACCACCCGCCTGTAGGGCCTCGCTCGCCGGCGTTCCCCGATTCGTGGACACTCGGCGTCGGTGAGCGGCGCCGATCCTCCACAAATACCCTGAGCGGCGCCGCTTTGGTGGCTCGGCGGCTGCAGCGGCTAGCCTCGCACCCACAACTGCATCTGCTCGCCGCAGACCTCCGGTGCGCCTCTCGGCGCGGTAATGGGGCCGGTCCCCGCCTGACGAGGCGAACTCCTCTCGATCCGGGGTTCGCGTGCGCCGCGAGCCCCTTTCCTTTTCGCACTGATCGAGGGAGCACATGGACAACCCGAGGCCGGAGAAGGTAGCGGTGGTCGCCGAGGTGCGTGAGCGCCTGTCGGCGTCGGGCGCCACCATCCTGACCGAGTACCGCGGCCTCAAGGTGGCGGAGCTGGCCCGGCTGCGGCGCAGCGTGCGAGAAGCCGGGGGCGACTACCGCATCTACAAGAACACCCTGGTGCGCTTCGCCGCCCGCGACCTCGGCCTCGACGGCCTGGAGCCGCTGCTCGTCGGCCCCACGGCACTGACCTTCGTCGACGGCGACCCCGTCGAGGTGGCCAAGGCGCTGCGCGAGTACGCCCGCGCCAACCCGGCGCTCGTGGTCAAGGGCGGGGTGCTCGGCGCCAGCGCCCTGTCGGCCGACGAGACCCGGGCTCTCGCCGACGTGCCGCCCCGCCCGGTGCTGCTGTCCCGTCTGGCCGGCGGCCTGGCGGCTCCGCTCCAGCAGTTCGCCGGGCTGTTGCAGGCGCTCCCGCGCAACTTCGCCTACGGGCTGCAGGCGCTTCTCGACCAGCGGTCGGCCGGCAACCCCGCCGAGCCGGCCCCCACCCCCGAAACAACCCCACCCGAGGAAGGTGCATGATGGCAACCAAGGAGGAGATCCTCGACGCGATCTCCGGTATGACCGTGCTGGAGCTCTCCGAGCTGCTCAAGGAGTTCGAGGAGCGCTTCGGCGTGACCGCAGCCGCACCGATGGCCGCTGCTGCCCCCGTCGGCGGCGGCGGTGACGCTGCCCCGGTCGTGGAGGAGGAGCAGGACGAGTTCGACGTCGTGCTGATCGCTGCGGGCGAGAAGAAGATCCAGGTCATCAAGGAGGTGCGGTCGCTCACCAGCCTGGGCCTGAAGGAGGCCAAGGACGTGGTGGACAGCGCGCCCAAGCCGGTGTTGGAGAAGGTCTCCAAGGAGGACGCCGAGAAGGCAAGGGCGGCCCTCGAGGGCGCCGGCGCCACCGTCGAGGTCAAGTAGCGGGACGACCGACGCTTTCGGCGTCAACCGGTTTCGTATCCGGAACGGGTTGACGCCAGAACGCGGGTCTGGCGGGAACCGTTGACGCGAGGGCGCGGCGGGCGTAGCGTTGCCGCTGGCGCTTCGGCACCTCCCCTCCGGCGACCCCGGAACGGGGTTGCCTCCGACCGTCGGCGGAGGTATATTTGCAGGTCGCCGTGCCCGCCCCCTGCTCAGCTCCACTCCAGCGAGCGGCTTGCGCGCGTCCCGCTTTCCCGTGCCCGTCTGCGTTGAGGAGTAGCCGTTGCCTGCTCGCCCCGTCGCCCGCGACCGTTACTCGTTCGCCGATCTGGAAGAGGTCCTGAGCCTTCCCGATCTGGTCTCGATCCAAAGCTCGTCGTTCCAGTGGTTCCTGCGCAAGGGCCTGAACGAGACCTTCCGCGACATCAGCCCCATCGAGGACTTCAGCGGGTCGCTGCGCCTCGAGCTGGAGTTCGACCCCGACGACGAGGACCTGTGCCCGCCGCCGAAGTTCAGCGTCGAGGAGTGCAAGGAGAAGGACATCACCTTCTCGGCGCCCATCTTCGTGCGGGCCCGGTTCATGAACGCCGGCACCGGCGAGATCAAAGAGCAGACGGTCTTCATGGGCGACTTCCCGATGATGACCGACAAGGGCACGTTCATCATCAACGGCACCGAGCGCGTGGTCGTCTCGCAGCTCGTGCGCAGCCCCGGGGTGATCTTCCAGCCCGGTGAGCGCTTCCGGCTGCGCAACCTGGCCAAGCACCAGTTGGTCACCGGCACCATCCACCCCTACCGGGGGGAGTGGATCGAGTTCGACGTCGAGCAGAAGCCCGGCAAGGACGTCACCGCCGGCACCCGGGTGGCCCGCAAGCGTCGCCTCAGCCTGTTCGTGCTCCTGCGGGCGCTGGGCTACGACGAGGAGCACCACCCCGGGTTCCTCGACCGCCTGGTGCGCCACTTCGACTTCCTCGAGGGCCAGTGGGACAAGGACCGCGATCTCGCCCCCACCCAGGAAGAGGCGCTGATCGAGATCTACAAGCGGGCCCGGCCCGGCGAGCCGCCCACGCCCGACGCGTCCCGCAACTACTTCGAGAACGCGTTCTTCAACCCCAAGCGCTACGACCTGTCGCGCGTCGGCCGCTACAAGCTCAACCGCAAGCTCGGTCCCGAGATCGACCGACTCGAGTCGTTGTTCGGCCTGACCGACTTCGAGCGCCCCGATCCCGACCAGTCGATCCTGTCCCGGGTCGAGGTGCTGGCCGCCACCACCTACCTGCTCCACCTCGCCTCCGGTGAGATCGGCTACCGCCTCGACGACCAGGACCACTTCGCCAACCGGCGCATCCGATCCGTGGGCGAGCTCATCCAGAACCAGGTTCGCATCGGGCTGTCCCGCATGGAGCGGGTGGTGCGCGAGCGCATGACCACCCAGGACGTCGAGGCCATCACCCCCCAGACCCTCATAAACATCCGCCCGGTGGTGGCCGCCATCAAGGAGTTCTTCGGCACCAGCCAGCTCTCCCAGTTCATGGACCAGGTCAACCCCCTGTCGGGCCTCACCCACCGCCGCCGCCTCTCCGCGCTCGGCCCCGGTGGCCTGTCCCGGGAACGGGCCGGGTTCGAGGTGCGCGACGTCCACTTCTCCCACTACGGGCGCATGTGCCCGATCGAGACCCCCGAAGGCCCCAACATCGGCCTGATCGGGGCGCTGTCGACCTACGCGCGGGTCAACGACTTCGGCTTCATCGAGTCGCCGTACCGCAAGGTGGTCGACGGGAAGGTGACCGACGAGATCGTCTACCTCGCGGCCGACGAGGAGGAGGAGTACGTCGTCGCCCAGGCCAACACTCCCCTCGACGAGGAGGGCCGATTCACCGACGAGCGGGTGCTGGTGCGGCGCAGCCCCACGTCCGCCTCGCTGTCGGACCTCAAGCTGCAGCTCGAGCGCGACGTCTTCTTCGGCGCCACCACCGAGATCAGTGCCGTGCCCCCGGCCGAGGTCCAGCTCATGGACGTCGCCCCGAAGCAGATCGTGTCGGTGGCGACCGCCCTCATCCCGTTCCTGGAGCACGACGACGCCAACCGCGCCCTCATGGGCGCCAACATGCAGAAGCAGGCGGTTCCCCTGATCCGGGCCGAGGCGCCCTACATCGGCACCGGCATGGAGTCGAGGGCCGCCCGTGACGGAGGCGAGATACTGCTGGCCGACGCCGACGGCTCGGTCACCGAGGCGAGCGGGGACCACATCACGGTGGAGTACGACGCCAACGGGTCGGGACCGCGGCGCAAGGTCTACCGGCTGTCGAAGTTCCGCCGCTCCAACCAGGACACCTGCATCAACCAGCACAGCCGCGTGCGCGAGGGCGACCGGGTGGCCGCCGGCGACGTTCTTGCCGACGGCTCCTCCACCGAGCACGGCGAGTTGGCCCTCGGCAAGAACCTGCTCGTGGCCTTCATGCCATGGGAGGGCTACAACTTCGAGGACGCCATCATCCTCTCCGAGCGCCTGGTCCGCGACGACGTGCTCACGTCGATCCACATCCACAGCCACGAGATCGACGCCCGCGACACCAAGCTCGGCCCCGAGGAGATCACCCGGGACATCCCCAACCTCTCCGACGACATCCTGGCCGACCTCGACGAGCGGGGGATCATCCGTGTCGGCGCCGAGGTCGACCCCGGTGACGTCCTGGTCGGCAAGGTCACCCCGAAGGGCGAGACCGAGCTCACGCCCGAGGAGCGCCTGTTGCGGGCCATCTTCGGCGAGAAGGCCCGTGAGGTGCGCGACACCAGCCTGAAGGTGCCCCACGGCGAGTCCGGCAAGGTCATCGACGTCAAGGTGTTCAGCCGCGAGGAGGCCCACGAGCTGCCGCCGGGGGTCAACCAGCTGGTCCGGGTCTACGTGGCCCAGAAGCGCAAGATCTCCGTCGGCGACAAGCTGGCCGGCCGCCACGGCAACAAGGGCGTCATCAGCCGCATCCTGCCGGTCGAGGACATGCCGTTCATGGCCGACGGCACGCCGGTCGACGTCATCCTCAACCCCCTCGGCGTCCCGTCCCGCATGAACGTGGGCCAGGTGCTCGAGGCCCATCTGGGCTACGCCGCCCGCTGGGGCTGGGACCTCTCCGGCGACGGCAAGGTCGACGTCGGCGAGGAGCCCATCCGTGGCACCGAGACCAAGACCCGCCCCAGCACGACGCCCTCGACCCTGGTGGCCACGCCGGTGTTCGACGGCGCGCACTGGGACGAGGAGGTCGGGCGCCACCCGACCATCCAGCAGATCTTCGGTGCCCTCCACCCCGAGGCGGTCGACGCCGACTACGGCGACGCGGGTCGCATGATCGGCACCGACGGCAAGGCCGTGCTCTACAACGGACGCACCGGCGAGCCCTACGACAACCCCATCACGGTTGGCTACGTCTACATCCTCAAGCTCGCCCACCTGGTCGACGACAAGATCCACGCCCGCTCCACCGGCCCCTACTCGATGATCACCCAGCAGCCCCTCGGCGGGAAGGCCCAGTTCGGCGGGCAGCGCTTCGGTGAGATGGAGGTGTGGGCGCTCGAGGCCTACGGCTCCGCCTACTGCCTCCAAGAGCTGCTCACCATCAAGTCCGACGACGTGTTGGGCCGGGTCAAGGTCTACGAGGCCATCGTCAAGGGCGAGAACATCCCCGAGCCGGGCATCCCCGAGAGCTTCAAGGTGCTCATCAAGGAGATGCAGGCGCTGTGCCTCAACGTCGAGGTCCTCAACGACGCCGGTGAGGAGATCGAGATGCGCGAGCTCGACGAGGACGTGTTCCGCACGGCCGAGGAGCTCGGCATCGACCTGTCGCGACCCGAACGGGGATCCGACGAAGAAGACGAGCGACGCCGGGAACGGGTGTAGGAGCGCCGACCGGCCGCCGAGCGGAGCGAGCTTGGCCGGTCGGTCGGAAAGGAACGAGCGCCGAAGGCGCTGCCGAAGAGGCTGAAGGACAAGATGCGTTCGGGGATCGGGCGTAGGAGGAGACACTGATGCTTGACGTGAACGACTTCGACCAGCTGCGGATCGGCCTGGCCACCGCGGACTCCATCCGCACGTGGTCCAACGGCGAGGTGAAGAAGCCCGAGACCATCAACTACCGCACGCTCAAGCCCGAGAAGGACGGCCTGTTCTGCGAGAAGATCTTCGGTCCCACCAAGGACTGGGAGTGCTACTGCGGGAAGTACAAGCGCGTGCGGTTCAAGGGCATCATCTGCGAGCGCTGTGGTGTCGAGGTCACCCGCTCGAAGGTGCGGCGCGAGCGCATGGGCCACATAGAGCTGGCCGCCTCGGTGGTCCACATCTGGTACCTGCGGGGCACCCGGTCGTGGCTGGCCTACCTGCTGGCCGGCATCGAGGCCCGTGAGGAGCTGAAGGCCAAGCAGCTCGAGAAGGTCATCTACTTCGCCGCCAACCTGGTCACCTGGGTCGACGAGGAGAAGCGCCACGAGGAGCTGCCCAACCTCGAGGCCGAGCTGACCGAGGAGCTCGAGGAGATCACCAAGCAGCGCGACCTCGACATCGACCGCAAGTACAAGCAGCTCGAGGAGGAGCTGGCCGCCCTCGAGGCCGAGGGCGCCCGCGAGGCCGACATCAAGGCCCGCCAGAAGCTGGCCGAGCGCGACATCGCCAACGTCCGCGAGCGGGCCGACGCCGAGCTCGACCTCGTGCAGCGGGCCTTCGACGAGTTCAAGGGCCTCCACGGCCGGAAGATCATCGAGGACGAGATGCTGTGGCGGGAGCTGAAGGACCGCTACAGCGCCTTCTTCGAGGGCGGCATGGGCGCCGAGGTGCTGGCCCGGCTCATCGAGCGGATCGACTTCGACGAGGAGGAGGTCAAGCTCCGGGCCGCCATCGACCCCCAGGACGGTCAGCGCCCCCTGTCGGCCCAGCGCAAGCAGAAGGCCATCAAGCGGCTCAAGATCGTCACCGCCTTCAACCGGCGCGACGAGCACGGACGCCGGGTCAACGACCCCCGGGCCATGATCCTCGACGTCGTGCCGGTCATCCCCCCCGACCTGCGACCGATGGTGCAACTCGATGGTGGCCGTTTTGCCACGTCTGACCTCAACGACCTGTATCGGCGAGTGATCAATCGTAACAACCGCCTCACCCGTCTCATCAACCTCGGAGCTCCTGAGATCATCATCCGCAACGAGAAGCGGATGCTACAGGAGGCGGTAGATGCTCTTATCGACAACGGCAGGCGTGGACGCCCGGTGGCTGGCTCGAGCAAGCACAAGCTGAAGAGCTTGTCCGACATGCTCAAGGGCAAGCAGGGGCGGTTCCGCCAGAACCTCCTCGGCAAGCGGGTCGACTACTCGGGCCGCTCGGTCATCGTCGTGGGCCCCACCCTGCAGCTGCACCAGTGCGGGCTGCCCAAGCTCATGGCCCTCGAGCTGTTCAAGCCCTT
>JAHWJH010000230.1 GCA_019348555.1 Actinomycetota bacterium
AACACCGCCGCCCGCTTCGAGGCAGGCGGCGGCGCCGGAACAGACGGCGGCCGGGCCGAGGAGCTGTTCGCCGGCTGCGAGGTGGTGGTCCGCCGGCGCCTGGTGAACCAGCGGGTGGCGGCGTGCCCACTCGAGCCCCGGTCGGTCGCCGCCGGTTGGGGCGACGACGACCGGCTGCACGTGTGGTCGAGCACCCAGACGCCGCAGGCGTCGCGGGCGGTGATCGAGACGGCGCTCGGCCTGCCGGCGGGGACGGTCCACCTGGTGGCCCCCGACGTGGGTGGAGGCTTCGGCCCCAAGATCGGACTGCACCGGGAGGACGTCCTGGTGTGCTGGCTGGCCCGGTCGTTGCGGCGCCCGGTGCGCTGGACCGAGGGCCGTACGGAGAACATGGCGGCGATGGGCCACGGTCGGGCTCAGGTCCAGACCGTCACCATCGGCGGCCGCCGGGACGGCACGATCCTGGCCTACCGGCTCGACGTCGTTCAGGACGCCGGCGCCTACCCCCGCGACGGCGCCATCCTCCCCGAGCTGACCGAAGCCATGGCCGCCGGCGTCTACGACATCCCCCGGGTGCACTTCCGGGCCCGCAGCGTGGTGACCAACACCATGTCCACCACGTCGTACCGGGGCGCCGGCCGGCCCGAGGCCACCGCCGCCATCGAGCGGGCGGTCGACCTGTTCGCCGCCGGCGCCGGCCTCGACCCGGCCGAGGTGCGCCGCCGCAACCTGGTGCCGGCCGGCGCCTTCCCCCACACCACCGCGGTGGGCACCACCTACGACACCGGCGACTACGCCGGCGCCCTCGACCGGGTGCTCGACGCCGCCGGCTACGGCGAGCTGCGAGCGGAGCAGGCCCGCCGCCGCCAGGCCGGCGACGTGGTGGCGCTGGGCGTCGGGCTGTCCTGCTACGTCGAGGTGACCGCCGGCCTGCGGGCGGGCCAGGAGACGGCGAGGGTGATCGTCCGTCCGGACGGGGATGTGGTGGTGCTGACCGGGACCTCGCCCCACGGCCAGGGCCACGCCACCGCCTGGGCCACCATCGCCGCCGAGCGCCTCGGGATCGGGCCCGAGCGGGTGGAGGTGGTCTCGGGCGACACCGACCGGGTGCCGGTGGGGGGTGGCACCTCGGGGTCACGCTCGCTCCAGCTGGGCGGCACGGCGGTGCACGAGGCGTGCGGGCGACTGATCGATGCCGCCCGGGCCCGGGCGGGCGAGCTCCTCGGCGCCCGGCCCGACCGGGTGGTGCACGATGGCGCCGACGGGCGGGTCTCCGTGGGCGGAGCGGGCGGGGACGGGCCCACGTGGGCCGACGTGGCCGGTGCCGCCGGTCCGGACGGCCTCCAGGCCGAGGCGGTGTTCCGGGCACCCACCCCCACCTACCCCTTCGGAGCCCACCTGGCGGTGGTCGAGGTCGACACCGAGACCGGGCAGGTGGCACTGCGGCGCATGGTCACCGTCGACGACGCCGGTCGGGTGCTGAACCCCCTGCTGGCCGAGGGCCAGCGCCACGGGGGCATCGCCCAGGGGGTGGGCCAGGCCCTGTGGGAGGAGATGGCCTACGACGGCGACGGCGTGCCCCTCACCGCCGACCTGGCGAGCTACGCCATGCCCACCGCCGGCGACCTGCCGGCGTTCGAGCTGGTGGCCATGGAGACGCCGACGCCGGTCAACCCGTTGGGCGCCAAGGGCATCGGCGAGTCGGGCGCCATCGGCTCCACGCCGGCGGTCCAGAACGCGGTGGTGGATGCCCTCGCCCACCTGGGCGTCGACCACGTCGACCTGCCGTGCACCCCCGAGCGGGTGTGGCAGGCCATCGTGACCGCCCGTGACGCCGTCTAGGTTGGCCCCATGGCTGAGAAGGGATCGTTCTGGTCGAGCCTGCCCGGCGTGATCACCGGCATCGCCGGCCTGGCCACCGCCGTGGTGGCGCTGCTCTCGCTGGCGGCGAGCCAGGGCTGGATCGGCGGGGGAGGTGGTGACGACGCCGGCTCGGGGGCTGGCGGGGGCGCACCGGCCCGGCTCGAGGTCGAACCGGCCTCGCTCCAGTTCCGGGCGGTGCCGGGAGCGTCCCGGGAACAGACGGTCGAGGTGACCAACGACGGGGATGCTCCCGCGCAGCTCCAACGGCCGGAGATCACTGGTGCCGACGCCGGGCAGTTCGAGGCGCGCCCGTTCGGCACCACGCGCATCTTCGACCGCAACGGCCGGCTGCTGAGCGAGGTCAACGACCCGGACCTCGGCTGGCGTACCAACGTCACGATCGAGCAGGTCTCGCCCCACCTGATCAACGCCACCCTCGCCGCCGAGGACCCCTCGTTCCGGCGCAACGCCGGCGTCGACCCCGCCGCGATCCTCCGCGCGGTGGTGATCAACTACGAGGGGCAAGGCTCTTCCGGCGGCTCGACGATCACGCAGCAGTTGGTGCGCG
>JAHWJH010000231.1 GCA_019348555.1 Actinomycetota bacterium
CTCAATCGATGGTCACGATGTCGCCGGTCCGCCTGAACCGGCTGCCCACCCGGTCGGCGTGGCGACCGGACGCGGCGCTCACGGTGCCGGCGTCGCTGTCCGAGCCGGCGTCACGAGCGCCGTGGACGGTGAGGGTCTCCGGAGGGCTGCTGCGGAGGAAGAAGATCGTCAGCGTGAGCGTGGCCTCGGGGTGGCCCCTGGCGGCCGCCAGATGGCTGGTGCTGGCGTAGATGCCCAGCGGCGAGCCGTGGTCGCTCACCCGGCCGCGTTCGTGCTGCCAGCGGCCGGCAGCATCGTCGATGTTGGTGACGACGTCCGGGTGCAGCGTCAGCTCCAGTGCGCCCGGCTCCGTGCGGTCCTCCCCCGACTGCGGGAACGCCGGCCCCCCGCCGGGCAGAGGTGGCGCCAGTCGGTCGCCACCACTGGGACGGGCCCGGCCGACGTACATGTTGGGACGGTAAGGGGCAGCTTGTCCCGCCGACCAGGGACACGTGTCCCGAGCCGCTCGGGAACCTTCGGACGGCGTGACGGACCAGAGGCTGCCGGCGATCAGACGTTGCCGGCGATCAGACGTTGCCGGCGATCAGACGTTGCCGGCGATCAGCGCCACCCCGAACAGGGCGAACAGCGCCGCCGAGCCGGTTCGCAGCACCCGCTCCGGCAGGCGCGTTCCCAGCGCTCGGCCGACGAGCACGGCCAGGACGCCGCTGGCCACGATGCCGAGGGTGGCCCCGATCCAGGTGAGCACCGGGTCGCCCTGAGCTGCCAGCGTGGAGGTGGCGAGCATGGTCTTGTCACCCAGCTCGGCGACGAACATGGCGCCGGCCACCGCCAGGAACACCGACGGCCGGCCCTCGGCCACGGAGCCGGCGTCGGCATCGGCGTCGGCGTCTCCCGACCGCAGGGACCACACGGCCAGGGCCAGGAACAGGATCCCACCGCCGATGCCGATCTGGCGGGTCGGCAAGGCCGCCCCCAGCAAGCCGCCGATGGTGACCGACAGGAGGTTGGCGGCGGCGTAGGCGACGACGGTCCCGGCGAGCACCGGTCCGAGGCGATGACGGGCGCCCAGGCCCAGGGCCACGAGCTGGGTCTTGTCGCCCAGCTCGGCCACGAACACCAGGCCCAGGGCAGCCAGCAACGATCCCATCGAGCTCCTTGTGCTCCTGCCCGAAGTCGGGCGCTCCGGCCAGCGCCAGCTTGCCTCTGGTGGAGGCGTGGGCCACCGTAGGCGGCCGTTGCACGAGATCAGCGCGAGGGGGACCCGACGACGGACTGGGTGGCGTCCTGGCGGAGGACGCCGAGCGGCGAGGGAGGGCAGCATGGCCGATGAGGCCGGGGCGGCGGCGTTCGAGACGCTGGTCGCCGACCTCGACTACCCCATGTTCGTGGTGACCGCCGCCGCCGAGGGCCGGCGAGCCGGGTGCCTGGTCGGCTTCGCCACGCAGTGCAGCATGGAGCCCCCCCGGCTGCTGCTGTGCATGTCGAAGCGCAACTTCACCTTCGGTGTCGCCGCACGCGCCGAGGTCCTCGTCGTGCACTTCCTCGGACAAGAGGACCTGGAGGTGGCCCGACTCTTCGGCGGCGAGACGGGCGACGAGGTCGACAAGTTCGCCCGGTGCCGCTGGCGGCCGGGACCGGGTGGCGCCCCGGTCCTGGAGGCGGGACGGGGCTGGATCGCCGGCAACGTGCTCGAGCAGGTGCCGTTCGGCGACCACGTGGGCTTCGTGGTCGAGCCCTTCGCCGGTCACGTCGGCGACGCCGGTGCGCCGCAGCTGGGCTTCCAGGCGGTCCGTGACCTCCAGCCGGGCCACGGGGCGTAAGTGGCGACGACGACCGGCCCCGCCATGAGCCTCCGGCTCGCCTCCGGACGCCTGGAGCTCCACCCCGGCCGACCCGTCCTCATGGGGGTCGTCAACGCCAGCCCGGAGTCGTTCTCCGACGGGTCCGACCATCCCGGCCTGGAGGCCCAGGTCACCGCTGCCCTGGCGCAGGTGGAGGCGGGGGCGGCCCTGGTCGACGTCGGCGGTGAGTCAGGCGTCACCGACAAGGGCCCCATCTCGGCGGAAGAGGAGATCCGGCGGGTCGTGCCCCTGGTCGAGCGCCTCGTCGGGCACGGCGTCGTGGTTTCGGTCGACACCTGGAAGCCGGCCGTCGCCCGGGCCGCCCTGGATGCGGGTGCGGCGATGATCAACGACGTCAGTGGCCTGGCCGATGCCGGGGTGGCCAGGGCATGCGCGGCGGCGGGGGCGGGGCTGGTGGTCATGCACACCCGGGCCACGCCCAAGCGCAAGGACTTCCCCGACTACGACGACGTCGTCACCGACGACGAGGACTTCATCGCCGAGCAGATCGACGACGCCAACGTTGCCGAACAGCTTGCCGGTGTGGACGGTGTCTTCGTGC
>JAHWJH010000232.1 GCA_019348555.1 Actinomycetota bacterium
ACCCCTTCGCGGCGCGGCAGGTCGGCCAGGCGCGATCCCACGTAGGCGCCGGCGAACTTCGCCCCCGAGGCCACCGCCACCACCAGGGCCGCCCACGGCGCCACCTCGGCGGTGAACAGCAGACCGAGGTCGACCCTCAGCCCGGCGGTGGCGAAGAAGATCGGCGCGAACACCCCGGTGGTCACCATGGCGAGGCTGTGGCGGATCTCGGGGTCGAAGAACCGCGACCGGCTCACCACGATGCCGGCGACGAACGCCCCGAGCACGGCCTCTGCCCCGATGAACTGGGTCACCACCCCGAAGGCCAGGGCGGTCACGGCCACGGCGGTCAGGTACGCGGTCGGGCCCGCCTGCCGGCGACGCAGCTCCCGGAAGGCGGCGTCGACCACCCGCTGGCCGCCGGTGATGCCCCCGACGTAGATGACCGCGATCCCGACCACGATCACGACCACGGGCCCGGCGGAGACTCCGCCGGCCGTGGCCAGGCCGGCGATGACCCCCAGCATGATCCACCCGGCCACGTCGTTGGCCATCCCGGCGGCCAGGGTCACCTGGCCGAAGTTCCGGCGCATCAAGCCCAGCTCGCCGAGCACCTTGCCCACCACGGCGAGCGACGAGATGCTCAGCGCGGTGGCCACGAACAACACGAACACCACCGGGTCCCCCAGGGGGCCCCTGAACACCTCAGGGAGGGCGGACCCCACGGCCAGCCCGGCGACCAGAGGGGCGATGATGCTCCCGGCGGAGACCAGGGCGGTGGCCCGACCGAGGCGCCGGACCAGGCCGAGATCAGTCTCCAGGCCGGTCTCGATGAGCAACAGCAGTACCCCGAGCCAGGCGACGGCGGCGAGCATCCCCGACTGCAGCTCGTCGGCGGGGAGCAGCCACTCCAGCGCCTCGGGGGCCAGGCGCCCGAGGAGGGAGGGGCCGAGCACCAGGCCGGCACCGAGCTCGCCGATCACCGCCGGCTGGCCCAGCCGGCGCATGAACGTTCCCAGCAGGCGGGCCACCACCAGCAGCACCAGGAGCTGGGTCCAGAACACGAGCAGCTGGTGCTCGTCCGGAGAGACGAGATTCACCGCACCATCCTTGCCGAAACGGCGGTCGCTGCCGCGCGTGCCGTGCCGCTCGGCCCGCACCGCCCGCCCTGCGGTGGCTAGAGCCGGGGCGCCTCCACCAGGGTCGAGGTCGGTGCCCAGGACCGTCCAGTCGGCCTCGACACAGACCGCCTCGTCGTGCACCCGGTGGAGCAACAGGGCTGCCCAAGGGGGCGCTAGGGTCGTGGCCCGACGCGAGCGCCCGCCTTCCCGTCGCGCCCCGACCGAGGTCGCCATGGAATTCCTTCCCTTTCTCCTGCTCTTCGCCCTCATGTGGCTGCTGCTCATCCGCCCCCAACAGGCGCGGGTGCGCAAGCAGCGCGAGCTGGTGGCGTCGATCCAGGTCGGCGACGAGGTGCTCACTCTCGGCGGCATCATCGGCACCGTACGAGTCCTCGGTGACCAGGAACTGCGCCTCGAGGTCAGCCCGGGGGTGGAGCTGCGCCTGCTCCGGGCCGCCGTCTCGCGGCGTCTGGAGCCCGAGGCCGACGCCGCGGCGGAGGACCCGCCGGCGGACGGCCTCGGTCCCGACGACGAGCGTTGAGCGTGCGCCGGCGCCTGCTCACCTCGCTGCTGGCCATCCTCGTGGTCGCCTTCGGGTCCCTGGCCGCCACTCTGGCGGCGGGCAACGCGCCCCAGCTGGGCCTCGATCTCCAGGGTGGCGCCTCCGTGGTGCTGCGGCCACCCGCCAGCGTCGAGGACCCGGACGTGCTCGACCAGGCCATCGAGGTCATCCGCAACCGCGTCGACGCCCTCGGGGTGGCCGAGCCCGAGATCACCCGCCAGGGCGACGCCGTGGTGGTCGAGCTTCCCGGGGTCAAGGACCAGCAGCGGGCCCTGGAGGTGGTGGGCCAGACGGCCCAGCTCCAGTTCCGGCCGGTGCTGGACGTGATCGGCCCCGAGGCCGAGCCGCCCCCGCTCACTCCCCGGGAGGAGATCACGGCCGACGCCGAGGTGGTGGTCGCCGGGGAGCGGGAGGACGGTGCGGAGCCGCTGGTGTACCGGCTGGGGCCGGCCGGCGCCCTCGGGGCTGACCTGAAGACTGCCCAGGCCGCCTTCAACCAGCCGACGTGGGCGGTCAACGTGGAGTTCACCCCCGAGGGCATCGTCCGCTTCAACCAGCTGGCCCAGGCCTGCTTCAACGGCGAGCCCACCTGCCCGCTGCGCAGCGCGGCCATCGTGCTGGACGAGGTCGTGGTGTCGGCGCCGACCATCCAGACTCCCGAGTTCCAGGCCGACCAGGTGCAGATCTCCGGTGACTTCGGCGAGGCCGAGGCCAAGGACCTGGCCCTGGTGCTGCGCTTCG
>JAHWJH010000233.1 GCA_019348555.1 Actinomycetota bacterium
CGACGGGACCGCGTCTGGTGTTCCTGAGTGAGATGAGGCGGCGGGGCCCCACCAGGAAGGTCAGGCCGCAGGTAGGGCACCACAGATCGAACATGGGCTCACCGTGGCACGGGCTCGGCCGTAAGACCAGCGAAGTCTTCGTCCGGATACCCCTTAGCGCTGCTTATGCGTTGGGGCTATCGTCTCGGTCATGGAGCTCACCCTCCGCTTGCTGCGAACCATCCGTGAGATCGCCGCTCGGGGAACCATCGCAGCGGCGGCAGACGCGCTCGGCTACACCGCCTCGGCGGTGTCCCAGCAGGTGGCCGCGCTCGAGCGGGCGACGGGGCTTCCGGTGCTCGAGCGGGTCGGACGCAGCGTGCGCCTGACCGACGTGGGTCGGGAGCTGGTGCGCCACGCCGACGACATCCTCGCCAGGGTCGAGGCCACCGAGGCCGCCCTCGAGGAGGTCGCCGCCGGCCCCCGCGGCGAGGTGCGGCTGGCCGTGTTCGAGTCGGTGGCGTCGGCGCTCATCCCCGACGTCGTCGCCCTGCTGGCTCGCCGGCACCCGGAAGTCGTGGTCGGGTCCCGTGAGCTCGACCCCGACGAGGTTCCGGACGCGCTGCGGCTGGGTGAGGTCGATCTCGCCTTTGTCCTCGACTACCCCCACGCACCAGGGCCGCGGAAGGACGGGTTGGAGTACCTGGTGCTCGGCCGGGAGCAGTTCCGCCTGGTGGTCCCGGTGAGGGACGAGATCGGCGCCGTGGTCGATCTGGCGTCGCTGTGCCACCGTCCGTTCGTGGCCTCGCCGGCGCACATGAGCTGCGGGCGCTGCGTGGTGCAGGCGTGCCGGGAAGCCGGGTTCGAACCGGTGATCCGCCACCAGGTCGACGGCTACCCGGCCGCCCTCCGGCTCGTGGCGGGCGGGGCCGGTGTCGCACTGGTGCCCGACCTCGGCCTCATCGACGTCCCCGCCGGCGTGGCCGTACGCGACCTGGCCCAGACCATCTACCGCACCATCGAGCTTGCCTACCGCCGAGCGAGCGCCGGGCGGCCGGCGGTGCGAGCCGTCATCGACGCGGTGACCGAATCGGCCCGGGGGCTGGGACTCCAGCCGGCGGCCGACCTCGCCCGGGAGGAGCGCCCGCTGCTGCAGGCGTAAGCCCGGCACGCTCGGTCGTCAGCGTCGCCCGAACCGGAGGTGGCGAGCTCCCACACCCTCCGCCCCGCCCGTCAGTTCAGCGCTGGCGCGGAGGGTCGCCGAAGCCGCACGGCCCCTCGCCGGTGCCCTGCTCGGCGGCGTTGGCGACGCCCTGGTGCCCAGGCGCGGTCGCGTCGACGTACTTGGAGGCCATGGTGAGGCACCCATGGCTACCGGGCTCGTGCTGGGCAGCGGCTCCGGTGGCGACCAC
This sequence comes from Actinomycetota bacterium, assembly GCA_019348555.1. GTDB lineage: Bacteria > Actinomycetota > Acidimicrobiia > Acidimicrobiales > CADCSY01 > JADDRA01. The sequence goes on from JAHWJH010000233.1 coordinate 1,392, forward strand.
GAGCGGCACGGGATCCTCTCCCGCGGCCTCGACCTCGACACCCGGTTCCGGGTGCGGCCCGCCTCGGTGGAGGTCGCCCTCGCGGTCACGAACCGCTGGAACGAGCACGTGGAGTTCGACCTGTCGTGGGAGCTCGCGGCCGATTTCGCGGCGATGTCGGAGGCGATGGGCGGAGATCGGCAGCAGGAGGCGCGGGTCTCGGCGGAGCCGATGGAGAACGGGGTGCGCTTCAGGTATCTGCATCCGGATCTGCCGCTGGAGACGCGGGTGGTCGCCGTCGGCGGCGGCGGGCTGATCGCCGGTACGGCCACGGCGTGCCGGGACAGCGACGTGCGGGTCGTGGGTGTCGAGCCTCGGGGCATCCCGACGCTGCACTCCGCGCTGGCTGCCGGAGGTCCGGTCGACGTGGAGGTCGACTCCCTGACGGCGTCAGCCCTGGGCGCACGCCGCACCGGAGAGATGAACTTCGCGATTGCGCGCGATTGCGTCGACGCGGTCTACCTGGTGGACGACGACGAGATCCTGGCGGCGCGTGACCTGCTGTGGAATGAGGTGCGTCTGGCGGTCGAGCCCGCGGGCGCGGCCGGCGTGGCGGCGGTGCTGTCGGGGCAGGTGGACGCCGAGCAACCGTGCGTCGTGCTGTGCGGTGCGAACAGCTCCTGGTTACCGCTGGAGTAATCCGGCGGGGGGTCGGGCGCGCTTAGACTCCGCGCCCGAGTCCACGGAAGGATCCGCCTGTGCTGAGCGTCACCGTGACCGACGTCGACCCGCTGCAGGTCGACGCCGACCTGCTGGTCGTCCCGGTCTTCAAGGGCGGTATCGAGGGCCCGGGAGCAGCCGCCGTCCTCAATGCGCTGCGGTTGGAGTCGCTGCCGACGACGCCGGACTTCCGCGGTGACATCGGGCAGAGCCTTGTCCTCTCGACGCCGGCGATGCCATTCGCAGGGGTGCTGCTGGTGGGACTCGGCCGCATGGACGCGACCGACTTCGAC
>JAHWJH010000234.1 GCA_019348555.1 Actinomycetota bacterium
CCCGTGAAGAAACGTTTGAAGACGCGGTGACGCGAGCCGTCGTTTAGGACGCGCTCCTGCCACTCCTCAGCCGGCACGGCTTCTCGTCGCGCCGAATCGACAACGACCAGTTCGCGGCCAAACTCGGCGGGCCTCGCTGGCGAACAGGCCACGCTCGTCCGGGAGCAGGTGACCATAGAAGTGGCTTGCGACAACGCGGTCAAACTCGGCGTCCCCAAAGGGCAACGGGACCGCCTCGCCCTTCACGAACTGCGCGTGCGGTACACGGGCCGCCGCCAAGGCGGCCATCGCCGCACTCTGATCGAGGCCGACCACTTCGCCCTGAAGATGCTGCGTGAGGAAGCCCGTCCCGCAAGCGACATCCAGCACGCGAGCGGGGACGAGCGTACGTACAGTTGCGACGAGCTCGTCGACTTCAGCGTGCCACCCTGGGCGGTCGCGGGAAAAAAACAGGCCCGTCCCGAGCCACCAATCGTCGTACTCCTGCGCCCGCTGCTCGTAGTAGGCGCGCATCGGCTCATCGACCACCCGGTCGGCCACGACCTCGGTACGGCTCTGGGTGGCGCCGCCCGCCCGGAAGAACCGACGACGGACCCGGCCCACCACGACGACCTCCTCATCGACGGCGAGGTCGGCCGCCGACGGTGGTGCCGCCATCCACGCCACCGGGACGGTCTCGGCCCGCGCCCCGGTGCGGGGAACCGTGACCTCGTAGGAGACCAGCGAGTCGCCCGACTTCAGGAGCCGGCATTCGGGCGGCCGGCACAGGCGGCCCCGCAGCACAACGATGTTCATGGCACTTCCCTTTCCGGTGACACGACGGGTCGGGGGAAGTGCCGGCGCCACGAGGCGCCTGAAGCCAGGCTACGCCGCCGGTGTGACACCCCGGGCGGGCAGGGGTCAGCTCAGCGCGCGGAGCCGCTCCCCGACATCGGCGAAGTCGGGATCGGCGTCGCCGACCTGGCGGTAGAGCTGGCGGGCACGGGGCACGTCACCTGCCCGTTCGTGCAGGGCGGCCAGTGCGTACCACAGGCGGAGGTGATGGAGCCGTGGCTTGCGCACCTTCACCGGGCCCTGCTCGAGCAGGCGGATGGCCGCCCCCAGGTCGCCCTGGTCGGCCAGGGAGCCGGCGGCCACGATCCGCCCCTCGGTGACCACCGCCGCCGACGCCGATCCCTCCCGGAGCTCCTCCCACAGCCGCCGCACCTCGCCGTGGTGGCCGAGGGCTCGACGGCAGTCGGCGAGCACGGGGTGGTGCTCGACGCCACCGCTCAGCTGCTCCGCGGCGGTGAGCTCGCTGATGGCTGCCTTCCAGCGACCCAGGCGGTACAGGCACAGCCCGTGCAGCTCCCGCACCGCAGCCACATCGACCATCCGCCGGGCCAACGGCTCGACCAGTCGCAGGGCATCGACGTAGTGCTCGTCGGCATAGGCCCTGCTCGCTTCTTGCAACCTCCTGGCGTTGCGGTGGGCGAGCGCCTCGCCGCCACTCCTCGCCAGGTCCTCGGCCACCTCGGGGGGAAGCCGGGCTCTCTCCTGCCGGCCGCGCCGGGCCCCGTTCGGACCGGACCGACGAACGCCGGCGCCGACGGCCACGGGGCCACCATCGATCCACGGCTCGGGGCCGGTGCGGTCCGGTGGCGTCGACGCCCGCCGCGCCTCGTCCGCAGACGGCCGGCGGTCGTCCGTCGGGTACGACAGGCTGCGGGCGCCACGCCGGGCGACGTTGCCCCAACCGCGGCCCGTGGTGACGTCGCTCGGCGGCCGCTTCTGCGGTGACCCGCCGGAGCGCCCGGCCGGAGCACGGGGGCCGCCGGCACGGGGAGCACCGGGGCGACGTCGAGGTTTTGCCACGGCGCGACCCTACCGGGGCCGGACGCGGGCAAAACGACGAGAAGGGCCCCTGTGCAGGGCCCTTCTCGGAGAAGATCCGGCGGCGACCTACTCTCCCAGGGGGTCACCCCCCAAGTACCATCGGCGCTGGCAGGCTTAACTTCCGTGTTCGGAATGGGAACGGGTGTGACCCTGCCGCCATGGCCACCGGAAACCACCGCTGCAACAGCGGCCCCTCGTCGTCTCCGACGTCGGGCTCCTGTGAGCGTTCGATAGCGAGCACAAGCAGTGCGTAGATTCAAGCCCTCGGCCGATTAGTACCGGTCGGCTGAACACGTTGCCGTGCGTACACCTCCGGCCTATCAACGTGGTCGTCTGGCCACGGGCCTTACCTGGTTGTCCAGTGGGAGATCTCATCTTGGAACGAGCTTCGCGCTTAGATGCTTTCAGCGCTTATCCCTTCCGCAGGTCGCTAACCAGCGGTGCCCTTGGCAGGACAACTGGCACACGAGAGCTGCGTCCGTCCCGGTCCTCTCGTACTAGGGACA
>JAHWJH010000235.1 GCA_019348555.1 Actinomycetota bacterium
GCCGAGGCCGGCAGTGTCGATCCCGGCCAGGACCGCCTCCAGCCGTTCCGGGCGCTCGGGATGGCCGAAGCCGGCCTGGTGGTCGAGGAAGCGGGGTGAGGTGGCGAGCAGGAGGCTCAGGCACCGGAACCTAGCCTCGGCACACCTCCGCAGAGGCCCGCAGCGGTGGCGTGTCACCAGTGCGGTGTCACTAGCCTCGCTGGCCATGCCGGGGCTGCGTGTCGTCCGCCTGGGTCCGGAGCGACTGCGGATGGGACCGTGGCGCGGTGACGCCCGGGTGGCGTGCCTGGCCCCGGTGGCCGACACGCCGGGCCCCACGCCGGCGATGGTGGAGCACTGTTGCGACATGCTGGTGCGCCAGGGTTTCGGCGAGGTGGTCACCGCCGCCTTGAGCATCCACGAGCAGCGGGGCTTCCTCCTCTCCGGCTTCGACGTGCGTGAGGAGCTCCACCTGCTGTCGCGGGCTCTCGACACCCTGCCCCGGGTCCCGGACGCGCCGCTGCGGCGGGGACGGCGCCGCGACCGGCGCCCGACGCTCGAGATCGACGCCATGGCCTTTCCTCCCTTCTGGCGCCTCGACGAGACGGGTCTGGTCGACGCCATGGCCGCCACCCCCTCCGCCCGGTTCCGGGTCGCCGGCCACGGTCCCGTCCTCGGCTACGCCGTGTCCGGACGGGCGGGAGCCCGCGGGTACCTCCAGCGGCTCGCCGTCCACCCTGGCGCCCAGGGGCGGGGGCTGGGCCGGGCGCTGGTGCTCGACGGCCTGCGGTGGATGCGGCGGGGGGGTGCGGTCCGGGCCATGGTCAACACCCAGCTCGACAACGACCGGGCGCTGCAGCTCTACCAGAGCCTGGGGTTCCAGATGGAGCCGACCGGCCTGGCCGTGCTGGTGCGCCGGCTTCCGGACCGGGAGCTCACCTCTTGAGCACGCGCACCCTGCTCGCCCTCGGCGCCGTCGTGCTGGCCGGCGTCCTCGGCCTCGCTCCGCCGGTGCGTGCCCAGTCGACGCCCTCGGGCCGGGTGTCCCTGGCGTCCCAGACTCCCTGGGTGGGCGAGGCGGGCACGTTCCGCCTCCGGGTCGACATCGCCGGGGTGCGCCGGCCCGACGACGTGGAGGTGGCCGTCACCGTCCACGAACCGGTGACCTCGCGCTCGCAGTTCCAGCGCACCCTCGAGGGCCGACTTCTCGGAGCGGCGCTCCACACCGTCCCCGTCCAACCGTTGACCGCCGTCGACCTCGACCCCGCCGGGGCCATCCGCTTCGACCTCGCGCTCGCCCGTCCCGGTGCCGGGGCCGAGCCCGGCCAGGTGATCCTCCCCGGGGCCGGGGTCTACCCCGTGCGGGTGGCGCTGCGGGAGATGGGGACCGGCACGGTCATCGACGAGTTCACGACGCACCTGGTGCGAGAGCGCGATGACGACGCCGAGCCCCTCGCCGTGGCCTGGGTGCAGCCCTTCGGCGCTCCGCCGGCCCTCCGACCCGACGGGACGGTGGAGCTCGACGACGACCGAATGGCCCGGCTGGCCACCCTCGCCGGCGCCCTGGCGACCTCCGACCTGCCGCTCACCCTGGCTCCCCGCCCCGAGACCCTCGACGCCCTGTCGACCGAGGCCACCGACACCCTGGTGGCGGTGGCAGAAGCGACCGCCGGCCGCCAGGTCGTGGCCGGGCCCTACGCCGACGTCGAGGTCACGTCGCTCCTGCGAGCCGGGCTCGGCGGCGAGCTCCGTGCCCAGCGGGAGACGGGCGCCGCCACCGTGGAGCACCACCTGCGGGTGAGCGCCGACCGGTCGACGTGGATCAGCGACGAGCCCCTCACCGCCGCCGCCATCGCCGCCCTGACCGGCGTGGAGCGCTTGGTGCTGCCCGAGGACGCCTTCACGCCCCTCGACCGTCCGCTCACGCTGGCCAATCCCTTCCTGGTGGAGGGCGCCGGCGGCGATCCCGTCGAGGCGGTCGTCGCCGACGAGGGCCTCGTCGCCCATCTCACAGGGGTCGGGGACCCGGTGCTGCGTGCCCACCACCTCCTCGCCGACCTGGCCGTGCTGGCCTACGACGCTCCCGGCCTCGAGCGGGGTGTCGTGGTACGGCCGCCGTCGGGCTGGAGCCCTTCGCCGGACTTCCTCGCCGCCGCCCTCGACGGCTTGGGCCGTGGCTCCGTGGTCGAAGCAGTGACGCTCGACGCGCTGTTCCGGGAGGTCCCGACGGCCTCGAGCGGCGGCGCCGAGCTGGTCCGTGAGCTGAGCGCTTCTCCCAGCGAGCCCCTCGACATCAGCGCCGACCGGATCGACCAGCTGCGGCGCGACATGGCCAGCCTGGGCGCCATCACCCAGGGCGCCCCCGCCCCCCGACCCGACCTGGCTGAGCGG
>JAHWJH010000236.1 GCA_019348555.1 Actinomycetota bacterium
GCCGGCTGACCGCCGGGCGCACCACCTTCGTGATCGCCCACGACCACGCCGCCGTGGCCGACGCCGACCTCGTGGTCCGCATCGAGGGCGGGCGCATCGTGGCCCAGGGCCCGCCCGAGGACGTGCTCGGCACCAACGACGCCCAGGCCCGCAGGGCGAGGCGGCACCGCGCCAGCCGGCTGGCCGCCCCGTTCGGCCGTGGGCCCGCGACGGGGAGGGGAACGGGTGCTCGCACCCGCTGACGCCGAGGTCGCCCGGCGCGACCCGGCCGTGCCCGGCATCGCCCTGGTGCTCGACCCCGAGGCCCTGCTCGCGCGGCTGCAGCAGCGGCACCCGGAGGCGGGACTGGTCGCCGCCGAGGCGGGCTACGTCCGCTACAAGCCGGCCACCAGCTGCCTGGTGGGCTACCGCCTGCACCGGGCGGGGCCGGCGCGGCCGGCGGTCGAGGTCTCGGTCAAGGCCTACCGGCAGGGCGACGGGGCCAAGGCGGCCAAGACCGCCGAGGGGTCGAGACGGCCGAGGCCGAGACGGGGCCGGCGGGGGCGACGCCGGCCGGTGCCGGCGGGGATTGGCCGGTCACGACCTTCGCCGACGAGCTGGTGGTGGTGGCGCCGGCGGGAGCTGACCGCGACCTGCCGGCACTGGCCCGCCTGGTGCGGCCCGATCAGCGCCGCCGGCTGTTGCAGGCGCTGCTCCCCGAGGCCCCCGACCTGCACGACGCCGATCCCCGCTGCGTGCGCTACAAGCCCGAGCGCCGCTGGGTCGGCGTGGTCGATCGGGACGGCGTGCCCGTCGCCCTGGTGAAAGCCTTCGGCGCCGGCGAGCTGGCCCGTGCCCGCGCCGGGCTGGTCTTCGCCGGGCGGACCGGGCTGGTGGTGCCAGCGCTGCTGGGGACGTCGAAGCGAGCCTGCGCCCTCGCCGGCTCGTGGCTGCCCGGCCAACCGCTCATCGACCGGCTCACCGGCCCGGAGGCCGCCACCGCACCCCTCGCCGAGGTGGGCGCCGCCCTGGCCACGCTGCACGCCACGCCACCCCGGCGGCTGGTCCACGAAGCCCCCGACGTCGACGCCGTGGCCACCACCACGGCCGCCGCCGCGGTGGGCGCCCTGGTCCCCGGGCTGGGCCCGGCCGCTGCTTCCGCCGCCGCCAGCCTGTGCCGGCGCCTGGCCGCCCTGCCGGTGCGCACCACCGCCCGCCACGGCGACTTCTCCGCCGACCAGGTGATCCTCGGTGGGCGCGGGGTGGGCCTGATCGACTTCGACAACACCGCCGTGGGCGACCCCACCGCCGACCTCGGGCAGTTCCTGGCCGATCTCGAGGCCGCCGAGGTCGACGGGCGGTTGGCGCCGGGACGGGCCCGCTCGCTGGCGGCCGACCTCGTCGCCGGCTACGAGGGGGCGGGCGGGGTCGTGCCCGGCGGCGCCCTGGCGCTGCACACCGCCGCCGCCGTGGTGCGCCGGGCCGTGGAGCCGTTCCGGCACCGCCGGCCCGACTGGCCCCGCCGTACCGAGGAGCTGCTCGACCGGGTGGCCGCCCTCGCCGGCGAAGGCGCCCGCCGGTGAGGGCGGGCACCGCCTCGACGCCGTCCCCGCTCCAGGCGGAGGCGGAGCACCCGCTCGCCGAGCTGCGGGGGGCGGATGGACCGCTCCGGCTCCGCCGGGCCTGGCCCCGAGGGCCGGGGCACCTGCTGCTCGAGTACGTCGAGCCCGGCGGTGATCCGGTGCCGGGGCAGTGGTTCGCCGACCCGGCGCGCCTGGCCGAGGTGGCCGCCGAGACCGTCGCCGGCGCCGGCGCCGGACCGGGCCAGGTCACCGCGGTGGCGGAACGGGGCGTGCTGCTCCAGCGAGGGGGCGCCGACCGCCGGCTGGCCGCGCTGGGCGCCGTGGTCGACGACGAGACCGCCACCTTGGTGGTCCATCGTCCCGAGCGGCGGGCCGTGGTCCGCCGGCGCCGTCGCAGCGGCACCACCTACGTGAAGGTGTGGCGGCCGGGGCGGGCGCCGCCGGTGTAGGCGCCTTCGCCCCAATGATCGCCCGCTGCAACCAGGTCAAACCGCGTGATGCGATCGGCGGCGGCATCGTAGGCGATGTAGCCGAGCAGGGCGGCGTCGTAGCCCCGTTCGGCGGCGGCGGGATCGGGGGCGGTGCTCAACAGAGCGGTGCCGTCAAGACGAACCGTCATTCCCTTCGCGTCCGCCTTCTCGACCGTCGCCTTCAGCTCGCCCTGGCGGAGTTGTTCCGGTGACCAGAAATTCGGCTCGCCCCGGGTGTTGTCCACAAGGTGATACCGCATGATCCGCCGCAACACAGGCTGCGGCACGTCAAACGTATCGCCCGCCTTGGCGCCATTGGGTACCTGCGACCTCCT
>JAHWJH010000237.1 GCA_019348555.1 Actinomycetota bacterium
CGCTCGAAACATCTTCGCGGTAGACTCGCCTTCTTTGACGGGCAGGGGCTATATGAGTGGTGTACGAGTCATGATCGCGGCGGTGCTGGCGGTCGCCGCAGCGGCCTTCACAGGCCCGGCGGCAAGCGCTGACCATCTCCCCGACCACGCCAGCCCCGTCGGCGAGGCGCACACCCACGGCCCCGACGGCCTCGACTTGGACCGTCGCGGCCGGCAACGCCCCGGCGCCCCAGCGGCCACCTACAGCGTCGATGACCACGCCGCCTGGACCGCACAAGACTACGACGGCAAGGCGTTCACGGCCGACCAGCCGGACCTGACGTCGCTGCCGACGGTGCACGCCATCTACCTGTACCCGTCCAACGCCCCCAGCCGCTTTGCTGATTTCGCCGCAATGTTCCAAGCCGATGCCGCCCAGGCGTCGGCCCTGCTCGACAGCCTGTACGGCAGGGGCGTGCGCTTCGACATGCGCACCGGCTCGCCGACGGGGGGGAACCCCGACGGCATCTTCCTCGACATCACCGCGGTGAGGAGCAAGTACAAGGCCGGGCAACTGGCGGGCGGCCGACAGTTCAGCCTCGTCCGCGACGAGTTGGCGGCCAAGTTCAGCGAGCCGGACAAGAAGTACGTGGTGTGGCTCGACGCCGGCTCCAAGTACTGCGGCCAGGGCGAGCTCTACCAGCACACCGTGCGCAGCGGCGCCAACTACAACGACCGGCGCACCACCGCCATCGTCTACCGGCCGTACCCGACCGGCGACGCCTCCACCGGCGGCTTCTGCCGGGGCCGCACGCTCCTGCACGAGCTAGGCCACAACTTCGGTGCGCTCCAGGACGACGCGCCGAACGCCTTCGACGGCGCCCACTGCGACGACAGCGCCGAGGACGTGATGTGCTACACGGACTCAGAACAGTTCACCTCGGACGGCTCCAAGTTCGACTACCTGAACAACGACTACTGGGACCCGCCAGCTGGGCCGCTGCCGTGGTGGACGGTAAATCTCAGCCGCTTCGTCTGCACCACGAGCAACTGCAGCGGGTTCAACCTGATCACGTGACCGCCGTGGCACCCCACAAGAGGCATCGACGGGGACTTAGATGCGTTGCCAGGGCCACGTCGGCCTCGTTGGTCAGCCCGTCGAGCACCGGAAGTGGACAGATGTAGCTGGCGGGTCGAGAGCTACCCGGTCGGCGGCAGCGATTGCGATCAGCGCTGCGCGCGGGCCGAGGGCCCAGGCCCTGGCCCGGCGCACGATGGCGAAGGCCATGTCGAAGATGGGCACGCCGAGGATGAAGAAGGGGATGAACAAGGGGGCGAAGAAGAAGAACGTCTGGCCGCTGAAGCCCTCGTTGGTCTGGCCACCCACGAGCAGGGTCGGGGTGGCCATCAGCAGGCCGAGCAGCATCGACCCTCCGTCACCCATGAAGATGCGGGCCGGGTGGAAGTTGTGGGGGAGGAACCCCAGGCACATCCCGAGCACGATGATGACGATCAGCGGGCTGACGCTGTTGTCGGGCAGCAGGTTCTCCTCGAACAGCCGGTCGGCGTAGAGGAAAAAGGCGCCGGCGGCGATGGCCACGATCCCCGCTGCCAGCCCGTCGAGGCCGTCGATGAGGTTGACGGCGTTGGCCATGCCCACCACCCACAGCACCGTGACCAGCGGGGCGAGGTCGGGCGAGAGCAGCACGATGTCGCCGAAGGGGATGCGAAAGAACAACATGGTGACCCCGAACAGCGACAGGAGGCTCCCCGCCAGCACCTGGCCCGCCACCTTGGCCGGGGCCGACACCTCCCGCAGGTCGTCGACCAGCCCGACGGCGAAGATGACGGTGGCGGCGAGCACCACCCCGAGGGCCTCGGAGGTGTCGCCGAACACCCCCTCGAACTGGCCCATGCGGGTGGCCACGCCCATGGCGGCGAGGAAGCCGCCGTAGATGATGGTGGCCACGATGTCCTTCAGCACCAGGTAGGTCAGCTCGAAGGGCAGCACCGTGGTGAAGATCTCGCCTGGGCCGGCCAGCAGTTGGTCGGACCGCCAGTTGAGCTCGTTCTCGGCCCAGGTCAGCCACTGGTGGGGCACGACCCCGTAGGCCATGAAGAACACGAAGAAGGCGAACGTGGCCGCCGCCATGGCCTCGCCCCAGGTGAGGGAGGCGTCAGCCGGCCGGCGCTTCATGTGGGCCATGGCCCCGGCGATGCAGGCCACGGTCACCAGGAACGTCACAGCGAAGGCGACCACCGACGACCTCCTCCCTCCTGGTCCTGGACCGACTCGTGAAAGTTCTCACATCGTACGTGGGTGACCCCATGGAAGCTACCCACCACCCGCCATCCGGGCGTTCCCTGGTCTACCACCGCCGCGCCG
>JAHWJH010000238.1 GCA_019348555.1 Actinomycetota bacterium
AGTGCCGACTGGTACAGCAGCCCGGAGGTTCCGAAGTCGAGCACCTTGCCGTCGACGCGCCGGTCGAACGCGACCGCTGAGTTGCACAGCGGGCAGTACGTCACCGCCACGGGGAGGCCGGCGACGATGTCGTTGACGATCTCGTGCCAGACCATGATCTGAATCGGGTACGCCCGTTCCTCGCCGTCGGCGCTCAGCGCCAGAACGAGCTCATCGGGTTCGAGGAAGTCCACGTCGCCGGCGGCGAGGAACAAGGGCCGGTCGATGGCAGGGATGCCGTCGGGGGGAGGGCCTCCGGAGACCAGACGATCGAGGTCGATGGTCGGTGCGGGCAGCCCATCGGCGGTCGGGTCGTCGAGCGCGCTGGGGCCGTTCTCGCGCTCGGTGGAGGCCACCTGGTCGATGTCGATCAGGTCGTCTGCGGTGGATGCTCCGCCTGACGGCGTGGGGCGCGGTTCGCCGGTCCCGCAGGCGGTGACCACGAGGGCCACGGCGACGGGCAGCACGGCGAGCGACCGCAACCGTGGAGCCATGTCGTGGGAACCGCCGAGGGCGCCGGGGCATTCCAACGGCCTCTGGGATCGGGGTGCGGCCGGGAGGTTCCCCGTCCATGGGTCATGGTTCCGTCGAGCTGAGAGGAACGCCTACTCGCATCAGTGCCAGGCCGTCCACTCCGAACCGATGGCGATGCCGAGGGCGAACAACAGGAACGGCGCCACCGTGGCCAGCGTGACCAACCGGTTGGGCCGAAGACCGAGGCGGTGCAGGCACAGGCGGTAGAGCCCGCCGGCGCCGGCCACGACCAGCCACCAGCTCACCCGGGCCGGTCGTGGCCAGGTGGCCGGGACCAGGTGGGCCCACTCGGGGACGGCGCTGTTGGCGGCCGTCCCGGCCAGCACCTCGAGCATGACGGCACCGAGCACGAACAACGCCGATGCGGCGGCGGCCACCAGCCAGGCTCGTGTCGAAGTGAGACCCACGAGAGGTGGAACCCGGCGCCAGGCCCTAGTTCTTCCGGTTGGCGGTGGGCTCAGTGCAGGGCCCGCAGGCCGAACCAGGCGAAGGTCACGGTCCCCAGTCCGGCCACCAACCAGAGCAGGTCACGGTTGTGGCGGGCGGCGACTGCTGCTGCGGAGAGGAGGGCCACGGCGACGACCACCTGGATGCCGGCGCCGGCATCGGTCCGCGGCAGCAACAGCTCCAGCAGCGAGGCCCTCACCGTCATGGTGCGCCGGAAAGGCCCTGTCCGGCCAGCTGCTCGCCGAACCGTCGGAGTCGCTCGACGGCGTCGTCCGGCACCGGCCGATCGCCGGAGAGGGTGGCCTTGATCTGCAGGTAGACGTCGGCTTGGAGCCCGCAGCGACGGCACATGTCGAGATGGTGGCCCACCTGCTCCGACGTCAGGTCGTCGGTGGCGCCGTCCAGGTACAGCTGGACCAGCTCGACGACGGCCTCGCACGCCAGCATGGCCGAGTCAGTGTGGGGTCGGCGCCGGCGCCGCAGGCACCGCAGGGGCCTCATCGCCCGCCCCCGGCCGACACGATGCCTCTGGCGATCAGCTGGTCACGGATGCGACGGCGGGCCCGGTGCAGGCGGCTCATGACCGTGCCGACCGGAACGGCGAGCGACTCGGCAGCGCCGCGGTAGGACAGGCCCTCGATGTCGACCAGCTCCACCACCCGGCGGTAGCGGTCGGGCAGCCGGGCCAGCGCGTCTTCCACGACGTGATCGAAGCTCTGACCCACGGCGACCTCCTCGGCGCTGTCGTAGGGCGTCTGTGTCTCCAGGATGCTCGTGCCGGCGTCGGCATCGCGCAACAGCTCTGGCCGCCGGCGCCGGTTCCTGTTGACATGGGCGTTGCGCAGGATGGTCAACAGCCACGCTCGTGGGTACCGCCCGTCGAAGCGGGAGATGCCACGGAAGGCGCGGAGCATGGTGTCCTGCACGAGGTCCTCGGCGTCTGCCGCGTTGCGGGTCATGGAAAGGGCCACCCGCAACAGCACCTCCACCTCGGGGAGCACGTACAGCTCGAAGGCGGCCTCATCCGTGAGCGCGGGATGATCCTGGGCGGTCGCCATGGTGGAGGAACCCGTGCCGGTCGTCCCGGCATTCCATGAAGGCACAGCTGCGGAACGGATCACCCGCCGCCGGCGGCCTGGTCGTCCAGGAATGAGGGCAGCGCCCTCGGGTTCCCGTGCCGTGGGCCCTCTCCGACACGTCGGGAAGATCCGGTGGAGCCGATGGGTTCCTCTTCGGTGAGCTCTCAACCGGAAGGAACCGGCATGGCCGATCGAGTGTGCTTCTACTTCGACCCCATCTGCCCCTGGTCGTACCAGACGTCGAGGTGGGCTCGGCGCCTCGAG
>JAHWJH010000239.1 GCA_019348555.1 Actinomycetota bacterium
CCATCGTGGGCGGGTGCTGCGGCACCACGCCGGAGCACCTGAAGGCCGTCGTGGAGGCGTGCGCGGACCTCCGGCCGGCCGCCCCCGAGCCGGAGCTGCCGCCTAGCGTCGCGTCGCTGTACGCGCCCGTGACGATCGCCCAGGACACGTCGGTCCTCATCATCGGCGAGCGCCTCAACGCCAACGGGTCGAAGAAGTTCCGGGAGCTGCTGCTCGCCGAGGACTGGGAGGCCGTCACGCAGATGGCCCGGGAGCAGGTCCGGGAGGGCGCGCACACCCTCGACGTGTGCGTCGACTACGTCGGCCGGGACGGCACCACCGATGTCGTGGAGGTCGTCGACCGGCTGGCGACGCAGTCGACCCTGCCCCTCGTCATCGACTCCACCGAGGTGGCCGTCGTCGAGGCCGCACTGCGCCGCATCGGTGGTCGCGCGGTCATCAACTCGGTGAACCTGGAGGACGGCCGGCGCAAGGCCGACGTGCTGTTCCCGCTGGCGAAGCAGTTCGGCGCGGCGCTGGTGGCCCTGGCCATCGACGAGGAGGGCCAGGCCCGAACCGCCGACTGGAAGCTGCGGGCGGCCAGGGCCATCCACGACCTGGCCGTCGAGCGCTACGGGCTGGAGCCGGCCGACCTGCTGTTCGACCCCCTGGCGCTGCCGCTGTCGACGGGCATGGAGGAGAGCCGCCGCGACGGCAAGGAGACCATCGAGGGCATCCGCCGCATCAAGGCCGAGCTGCCCGGCGTTTCGACCATCCTCGGCGTGTCCAACATCAGCTTCGGCCTGTCCCCCGCCGCGCGGCAGGCGCTGAACTCGGTGTTCCTGCACATGGCCGTCGAGCGTGGGCTGGACGCCGCCATCGTCCATGCCGCGAAGATCCTGCCGCTGAACCGCATCGACGAAGAGGTGCGCCAGGTCTGCACCGACCTGATCCTGGACCGGCGCGAGGGCGACTACGACCCCCTCCAGGAGCTGTTGCGGCTCTTCGAGGGCGTGTCGGCGAGCGAGGCGGTCAAGGAGGACCGCAGCGGGTGGCCGGTGGCCGAGCGGTTGTCGGCCCGCATCATCGACGGCGACCGCGACGGCCTCGAAGCCGACCTCGAGGAGGCCCTGGCCTCGGGGAGGACGGCGCTGGCCATCGTCAACGACGACCTGCTGGCGGGCATGAAGGTGGTCGGCGAGCTGTTCGGCTCCGGACAGATGCAGCTGCCGTTCGTGCTGCAGTCGGCCGAGACCATGAAGCGGGCGGTGGCGTGGCTCGAGCCCCACATGGAGAAGGCCGACCAGGGGGGCAAGGGCAGGGTGGTGCTGGCCACGGTCAAGGGCGACGTCCACGACATCGGCAAGAACCTGGTCGACATCATCCTCACCAACAACGGCTACGAGGTGTTCAACCTCGGCATCAAGGTGTCGGTCACCGAGATGGTGGCCAAGGCCCTGGAGGTCGACGCCGACGCCATCGGCATGAGCGGCCTGCTGGTGAAGTCCACGCTGGTCATGCGGGAGAACCTCGAGGAGCTCAACGCCCAGGGCCTGGCCCGCATCCCGGTGTTGCTGGGCGGGGCCGCGCTCACCCGCTCCTACGTCGAGCGCGACCTGCGCGAGGTCTACGAGGGTCGGCTGTTCTACGGCAAGGACGCCTTCGAGGGCCTGCGCACGCTCGACCGCCTGGTCGAGCTGAAGCGCAGCGGCGCCGACGACCCCGCCTTCGGCCACGAGCCGGGGGGCCGGGTGCTCCCTCCGCGGCGCAGCCAGCGGCCGGCGCCGGAGGGCACCGTGGTGCCGGCGCGCTCACCCGAGGTCGTCTCCGACAACCCGGTCTTCCCGCCGCCGTTCCTCGGGTCACGGGTGGTCCGGGGCATCGCCGTCGACGAGGTGGCCTCCTTCGTCAACGAGACCGCCCTGTTCCGCAACCAGTGGGGCTACCGGCCCGACAAGGGCGAGTCCGACGAGGTGTTCAAGGACCGCATCCGCCCGGTGCTGAGGGAGCAGTTGGCCGAGGCCAAGGCGTCGGGGATCCTCGTACCCCAAGTCGTCTACGGCTTCTTCCCGGCCAACGGTGACGGCAACGACGTGGTGATCTGGACCGACGACAGCCGGACCACGGAGTGGGGCCGCTTCTCGTTCCCCCGCCAGCACGAGGACCCGTTCCTGTGCATCGCCGACTTCTTCCGCCCGCTCGACTCGGGCGAGGCCGACTACGCCGCCTTCCACATCGTCACCATGGGCCCGGCCATCTCCGAGGCTGCGGCCAAGCTGTTCGCCGACGACGAGTACTCCCGGTACCTGCTCCTCCACGGCCTCGGCGTGGAGATGGCCGAAGCCCTGGCCGAGCACTGGCACCGCCGGATCCGGGAGGA
>JAHWJH010000023.1 GCA_019348555.1 Actinomycetota bacterium
CGATCAGCTGGACGCCGCCTTGGCCATCACGGCGGTGGCGTCGGTCCAGAACCGCTACAACCTCGTCGACCGGGCCTCGGAGTCGGTGCTCGAGCGCTGCGAGGCCGACGGCATGGTGTTCCTTCCCTGGTACCCGCTGGGCGCCGGCTCCCTCGGCGACCCAGGTGGCCGCCTCGACGTCATCGCCGGCGTGCACGGCGCCAGTCGCACCCAGGTGGCGCTGGCCTGGCTCCTCGCCCGCTCTGGAGTCATGCTGCCTATCCCGGGGACCGGCTCGGTCGAGCACCTGGAGGAGAACCTGGCCGCGGCCGAGCTCTCGCTCACCGACGAGGAGATGGCGACGCTGGACCGCAGCTGACGGCGCGACGCTGCTGCTGGAGGCGCACCTCGGCTCCCTCTTCGCTCGAGCGCCTGGCGGTAAACGTCGTCGAGCGGAGGTGGCACCACGTCGGACCTGGACCCGACCTCGTGAGCAGAGACAGGCATCGGACCCAGGCGCACATGGCCAACAGGGTGGCGGGGGGCGGTTGATTCTCTGGTCGCGCTTGACTCCATTACCGAACATATGTGCGATGACAGCAGTGTTGGAGGCGCTGGTGGAGGGCCTGGAGCTCGATGTGGACGGCGACGAGCTGGTGGCGGCCCAGCGCTGCGTGGACCGCCTGGCGGCCAAGCTGGCCCTCGCCTACGGGGACTTCGACGCCCACCAGCTGTGGGACCTCGACGGCGCCACCTCGATGACGGCGTGGCTGAGGGATCGCGGCGCCATGGCCTCAGGCGACGCCGCTCGCACGGTGGCCACCGGCTCCCGGCTGCGCCGCCTGCCGGTCACCGCCGCCGCTGCGCTCGACGCCACCCTGTCGGGCGGCCAGCTCAAGGCCGTCCTGGCCAACGTCTCTGAGCGCACCGAGGAGCGCTTCGCCGGACACGAAGCGGAGCTGGTCGCTTCCCTGGCGGCGCTGTCGGTGCGCCAGTGCGCCCAGGCCATGCGCTGGTGGGCGATGCGCGCCGAGGACGATGCCGACGAGGCCGAGCCCCGCCCCGAACCACCCTCCAAGCTCTCGCTGTCTCGCAGCCTGGGTGGCCGCTGGCGCCTCGACGCCGAGCTGGGGCCCCTCGACGGCGAGGTGCTCGACACCGCCTTGCGCCTGGCCCAGGGCTTCGACGCCGACGAGGCCGACACTGCCCGCAGCCCGGCGCAGCGCCGGGCCGAGGCCCTGGGCGAGATCTGTCGGGGTTACCTGCAGCGCCGGGACCAGCCGGCAGGGAGCCGGCATCGCCCGCATGTCAACGTGATCGTGCACCTGGACGACCTGCTGGCCCGCCGCGGCGGGGAGTGCCCCGACGCCACCGTGATCGACGGCGCCTCGCTGGGCGCCTTGTCGTGCGACTCGGTGCTGCACCGGGTGCTGGTGGCGGGGCGCTCCACGGTCCTCGACTACGGCACCTCCACCCGCACCATCTCCGCCAACCTCTTCGCCGCCCTGGTGGGGCGCGACCGGCACTGCCGCTTCCCGGGCTGTGACCGCCCGGCATCGTGGTGCGAGGCCCACCACGTGGTGCATGTGGCCGACGGCGGGGCCACCTGCCCGTCGAACCTGGTGCTGGTGTGCAGCCGACATCACCACCGGCTCCACCAACCGGGATGGTCGGCCACGCTCGGCGAGGAGGCCGAGCTGGTGGTCAGCGATCCCAACGGTCGCCACCGCACCAGCCATCCGCCGGGTCACAGCCCCCGGCCGCCACCGGAGGTGTTGGCGGCGTGAGGCCGTGCGCTTCACATCCGGCCGAGGCAGCGCTTCATCGAGCCCACCGAGTTCGGCGGCACCGGCCGCTCCGAGACCGATCTCGTGGAGGTCACCTGTGGAGGCAAGGGTGGTGTGGTCGAGCGGTTGCCAGAGATGCCGCCGACCCTCTCCCACGCTCCTGAGCTACGTGGTGACGGTCACCGTCACCTTGTCCATGACGGCCGGGGCCAGAGGAACGTGCGTGCCGTCACCGGCCACGACCCAGAGTGCGTGCTCGCCGGTGTCCAGGCCGGGGACCTCGATGCTCGTTGCGGCTGAGTGGATGATGCTCGGTTCTACCGGTATGGGCTGACCAGCGGGAGTCGGGGGCCGGTCGACGAACACGTGCAGGTGGCCGGTGCGACCAGACGTGTCACCGTCAGCTTTGGCGAGCGAGAACCCCACGAGTTCGACCTCGACGATGACCGGCTGGCCCTCTGCGACGGTGGCGGGCGCGGTGGCGTCGATCGAAGGACCCTTCACCTCGACGTTGGTCTCGTCCAGGGCGTCGCCCAGGCGCTGGTGTGTGCCGTCGCCATAGACCACCGCCAGCCGGTGCCTGCCGACGGATAGGCCCGGGAGGACGATGGGGTCCTCGGTGGTGTGCACGATTCCTGCCTCCCGGCCGATCACCTCACCCGGCGCCACCGGGTCACGGTCGATGAACACGTGATAATGCCCGGTCCGCCCGGACGTGTCGCCGTCGGCCTTGACGATCTCGACGCCTGAACCCTCGATGTCGAGGGTCACCACGTTGCCCTCCACGGTTGTGCCGGACGCTGGCTCGATGATGCTGAGCGTGGCCTCCGAGGCCTCGCTTGTCGCCGTGGTTTCGTCGGTCTCCTCTTGAGCTCCCGTGCACCCGGCGAGCAGCAGTGCAGCTGCGGCCGAGCCGACCGTCATCCGTCTGATCCTCATCCTCCGGCCCCCTGGGTCGGCACCCAGTCGTGAAATCGTCCGCTAGCGGGGCACGATGCTTGCCAGCTGACGCCCGGCCCAGAAGTCTCGGCGCGATCAGCGGCGGGCGCAACAATCGGAGACGCTGACGATCCTGATGCGGCTGGCAGCATCACCGAAGCCGAAGGAGTCCGCGGGTCGCCCATGCGATGGTCGAAGGAATCCAGTTCGTCGAGCGGGCAGCATTAGCGTGACGCGGCGATGAGCATCCGCGTGGCCGTTGCCGACGACCACGTGCTGGTGCGGGAGGGGATCATCCGGCTGATCGAGGCCGAGCCCGACCTCGACGTCGTAGGAGTGGCCGCCACCTTCGACGAGCTCATGGCCGTCGTCGACGCCCGGGGCCCGGACGTGGTTGTCACCGACATCCGCATGCCGCCTACCGGCACCGACGAGGGCATCCGGGCCGCCGGCGAGCTGCGCCACGTCCAGCCGACCACGGGGGTGGTGGTGCTGAGCCAGTTCTCCAGCGCGGCCTACGCCCTCGCGCTCCTGGAAGAGGGCTCGGGTGGTCGGGCGTACCTCCTCAAGGAGCGGGTCTCCGACGCCCGACAGCTGGTGGAGGCGATCCGGGAGGTGGCCCGGGGCGGGTCGGTGATCGACCCGAAGGTCATCGAGGAGCTGGTAGGCATGCGGTCGACCGCCCCCGCCTCGGTGCTCGCCCACCTCACCCCCCGCGAGACCGAGGTGCTGGCCGAGATGGCGCAGGGCAAGAGCAACGCCGCCATCGCCTCGTCGCTGTACCTGAGCGAGCGGGCGGTGGAGAAGCACACCAACTCGATCTTCTCCAAGCTGGGCGTGAGCGAGGAGCGCGACCTCAACCGACGGGTCAAGGCGGTGGTGATGTTCCTCGCCGAGAAGGGGGGCTAGCACCACCCGCGGTTCACCGGCGAGCATCCTGGGCGACGTCGGCCCGGAGCGCGACGATTCCACCAGATGGACGAGCAGAACGTCTCCGTGCTGGTGGTCGACGACCAGGCGCCGTTCCGCGACGCGGCGAGGGCAGTGCTCGAGCGCACCAGGGGCTTCTCCCTGGTCGGCGAGGCGGTGTCGGGCGAGCAGGCCGAGGTCCTGGTCGAGGAGCTGGCCCCATCGCTGGTGGTCATGGACATCAACATGGGCGCGATCGACGGCATCGAGGCCACCCGGCGCATCACGGCCCGTCACCCCGGGCTCATGGTGGTGCTGTGCTCCACCTACCCGGTCGACGACCTGCCGCCCGGCGTGCGCACCAGTGGGGCAGCGGCCTACGTCCACAAGGAAGAGCTCAGCGGGCGGATCCTGCGAAGGCTCTGGGAACGAGGCGGAGACCCGGGGTTCCGCTCGTCTGCCATCTCCGGCAGCTGACGCCGGCCCAGCCGCAGGCGATCGGCCGGAGGCCGATCGTCAGCCGGCGGCGGCCGTCATGCGATGGGCCACGACCGGGCGGGCCCGGCCCTTCACCTCCTCGTGCAGCGTCTCAGTGCCGCCGACCGACCGGCTGAGGGCCTGGCGGGTCTTGTCGCTCAGCACGATCTGGCCGCCGGAGGCCAGCTGCTGCAGCCGCTGGGTGAGGTTCACGGTGTCGCCCACCACCGTGTACTCGATGCGCTCCTCGGAGCCCAGCAGGGCGGCGGCCACCGTACCCGTGGACAGGCCGATGCCGATGTGGAACGGGGGAAGCCCCTCGTCCCCCCACCGCCGGTTCACCTCGTCCTGGTAGCGGTGCATGGCCACGGCCGCCTCCAACGCCCGGTCGGCGTGGTCCGGTTGGCTCACCGGGGCGCCGAACACCGCCATCACCGCGTCGCCCACGAACTGCATCACCGTGCCGGCGCTGTCCAGGATGGCCCGGCTCATCTCCGCCCGGTGGTCGTTGAGCTGATGGGCAAGCCGGGTCGGGTCGGCCTGCTCGGCCAGGGTGGTGTAGCCCCGGATGTCGGACATCAACACGGTCACCTCCAGCGTCTCCGTCTCGCCGATGCGCCGGCCCTCCCGCCGGAGCTTCTCGGCGATGCCGCCCGGCAGCATGCGGCTCAGCGTCTCGCCCTGCTCCTCACGGTCGACGATGGCCTGGTGGAGCATCCGGAGCCGCCGCAGCGACCCTTCGGTGCCGGCGCTGGCCGACTGCGCGATGGTGAGGAAGAGCTTCTCCACGTCGGCCGCAGCGGCCGCCGGCGTGGTACGGCGGGCAGCGGCGATGGCTTTGATGGTGCGGCCCTCGGCCACCAACCGCAATATCTCCTCGTCGGCCGGCGACAGGTCGCTGCCGGCGCTCACCGGCCGGACCAAAGCGTCTTGGATCTGGGGCTCCAGGAAGGTGCCGCCGGCGGCGACGATCTTGATGGCCAGGGTGAGCTGATCGCCCTCGCCGACCCGGTCCTTGAGCAGATAGGCGTACCCGGCGCTGCCCTCGGCCAGCAGCGACACGGCGTACTCGGGGTCGTCGTACTGCGACAGCACCACCACGCCGATGCCGGGATGGTGCTTGCGCACCTCCTTGGCCGCGTCGATGCCCTCCCGCTGGAGGGTGGGGGGCATGCGGATGTCGGTCACGATCACCTGGGGCCGGGCGGCGATGGCCCCGTCGACCAGCTCCTGGTAGTCGGCGGCCACGCCCACCACGTCGACGTCGCGCTGGCGGTTGAGCAGGGCGCGTACGCCCTCCCGCACGATGAGGTTGTCGTCGGCGAGGAAGACCGTGATCCCGCCGCTCTTCCTCTTCGGCATCCCGGCCATGTCTAGAGAACGGCCGCCCGGCTGGCAAGGGTGGGGGCCTGCCGCCCGGAAGTCGTGCTCGCCACACCCTGCAAGTCTGGGTGGCCCCCTTGGCGTCGATCGCGGTCATCTCTATCGTCCGGTGCGGCTGGGGGCCGGCTGCGCCTGGGCCGAGCCGGGCGTGACGAGAGGAGAGCCAACATGCGGGTCGAGTCCTCGGTGACAGCCATCTCGTGGATCCCCTCCGAGGCCATCACCGGTCTCTCCACCAAGCTGCCCTTCGAGATGGGCATCGCCCACTACGACCAGCCACCGCCCGACACCATCGACGACCTGGAAGCGCTGCGGGCGGCCGACCGTTTCCGCTTCGCCAACCGGCTGGAGGCCTGGGCCGAGGTGCACGACGGCCGCATCATCAGCTCCGGCCAGCGCGGCGGAGGGCTGATCGGCTCCACCACCTTGAACCTGGGCACCCGGCGCACCACCTTCGCCGCCGTGGCCTATCCCGACATCCGTCCCGATCCCGAAGTTGCCGAGACGTCGGTGAGGTTCGTTCAGACCGCCGGCGGCCGCACCGGCGTGCCGGCGCCCCGCCGGGTGAGCCGGCCACCGTACGTTCAGGTGACGGCCCCCACCGCCTGGAGCACCCTCGCCATCACCCTGCACGCCGACGGCTCCTCTGCGTTCGAGGTGGTAGGGGCCAGCCCCTTTCCCCGGCACTGGATCTACGGCTCCGACGGCCGGTTGGCGGCCAAGACGGGCGTCATCAACTTCGAGGACTGGTACCGCAGCGCGTTCGGCGCCCACAGCCCCTGGGGCAGCGAGGAGTCACCCGCCCTGGTGACCGCGGTGGAGTCCGCCCTCGAACGGCAGCTGTCGGCCAGGATCATGGCCAAGGGGTCCCGGGCCCAGGTGCGCTCGCTGGCCGAGGGGGCGACGTTGGTGGAGCAGGGCGAGGAGGGCCACGAGCTGTTCCTGCTGCTCGACGGGGTGCTGCGGGTGGAGGTCGACGGCCAAGCGGTGGCCGAGGTGGGTCCGGGAGCGCTCCTCGGCGAGCGGGCCCTGCTCGAGGGAGGTCGGCGCACCTCGACCCTGCGGGCAGTCACCCCCTGCCGGGTGGCCGCGGCACGCGACGTCGACATCGAGCGGGACGCCCTGGCCGAGGTGGGCAAGGGCCACCGGCGGGAAGAGGGCCGGGGCTGACCCGTGCGGCTGCTGCTGTGCGGGGTCCGGGGCTCGACGCCGGCACCGGGCGCAGACTTCGTCCGCTACGGCGGTAGCACCTCCTGCGTGGCCGTGTTCGCCGACGGCGAGGACATGCCCCGGCTGGTGCTCGACGCCGGCACCGGCCTGGCCAACCTTTCCCGGGCCATCGGGCACCGGCCCTTCGACGGCAGCATCCTGCTCACCCACCTGCACTGGGACCACACCCACGGGCTGCCCTTCTTCCCCTCGGGCGACCACGCCGACGCCCGGGTCACCCTTTACATGCCGGCCCAGGACGGGGGCCCGGCGATGGTCCTGGCCCGGGCCATGTCGCCGCCGCACTTCCCGATCGGGCCGACCGAGCTGGGCGGACGGTGGGACTTCCGCACCCTGGACGAAGGCACCTCCGTGATCGAGGGGCTCACCGTCCTGGCCCGGGAGATCCCCCACAAGGGTGGCCGGGAGCTCGGCTATCGGATGAGCGACGGCTGGTCGGCGGTCGCCTACCTTCCCGACCACTCGCCCCTGGCGCTCGGGCCGGGCCCGGAGGGCCTCGGCGAGTACCACGAGGCGGCGCTGGCCCTGGCTGAGGGGGTCGACGTGTTGCTCCACGACGCCCAGCACACGGCAGCGGAGCTCCCGGGACGGGCCTACCTCGGCCACAGCGCCGTGGAGTACGCCGTGGGCCTGGGCGAGCGGGCCGGCGCCGGCACCGTGGTGCTGTTCCACCACGACCCGGAGCGCACCGACGACGAGATCGACGTCATCGTCGCCGGCCAGCAGGACAGACGTGTGCGAGTGCTGGCCGCGAGGGAGGGGACCGTGCTCCACTATGGGCTGGGCATGACAAGCGGAAAGGACACGAGATGAGCCTCCAGACCAGGGCGGCGCTCCTGGCAGTGACGGCGCTGATGGCGGCGGCCTGCGGGTCGGGGTCGGACGACGCCGCCAAACCGCAGCGGCGCACCGTGCAGGTCGACTACAAGCACGACGAGTTCGCCACGTCGCTGTTCGACTACTTCCCGCGACGGATCGAGGTCCGCCAGGGTGACACGGTGGAGTTCAAGCAGGCGTGGGCCGGCGAACCCCACAGCGTGACCATGGGCACGTTGGTCGACGACAACATCGAGCCGGTGCTCCGGCTCCTGACCGAGATCGAGCGAACGGGCACGGTGCCCGAGGAGGAGCCCGAGGAGTTCGGGGCCTTCGGCGAGGCCGTCCCGTACGCCTTCGCCGAGGAGGGCCTGGCCCAGAACGCGGCGCAGCCCTGCTACGTGGACGCCGAGGGCTTCGACGGCACGTACCCCGGCGATGAGAAGACGCCTTGCCCCAACCGTGCCCAGCCCGAGTTCACCGGCCGGCAGGCCGTCTACAACAGCGGGATCATTCCCTACGAGGGCGTGCAGGGGAACACCTTCAGCATGAAGGTGGCCGATGACGCCACGCCCGGTACGTACACGTACTACTGCAACTTCCATGGCCCGCTGCAGTGGGGCCAGGTGGAGGTCAAGCAGAAGGGCGCCGAGATCCCAGCGGCCGGCGAGGTGGCGCGCCAGGCCCGCAAGGAGGCCGAGCGCAAGGTCGCGCCCCTGCTGCACAACTGGAAGGAGGCCCTCGCCGGGCGGCCGGTGACGGCTGGCGACCCGGGCCAGACGCGCCGGGTGGAGACGCGTGGCAAGAACCTGGTGGGCGTTCCGACCGAGTTCTTCGTGGACAACACGTTCATCTTCGGGATCGTGAACGAGTTCGTCCCCCGAGACCTGTCCGCCAAGGTGGGCGAGAAGGTCACGTGGACCTTCGGCGGCGGGCACACCCTGAGCTTCAACGTGCCCGAGTACTTCCCCGTGTTCTCCACCGCGCCCGACGGCACCGTGAGCTTCAACAAGGAAGCCGAGGAGCCCCAGGGGTGGCCCGCCCCACCGGATCCACCCGGAGTCAACGGCGGCGAGCCACCCGAGCGGGTGCCGGCCCACGTCGACGCCGGCGCATGGGACGGCAGCGGCTTCCGCTCCTCGGGGCTGGCGTTCGACGACGACGACACCTTGAGCGTCACGTTCACGAGGGCCGGCACCTATCCCTTCGCCTGCCTGATCCATCCCCAGATGATCGGGCAGCTCGTCGTCCGGTGACCCTGCCGCTGGCCCCGGAAGCGTCTCCCGAAGCGCCTCAGCCCGCCTGGGTGGAAGGGGGCGAGCCCCGGCGCGAGGTGGACGTGGCGGCCGAGCGGCGGCGCTTCGGGCCGCTGGCTCCGGTGTTCGTGACCTTCTTCACCTTCGCCGTGGCCGTGCTGGCCCTCGGGGTGGTAGCGGCGGTGGCCGAGACGAATCCCGCCCTGCACGACCGGCTCCACGACGCTGGTCTGTCCACCGGCGTTTTCGGGCGTGTGGCCCTGCGCATGGCCGACAGCTCGCACCGCACCGAGTCGGCCTGGCAGCTGGCGCTCGACTACGGCTTCAGTGCCGCCAACCTGGGTCTGGCCGCCTTCCTGTTCTGGCTGCGCCCGAGGGACCGCACCGCCGGGCTGCTGGCGCTCGGCCTGGTGGGCACGGGGGCGGTTTTCAACCTGCAGGCCCACGCCGTGTACGAGGCGTTCCCGCCCACCATGCTCGAGGCCCTCGTCCACGACAGCTTCGCCGTGGTGACGGCGGTGTCGTACGCACTCGCGCTCCTGCTGTTCCCAGACGGTCGGCTGGTCCCCCGTTGGCGACCGCCGGCGGTGGCCGCTTTCTACGCCGGCGTTGCTGCCGTGGCCGTGGCGGCCACGTGGGCCTACCCGAGCGGTTCGCGCACCGTCACGCTGGTGATGGTGTTCGGCTTGCTCACACCGGCCGCCGGCGTGCTCGCCCAGGGCTATCGGTACCGGCGTTCGGGGGGCGACCAGCTCCTGCGCCAGCAGGCCCGCCTGCTGTTCTGGGCCATGTCGCCGGCGATGCTCGTGAGCCTGTACGCGCTCACCATCGGCGTGTGGGGCAGCGAGCCACAGCTGGAGGGCAGGGCACTGGTGGTGTTGCCCGTCACCCTGTTCCGGGTCTTCCAGCCGGTGTTCCTCATCATCCCGGTCGCCCTGCTCGTGGGCATCTTCCGCTTCCGGCTCTGGAACATCGACCGGTTGATCAGCCGCACCCTCGTCTACGGCTTCCTCGCAGGGTTCGTGTCGGCCGTGTACGTGGGCGTGGTGGTGGGAGTGGGCAGCCTGGTGGGGGCCAGCCAGAGGGGCGACCTCGGGCTATCGATCCTGGCCACCTTCCTGGTGGCCGTCGCCTTCCAGCCGGTGAAGGAGAGGGTCCAGCGGCTGGCCAACCGCCTGGTCTACGGAAGGCGGGCCACGCCGTACGAGGTGCTGTCGGGGTTCGTCGAGAGGGTGGCCGAGAGCGTGCCCACCGAGGAGCTGCTCTCGCGTATGGCCCGGCTGTTGGCCGAGGGCACGGGTGCGACACGGGCCGACGTGTGGCTCAAGGTTGGTGACGAGCTGCGGTTGGAGGCGTCCTGGCCTCCCGGTCCCGGAGGTTCGGGCCGGGAAGCGCTGGCCATGCCCGGAGACGACCTGCCCCACATCCCGGGGGCGAGCCGCACGGTGGCGGTGTTCCACCAGGACGCCACCTTCGGCGCCCTGTCGGTGTCGAAGCCGGCCAACGAGCAGCTGACGCCCACCGAGGAGAAGCTCCTGGCCGACCTCGGCCACCAGGCCGGGCTGGTCCTTCGCAACCTGCGGCTCACCGCCGAGCTGGTGCAGCGGCTGGAGGAGCTCAAGGCGTCACGGCAGCGGCTGTTGACGGCCCAGGACGAGGCCCGCCGGCGGCTCGAGCGAAACCTTCACGACGGGGCCCAACAGCACTTGGTGGCGCTCAAGGTGCACCTCACGCTGGCCGAGGACGTCGCCGACGAGCTGGGCGAGGCAGCGGAGCCTCTGCTGCAGATGCTGGGCCAGCTGAAGACCCAAGCCGGCGAGGCCCTGGAGGAGCTGCGGGACCTGGCTCGCGGCATCTACCCGCCGCTGCTGGCGGCCGAGGGGCTGCCGGCGGCCCTGGCGTCCCAGGCCCGCAAGGCGCCGCTCCCTGTGAAGGTGCAGGCGGAAGGCGTGGGCCGCTATAGCCAGGAGATCGAGGCGGCCGTCTATTTCTGCTGTTTGGAGGGGATCCAGAACGTGATCAAGTACGCCGGCAGCTGCTCGGTCGACGTCCGCCTTGTCGGCGGCGACGGCACCTTGGAGTTCAACATCAGCGACGACGGCTGCGGTTTCGACCCGGCCACCGCCGGCCGAGGAGCCGGCAGCCAGAACATGGCCGACCGGGTGGAGGCCCTGGAAGGCCACCTCCAGGTGGCCTCCGCCCCCGGCCACGGCACGACCGTCACCGGACGCATCCCGGCGAGTCCACTCTGACGTCAGCGCTTCACGGTTCGTCTCCTGGCCGGAGGTGTCGGCGGCGTGAAGCGGGCCGCTTCACGCCCGCCCGAGGCAGCGCTCCATGTTGGCGTCGGTGAACGCTTCGCCGGGCGCGCGCTCGGGGCCGGTCAGCACGGCGAGGATCGGCGCCAGCACCAGCGGGTCGTGCCCCGTCCGTTCGCCCCAGCGCTGCCTGAGGGCTCTGCCCTCGGGCCCGAAGGTGGTCCGCAGCACGGTGGTGAGTCGGGCACTGAAGCCGATCCGGCGCATGCGCTCGGTCCGCTCCTCGACGTAGCCGCCGAACGCCGCCGGCGACCAGTCGCCACCGCCCAGCAGCACCTCGGAGACCATGCGGGCGTCGCGCACCGCCACCGACAGGCCCTGGCCGATGATCGGGTCGCTCCAGCCGGCGGCGTCGCCCACCAGCACCACGCCGTCGGCCACGATGGTGTCGCAGCGCGAGTCGTTCATCGGGTAGCTCGAGCAGGGCCCGGCCGGGTGGCCGTCGGCCACGGCGTCGGCGTAGGGCAGCGATGCCGAGCGGCAGGCTTCGAGGAACTGGCGCTGGCGCTCGGGGCCCGTGAATCGGCCCTTCTGGGTCATCGCCCACATCAGGTAGACCCGGACCCGGTGGCCCGGCCGGGGAAAGGCCAGGAAGTAGACGTCGTCGTGGGTGCTGGTGACGTTGAGGTCGCCGGGCCACCCCGCCGCCTCGTCGACGAGCATCCCGCCCCCGATCACCACGGGGTCCGACTCGTCGTGGTGCATGCCGAGGTGGCGTCGCAGCATCGATCGGCGCCCGTCGGCGCCCACGGCGAGGCGGCAGTCCACCTCGTGGTCGACGTCGCCGAGCCGGTAGGTCACCCGGGGTCGGCTGCCGGGCGTCACGGCGATGTCGCCCACCCCGCGGACCACCGTCGCTCCCGCCGCCCGAGCGGCATCGGCCAGCGCCTGGCACGCCTCGGGATGGCCGACGTTGAGCGACCCGGGGACGTCCGGCAGCAGCTGGTCGAGCGGCACCGCCCGCGGCTCGCCGTCGGTGGCGCCGGCCTCCTCGTCGATGCTGGCCAACCGGGTGACGTAGCCACCACCGGCGCCGAGCAGCACGTCGTCGATCCCGAGCCGCCGCACCTCGGCGGCACCCCAGGGCACGAAGATCTCGCCCCGCACCTTGTCGCGATAGGCGGTCTCCCGCTCGAGCACCGTTACCTCGAGCCCGCCCCGGGCGAGGGCGATGGCCAGCGCAGAGCCGGCGATGCCGGCACCGACCACCACCACGTCGGGCGATGTGGTCATTTCCGATCGGCCGCGATGCTCAGCGGAGGCCTCCGGCGCTCAGGAGACCTCGCGCAGGCGCCCGGTCTCCACCTCGTCGGTGATCACCCCGCCGGCGTTGTTGGCCAGCAGGTCGTCGATGACGGTCATGCGTGTTCCTCTTGTCGATGCTCGGACCTTTGCCTAGCAGATCGGTCGGCAACCTCCGCCCTCGGCGCGGCAGTAGGGTCGCGGCGACGACGCCGGGGGTTGCGTGAGACGTTCCCGAGGTTGCGAGCGAGCCGGCCGGGTGCTCGGCCGCCGAGTGCGAGTGGCGGCGCTGGTCGTCGCCGGCGTGCTGGCCGCACAGGGATCCGCCCTCGCGGTCGTGCCCCAGCCACGCGACATCACGGCCTTCGCCTGCCCATCGGGACAGGTGCCCGAGGACGGCTTCGGCGACGTCGCTCCCGCCAACCTGCACGAGGCCGCCATCGACTGCGTGGCCTGGTACGGCGTCAGCCAGGGCACCACCCTGGTCTCGTACGACCCCTCACGCCCGGTGCGCCGTGAGCAGATGGCCACGTTCATCGTCAACCTCGTCGATTTCGTGGCCGAGCGCACCCGGGCCACCGACGGGCTCCCGCCGGCACCTCCGGCCAACGAGTTCCCTTGCGACGTGGCCCCGGGCTCGACCCACTACGCCAGCATCCAGCGCCTGGGAGCCGCAGGCATCGTCAAGGGGACCGGCTCCTCGTCGGCCGGTGAGTGCTTCGACCCCGGCGGGATCGTCACCCGCGGCCACATGGCGTCGTTCCTCGCCAACGCCCAGGCCTCGCTCGGTCAAGCGGTGCCGGCGACGACCACCAACTTCTACGCCGACGACGACGCCAGCGTGCACGCCGCCAGCATCGACGCCATCACCGCCGAGCGCATCGCCACGGGCACCGGCACCAACGCCTCGGGAGCCGACGTCTACAGCCCTGCGCTCGAGGTCCGCCGCGACCAGATGGCGGCGTTCCTGGCCCGCAAGCTCGACCGCCTCATCGACACGACCACGGCCGAGCCGCCGGCCCACGCCACCGTGGTCGTCACTCCCACCACCGTGGCCGCCGGGGGCAGGCTCAGCGTGTCGATCACCGCCAGTCGGGGCCTGGTCGACCGCGCCGAAGTCACCGGGTGCGGCGGCGCAGCGCAGGCCGAATCCTTCGGCAACCCGGGCCCGACCCTGACCTTCGACGTGACGGTGCCGACCTCCCAGGCGGGGCGCAGCTGCACCCTGGTGGTGCGCACCACGCTGGAGGACGCCAGCACCGGCGAGAGCCGGGTGCAGCGCGACTCGGTGCCGATCACGGTGAGCTGAGCCGGGTGCCCGATCCGAGCGACGGCACCTGGGAGGCGGTCGACGCCTACCTCGTCGGCGCCCTGCTGCCTCCCGACGCCGCCCTCGACGCCACCCTGGCGGCCAGCACCGAGGCGGGGCTGCCGGCGATCCAGGTGTCGGCGCTGCAGGGCCGGCTGCTCGAGCTGCTGGCCCGGGCGGTGGGGGCCCGCAGCATCCTCGAGGTCGGCACGCTCGGCGGCTACAGCACCATCTGGCTGGCCCGGGCGCTGCCGGCCGACGGGCGGCTGGTCACCCTGGAGATCGACCCCACCCACGCCGAGGTGGCCCGGCGCAACGTGGCCGGCGCCGGGCTGGCCGGTGTGGTGGAGGTGCGGGTGGGTCCGGCCCTGGCCACGCTCGACCAGCTGGCCGGCGAGGGGGCCGGTCCCTTCGACGTGGTGTTCCTCGACGCCGACAAGGCCGGCCTCCCTGACTACGTCACCGCCTCGCTGGGCCTGTCCCGGCCCGGCACCGTGATCATCGTCGACAACGTCGTGCGCAAGGGCGGGGTGCTCGACGCCGGCAGCGCCGATCCCGACGTGGTGGGGGTGCGCCGCTGCCTCGAGCTGCTCGGCTCCCACCCCCGACTGAGCGCCACCGCCATCCAGACGGTGGGTGTCAAGGGCCACGACGGCTTCGCCGTGGCCCTGGTGGGGGCCGAGCCGACGCCGGCGTGAGCGTCAGCCGGTGGTGGTCGTGGTGCCGGCGTCGTCGAGGATGCCGGAGAACTGGCTGGTGAGGTCGGTCACCTGGTCGGGGGCGGGGATCTCGATGGGCTCCTCGACGCCGAAGTCGTAGAGCTCGATGGTGGTGACCACCGAGGCGTCGGGCGAGGCCGGCATCCCGGGAGTCTGCGGTACGGGCTGGTCGAGGCGCATGCGCCGGGTGCGGCCCTCCTCGTCGATCCAGACCTCCACGGGGACCGTCTCGGACGGGAACTGCTCGAGGAAGGCTTCGAACTGGCGCCGGTCGCGCACCGCCCCGGCCTGCTCGGTGGCCTTGCGCAGGTCGACCGTGGCCCGGTAGTGGGTGGTCTTCTCCCCCCGCACCTCCTCGGTGCCGACTTCCACCACGTCGTCGGAGGTGCCCTTCAGCAGCGCCAGCGTGTTGGAGGGATCGTTGTTTCCGGCCTGGTTGAACTGCTCGATGTCGGTGCCTGCCATCTGCTCGCTGAGGACCCCGAGGTCGAACGAGACCCACTCGGTGTCGGCGCCGGGCAGGGCCTCGGGGGAACGCAGGTACATGGTGGTGCCTTCGTAGGCGAAGCTGATGTCGCCGCCCATCTCGGCGCCGATGGCGTCGGGGAGCTCGAGGGTGAAGGCGCCCCGCTGGGCGGCGAAGTCGACCAGGCCTTCACCGGTCGAGGTGAAGCTGCCCGCACCGGCGATGCCGCGCACGGTCGACTCGAGCGACATGCGGGCCGTGCCGGCCTCGGTGGTCTTGTCGGGGGTGGCCGACACCAGGGCCACGGGGTCGGTCGACCCGCAGGCCGCCAGCGCCAACGAGACCACGACGAGCGGGACGATCCTGCGCAGCATGTGGGCTCTTTTCGGTCGTCGGCGACGGGCAGCCTGCCCATCCTGATGGTCTTCGGCGCGTTCGCCTCCGACCTTGAGCGAATTCTCCCGGGCCGTGCAGGGGTCCCCGGTACGGTCGGGCGGATGCTGCGAGTACTGCGGGTGTCCGGCTTTCGCACGCTGCTGCTCGGCCAGTCGGTCAACGCCGTCGGGAACTGGGTGGCGATCATCGCCATCTGGGGCTTCGCCGCCTTCCGCTTCGACGCCGGTGCCGGTGACCTGGCGCTGCTGTTCGTCGCCCTGTCGGTGCCCGGGGCGTTGTTCGGCCCGCTGCTGGGCGTTCCCATCGACCGCCTAGGTCCCCGGCGCACCCTGCTCCTCGCCAACGGCCTCGGGTTCCTCGACGCCCTCGCCCTCACCCAGGCCGAGAGCTACGAGGCGGTCATCGTGCTGGCCCTGCCGCTGGGCCTGATCGAGGCGCTGGCCTCGGCCTCGCTGGACGCCCTGCCTCCCCGCCTCGTCGACGACGCCGACCTGGTGAGCGCCAACGCCCTGCTCGGTGGCGCCCAGGACCTCGCCATCGTCGTCGGCCCGGTCGCCGCCGCCGCCGTCAACCTGCGCTGGGGCCTTGCCGGCGCCTTCGTGGCCGACGCCGCCACCTACCTGGTCGGCATGGCCGCCGCCTGGCCGCTGCGGGTCGAGTCGGTGGCCACGGGCGTGCGCTCCACCTGGTCCGAGCTCCTGGAGGGGCTGAGCCTGGTGCGGCGCACGCCGGGGTTGCGCTGGACCCTCGGGGTGACGGCCACGACCTTCCTGTTGTGGGGCCTGTTCGGGGTGTTGGAGCCCCTGTACGTGCGTGACGTGCTGGGCGAGTCCGACACCGTCTTCGCCCTGCTGCAGACCGTGTTCGGGGTCGGCCTGGTGGGAGCCGGTCTGGCGCTGGCCAGGATCGGCGACCGGGTGGCCCGGCCCCGCTGGGTCGCGGTGGCCACCATCGCCTCGGGGGCCACCGCCGCGCTGTACCTGGGCACGTCGTCGCTGCCCATCGCCTTCCTCGGGGTGTTCCTGTGGGGCGTCGACGTGGCGTTCTTCTTCGTGCCCGCCAAGACCCTGCTGCAGCGCTACGCCCCGGCCTCGGCTCACGGACGGGTGCTGTCGCTCAACCAGACGCTGGAGCCGATGGCCGGCCTCGGCATGGCCCCCATCGCTGCCGTGCTGGTCGGGGCGCTCGGAATCCAGCTCCTCGGGGTGGTCGGTGGGGTGGCCGCCGCCGTGGCGGGCATGGTGGCGCTGCGCGGCGCCGACCGCCTGGGCCCTCTGCCGGCGCCCGCCCCCGTCGATCCTGCGGCCGGCAGCGCCCGGGACGCCATCGCCCTGGGAGGCCCCGCTCCCGGGTGACCGGCCTCGAGTGCCCACACCCGAGGGTCGTCAGGCGTCGTGGCCCGGCCGGAGGTGCTTGACGGCCTGGAAGCCGAGCTGGGGGAGGTCGTCGGCGCCGACGGAGCCGTCGATGGGCTCGAGCATGAACGCCACGTGGTCGCCGGAGTCGAGACGCTCGGTGACGCGGCCGGCGAACCAACGGGGCACGTCGTCGAGGATCGGCACGCCCTGGGGGCCCTCGTGCCACCGCTCCGAGGCCAGCTTGTCGACGTCGTCGCCGCTGCGGGTGCCGAAGCGCTCGGCGACGTCGAGCTGGTCGGGCGTGGGGAAGTGGACGGCGAGCACCTCGGCGCGACGGGCGATGCGCAGCGTGTGGTTCTTCTTGGAGAGCCACACCATGAACCGTGGCGGCTCGATCGAGCACTGGGCGGCGAAGCCGACGAGGCAGCCGCCGCGCTCGCCGCCCACTGGGTCGGCGGCGGTCACGATCTGCATCGGCATGTCGAGCTGGGCCATGGCGGCGTGGAAGGCCGACCGGGCGCCGCCGTCGGCGGTCTCGGCCGCCTCGACCGCTGTTGCAGTCGCCAGCTCGTGGTTGGCGATGGCCTTGTACCGGCACAGGAGCACGCCTCCCTCCTCGAGCACCTGGGCGAGCTCGAGGGGAAGCGTCCTCGGAAGGCGGGCGCGGCCGAGGATGCCGGTGCCGAGGTCGCCGCCGACGAGCAACGGCGCCACGGTCAGGCACAGCTCGTCGATCAGCCCGTGGCGGGCCAGGTCGCCGTTGAGCGTCGGCCCTCCCTCGCACAGGACCAGCCCGACCCCGCGCTGGCGGAGCTGGCGCAGGGCGCCGGTCAGGTCGACGTCTCCTTCGCCGTCCTGCACCACGTCGGCCACCTCCGCCAGCTCGGAGACGTCGACGTCGGTCGGGCAGATCACGATCGGTCGCGACTGGCTGAACAGTGGCGAGGAGACGTCGAGCTGCAGCGAGCGCGTCACCACGGCGATCGTCGGCTGCGCCGACTGCCCCCGGGCGAGGCGCCGGGCCTGGCGCTCGTCGTTGACCCGTGGTGGTCCGTAGTGCTCGGCGCGGACCGTCTGCGCACCGACCAGGATCACGTCGGGGATGGACCGGAGCAGATGGAACACCGACGCATCGGCCGGGCTCGACATGGCCTTGGTGCGCCCGTCCACGGCGACGGCGCCGTCGGCGCTGGACACCATGTTCACGAGCACGTACGGCCGCCCGCTGGGGGCCGGCCGCTCGTCGTCGTAGCTGGACTCGACGTCGACGTCGAGGTCGACGTCGGGATGGAGTCGTCTCACGGCTCCGGTGCCACCACGAAGGCCTCGGAGTGGGTGCTCATGCCGACCTCCGGTCCAGACCGTGCACGACGGCGACGGCGGGATCGCCCTCGTGTCCGTGGGAAGCTCCGAGCGCGGCCCGGGCGAGGGCGGCGTCGAGGACGGCGCCGGCCTGGGGGGCGAGCTCGGCCAACGGGCGGTTCCTGTGGACCCGTTCACCGAGATCGACCTGGGCCAGCGAGGCCACGCCGAAGCGCCGGGCGACGTCGATGAGCATGGCCAGCTCGACGCCGTAGCCGTCGGCGAAGGTGATGGCGTCCAGGACGTCGCGGCGGACGGCGCACTCGCCGGCCAGGGGCTGGAGCACACCCACGAGGTGCGGGAACAGCCGGGCCAGCAGCGGACGGGCGACGAGCTCGGTGACCCGGCCGCCCTCTCCGGGTCGTCCATCCAGGGGTCGCCGGTAGAACGCCTTCACCAACGCCACGTCGGGCCGGAGCAGAAGAGGCCCGAGGAGGCCCACCACGAAGTGGGACCCGAAGTTCCGCACGTCGGCGTCGAGGAAGACCAGCAGGTCGCCCCTCGCCTCGGCGGCCGCCAGCGCCATGGCCTGGCCCTTGCCGGGGCCGGACCCTCCACCGTGCACCACCCTGCTGGACACGACGCGCGCTCCCTGGCGCACCGCCCTCTCGGCCGTTCGATCGGTCGAGCCGTCCTCGACCACGATGATCTCGTCGATCAGCGGGCAGGTCTCCACCAGGTCCCCTCGGAGGGTGGCGACGATGCCGCCGACGGTCGCCTCCTCGTCGCGCGCGGGTAGGCAGACCGAGATGGAACGGCCCTGCTTGGCCTCGAGCAGCGCGGCCGCGTCGAACCGGCGGTGGTCGAACGTGGCGATGGCGGTAGCGGCTGCCGGCGCGTGCACCCAGGCAGCGTAGGGGAGCGCCCGTCCGAACCCGCCTAAGCTAAGTGCGTTCTGCTGCTATTGACCGGCGTTCCAGCCCGGGGTGCAATGGCGGCATGGCCGAGGTCGCCGGGAAGCAGGCAGCGTGGAGCGTCGACGCCTACCTGGCCCGGGTCGAGGCCGGCCGGTCCGCCGTCACCGCTGCTCACGCCGCTGCCGAAGCCGAGCAGTCGGCCCGCCTCCACGCCCTCATGCCGGCCAGTGCGGCGCTGCGGGCGATGCTCGAGGATCTGGAGCGGCGGACGAGGGCGGTGGGCGCCCAGCGTCGCCACGAGGTGGCCGCCCGCCTGCGCCAGCCGTCGCCGGAGTGCATACGGGTCTCGCTGCGCTGGGGCCGCAAGTTCGAGCTCACCGAGGCCGACCGCCACCTCATCCGCAGCTACCAGACCAACCGGCGTCGCCGGGTGCTCCGTTACCCCGAGGTCGTCGTGGCCCACGAGTTCCACGAGATCGCCGGGGTCCTCCATGCCGGCGACGGCCGCCTGCGCCTCGACCCCGGTCCGGAAGTGGCGATCGACGACCTCGTGGTCCGGCCCCAGGAGGTGCGGTCGGCCCTCGCTGCCGGGCTCGCCTCCCCGAGGCTGCACCGGCTGCACCTGCGCCGCGACGACGGGTACCGGTCTCCGCCGGATCAGCGCCTCGCCACCTCCGGGGAGTGCCGGACCCCGTAGCACGGCCCTCCACCCCCCCGTCTGCCCATCCAGGCCTCGATGGCGACGACGGCCGGCGGGCGCCGAGGCGTCTGCCACACTCGTCGACGGTGCCGGCGCAGCCTCCTCGTTCTCCGGGCCGCCGATCCGCCATGGCCGTGGCCGCCGGTCTGGCCATCGCCCTGGTGGGGGGCGTGGCCGTGGCGCTCGGCATCGCTGGGCGCTGGTCCGAGGCGCGCCAGGCAGTGGCGCAAGCCCGACCCGGGTGGCTGCTCGGCGGCGTGGCCCTGGCCGCGGTCGCCATGGTGGGCCTGGCCTGGCCGTGGCGCCGGGCCATGGCGCTGCTGGGAGCGGCCGTCGACGCCACGTCGGCGCTGGCCTGGTACTTCGTGGGCGAGCTCGGCAAGTACGTGCCCGGCGGGGTGTGGACCGTGGTCGGCCGGGCCGAGTGGGCCAGGGGCGGTGGCGTGGGCGCTGCGGTGGCCTACGCCGGCGTGGCCCTCAGCCTGGCCGGCGCCTACCTCGGGGCCGCCGTGGTGGCCGTGGCCCTGGTGCCGGTCGCCACCGGCGCCGGCCTCCCCGTCGCCGTGGTGGTGGCCCTGCCCCTCGGCCTGGCGGCGCTGCACCCCCGGGCCCTCAGCATCGTCCTGGCGCTGTTCGAGCGGCTGCGCCGTCGCCCCGTCGACGTCGAGGCCCCGTCCTGGGCGGCGTCGGCCGGCCTGGTCGTGCGCTACGTGCCGGCCTGGTGTGCCGTCGGTGCGGCGACGTGGTGCGTGGCCCGGGCCTTCGAGCCGGCGGCACCGTTCGGACGGGTGGCGCTGTCGGCCGTGGTGGCGTGGATCGTGGGCTTCGTCGCCGTACCGGTGCCCGGCGGCCTCGGGGTGCGCGAGGCGGTGTTCGTGGGCACGGCGGGGCTGCCGGTGGCCGCCGGCGCCGCCACCGCGGTGGCCGCCCGTCTGGCGTTCATGGGCGTCGACGCCGTCGGCGCCGTCCTGGGGGCGGCGGTGCTGCGCGCCCGCCGTCGCCCCGTGGCCCCCGCCGAGGCCCGGTGACGGGCGAGCGCCCCATCGGCCTGGCTCCCGGGGCGCCGGTGGAGGCCACCGGCCAGGACGCCCGCAAGTACGCCGCCACCAACCCGGTGGTGCGCCACCTCATCAGCCGCTGGCTCGGGGTGCTGGCCGACGCCGTTGGACCCGAGCCCGGCACCGTGATCGACGTGGGCGTGGGCGAGGGCCTGGCCCTGGAGCGTCTGGCGGCCGTACGGGGAGCGGTCGGGGTGGAGCTGCGCCTCGGCAAGCTCGCTGCCGCCCGAGAGCGCCTGGCCGAGCTGCGACCGGTCTGCGCCGACGCCGGCATGTTGCCGTTCCCGGCGGGGGCCGCCGACACCGTGACGTGCATCGAGCTCCTCGAGCACCTGCCCACGCCCCGCCCGGCGGTGGCCGAGCTGGCCCGCATCAGCCGCCACCGCTGCGTCGTCTCGGTGCCCTGGGAGCCGTGGTTCCGCCTGGGCAACCTGGGCCGGGGCAAGAACCTGCGCCGGTGGGGCAACGACCCCGAGCACGTCCAGTGGTTCACCCCCGCCTCCCTGCGGGCCCTGCTGCTCGAGGGCTTCGCCGACGTCGAGGTCCGCCCCTGCCTCCCCTGGCTGGTGGCCACCGCCCGCCACGCCCGCCGGCGCTAGCGCTCGGCGTGCGGTCGCCGGCTGGTCAGGGCCGACAGACCAGGCGGTCGGGGTCGACGGCGAGCACCACGGTCTGGCCGGCTTCTGACACGGGGGTGAAGCCCGGCGTCGAGGCCAGGGCGTCGACCAGGGCCCGGCCGTCGGCTGGCCACTGGCCGTCGAGCGGGCCGTACAGGTCGAGGTGGACGGCGACGTGTTCGATGCCGAGGTGGCGGGCGACCTCCTGCCACCGGCACGGGTCGACGGGCACGTCGGCGAGCGGCGCCGTGCGGGCCTGTGCCTCCCGGGCGGCGGGTCGCACGAAGGGGGAGTAGCCCCCCGCCCGGGGACCAGGGCTGCGGGTCAGGAGGAAGGTGTACACCGAGCCGGAGTAGCTCCCCGGGTCGAACGGTGGCAGGTCGAGCACCGTGGTCCCGGGCTCCAGGCTGTCGAGGGCGGTCGGGCCGGCGGGGTTGCGCTCGAACACATCCCGGGGCGCGTCCACCAGCAGAGCGGCCACGGCCAGGGACGCCGCTACCAGCCGCCACCGTCCCGGGCGCACCAGGTCGACGGCGAAGCCGGCGAGCACGGCGAGCGCCAGCGCCGTCACCACCAGGATGCGCCCCGGCACCCGGGAGAACGACAGGAACGGGATGGCCCGGTAGGCGGCCTGGAGGGGCGCCACGGCGTCGAGCGCCGGCGCCAGGGCCGCCACGGTGGCCCCTGCCGCCAGCACCACCAGCCCGGCCGCAAGCCCCCGGCGCCTCCCGTGGCGCATCGCCGCGGCGGCGCCCAACGCCGCCAGCCCGCCGATGGCCGCCCCCGGGTAGGCGTAGCGCTCGAAGCTGGCCCAGTCGACCTGACGCCGGGTGAGGTCGGCGGGCCGAGGGGCGAACGACGACGCCTCGTCGAGCGTGCGTCCTCCGGCGGCCACGCTCGGCTGCAGGACGAACGCGTACATCACCGCCGCCACCAGGCCGGTCCCCACCACCAGCGCCACGGCCGGCACCAGCAGGCGGCGACGGCGCTCGGGGGAGGTGCCGGGAAGGCGCAGGGCGACGTAGGCGGCGAGCAGGCCGGTGGCGAACACGGCCAGGTGCAGCTCGCCCGAGGCCATGATCGACAGCTGCACGGCCACGGTGCCCACCGCCGCCCGCCGGACGCTCCGGTCGCCACCGCGCAGCGCCACCTCGGCGCACCACAGCAGCAGCGGCAGCAGGGGGGCCAGAAGGGCGTTGACGTGGGTGGCGGCCTGCACCAGCCGGAACGGGGCGAAGGCGAAGGCGAAGCCGGCCACGGCGGCGGCCGGCGCCGAGGCCCCCAGCCGGCGGGCCAGGGCGTAGGTGGCACCGGCGCAGGCGACGAAGGCGCCGACGGCCAGGGCGTTGTAGGCGGCGACCGGCCCCGCCAGCAAACTCACCGGCAGCCACGCCAGGACCAGCGGCCACCCGAACGGCTGGGCCCCGGCGTGGCCGCTGGCCGCGAACTGGAAGGGGTCGAACCACGGGAGGTGGTCGAGGGTGGCCAGGGCGTGCTGCCACAGCCACAGGTAGTACGTGGTCTGGAGGTGATCGCCCGGCGAGACGGTGGCGTCGGGCAGCGTCACCGGCCAGGCGATGAACCCGTCGTCGAAGGCCAGTGCGCCGGGTCCGACGACCACGACGACGCCCACCGCCACCAGGGCGGCGTAGCCGAGGGCCCAGGCCACCCGGCGGTGACGGGCGGCGAGGGCACCGGGCATGGCGGCCACGGTAGGGGCCGGGCCGCTCCGGCCGGGGTGCGGTCAGCTCCTGGTGACGGCGTAGGTGTCGACGGTGGCCGTGTCGTGGACCAGACGGAGGCGATCGGCGAAGGTGGTCACGAAGCGGTCCTCGAGGGCGCCTCGGGCGCCGTAGAGCGACGGCATGACCACCAGCCACCGGGCCCCGGCCGCCGACGCCTCAGCCCACAGCCGTTCCATGTCACCGGTGTAGCCGAGGGGGACCACCGGGCGGTCGAGGTGGTAGGCGACCTCCCGGTAGGCGAAGGAGGCGACGACGTCGCCCTCGGGAATGGCGCTCCGGGCCCATGCCGCGGTGGCGGCGGTGTCGGCGGCAACGGCGCCGACGGTGGCGGCCTCCACCTCGGCCTGGCGCCGCAGCTGGGCGCCACTGCCGACGAGGAACGCCGCCAACGCCGCCACGACCGCCACCGCTGCGACCCCGCCCCCACGGCGCACGGCGGCCACGGCGAGTCCGCCCACGCCGACGGCGGCGATGGGGACCAACGGCAGCTGGAAGCGCACCGAGGAGTACGGCCACACCGCCAGCGCCGGAAGCCAGATGGCGACGAAGGCCACCACGTAGGCCCGCCGGGGCGGGTTCGCCCACAGCGCCCACGCGCCGGCGCCCACGAGCGCCAGGGCCACCAGCCACGACCACGGGGTGGGGACGTCGGGGCCGACCACGGCGAAGCCCACGTCGCGCAGCACCAACCAGGCCCGGCTCCCCACCCGGGCGACCACGTCGATCAACGAGACCCGGCCCAGCGTGTCGTCGGTGGGGTCGACCAGCAGGAAGGTGCGGGCGTAGCCGGTGGTGTGCTGGGGATAGGGAGCGACCAGGGCGGCCATCACCGCGGTCAGGGCCAACCCGCTGGCCACGGGCACCCAGGCCAGCCGTCGCAGCGCCCGAGGACCGAACAGCACGGCGACGCCAGCAGCCAGGGCGACGAGCAGGCCCATCGACTTGAGCACGGTGGCCAGACCCACCAGGCCGGCCAGCACGCCCACGTCGCCACGGCGGACCAGCACGCCCGCCCGCCACACCACCAACGCGCTGACCACCACGAAGGCGAGGTCGGGCATGGTGACGAACACGCTTCCCCACAGCCCGGGGCTGGCCACGGCGTAGACGGCGGCGGGCACGGCGGCCACCCGGGGGCCGGCTGCCCGGGCCAGCACCGCCACCGCCACCGCCAGAGCCCCGACCAGGACGATGTTGAGGGCGATGGCCGAGGAGGTCACCGGCAGGCCGACGAGGTCGAAGGCGGCGAGGACGACCGGGTAGCCGAGGGGGTACTTGGTGGCCTCGACGCCGGCCACCACCGGCCGTCCGCTGCTCAGCAGCTCGTCGGCCACCAGGCGGTACTCGTCGTTGTCGGAGCCGAACGGAGGCGTGCCGCTCGAGCGCAGGAGCACGCCGATGGCCACCAGGGCCAGGGGCAGGGCCAGGGTTCGCAGCCACCACCGCCAGTTGGGCCCGGCCTGCCGCTGCGGCACCATCAGGCCCCGGCGGCGCGGTGGTAGAGCGCCATCAGCCCCTCGGCGCAGCGATCCCAGCGGTAACGGGCCACCCGTTGCAGGCCGGCAGCCACCAGGGCGTCCCGGCGGCCGGGGTCGTCGAGCACCCTGGCCAGGGCGCCGGCCAGGGCGTCGCCGTCGCCCACCGGGACGAGGGCGGCGGCGTCGCCGACCACCTCGGGCAGCGCCCCGGCGGCGGTCGCCACCACGGGGACCCCGGCGGCCATGGCCTCGAGCGGGGGGAAGCCGAACCCCTCGTAGCGGGAGGGGTAGGCCAGCACCGTGGCTCCCGCCAGCAGGGCCGAGCGGTCGGCGTCGTCGACCCACCCGAGGCGCACAATGCGCTCCCGGCAGGAGGCTGCGGCGATCGCCCGGGCCAGGGCATCGGCGCCCCAACCGTCGGGCCCGGCGATCACCAGGCCGAGCCCGGGCCGGTCGGGCGCCACGGCGTCGAAGGCGCGCACCAACAGCGGCAGGTCCTTGCGGGGCTCCACCATGCCCACCGCCAGCACGTAGCTCGCCGAGCCGGCCAGGTGCCGGCCCCGGGCGGCATCGCCGGAGCCGACCGGAGGCACCCCGGAATGGGCGACGCCGACCCGGTCGGGATCGACGCCAAGGTGCTCCACCACCTCGTCGGCCACGAACTGCGACACGGCGTGCACCAGCGCCCCCCGCTCGATCGCCGCCCGCAGCAGCGACGGGTAGGCGAGCGTGGCGGCGTCGCACAACTCGGGGAAGTGGAGGAAGGTCAAGTCGTGCACGGTGACCACCGCCGCCGCCCGGCGGCTCGGCGGCACCACGAAGTTGGTGCCGTGCACCACGTCGATCGGCCCCGTCCACCACTCGATGGGGGGAGCGGCCATCCGCTGCCAGGACCAGCGCAGGGGGCGGGCGGCCATGGGTCGGCCACCGGTGGCCACGCCGGCGGGCACGGCGCCGGCCAGATCGTCGCGTCCCCTCCAGGTGACCCCGTAGGCGCTGACCTCGACGTCGGTCCTCGCCACCAGGGCGCCGAGCAGTCCGGCGACGAACGCAGCCACCCCGGTGCGGGGTCCCAGAAGGGGTGTCCCGTCGAGGGCGATGCGCATCCCGGTAGTGTCGCCCACGGCCGCCGCGGGTGACGGCGCCGCCACAGGGGACGGTGCAGAGCATGGCCAAGGTGCTGGTGACGGGGGCGGCGGGCTTCGTCGGGCGTCACCTCGCGAGGAGGCTCCTCGAGCGGGGCGACGAGGTGCACGCCGTCGACAACCTGGTCCCGCTCACCGGAGCGGTCGACCCCGACGACGGCTGGCCGCTGTTCGAGCCGCGCGATCATGCCGGCTTCCACTTCTCCCGCCTCGACTGCCGGCGGTTCTTCGACGAGCGCAAGGACGGTGACTTCGACTACGCCTTCCACCTGGCGGCCATCGTCGGCGGCCGGGCCGTGATCGAGTCGAACCCCCTGGCGGTGGCCGAGGACCTCGGCATCGACGCCGCCTACTGGAGGTGGGCCGCCGTCGCCCGTCCGGCCAAGACGGTCTGCTTCAGCTCCAGCGCCGCCTACCCCATCGGTCTGCAGCGCCCCGAGCACTACGTGCTCCTCGAGGAGCACCTCATCAGCTTCACCGGCGACTCGCCGGTGCTCGGCATGCCCGACCTGTCGTACGGGTGGGCGAAGCTGACGCATGAGTACCTCGGCCGGCTCGCCTACGAGCGCCACGGGCTGGCGTCGGTGACCTATCGGCCGTTCTCGGGCTACGGCGAGGACCAGGACCTCACCTACCCCTTCCCGAGCATCTGCCGGCGGGCCCTGGAGCAGCGCGGGGCGGCGGAGCTGGTGGTGTGGGGCAGCGGCGACCAGATGCGCGACTTCATCCACGTCGACGACTGCATCGACGGGGTGTTGTCCACCATGGACAGCATCGACGACGGCGACGCGCTCAACCTGTCGACCGGCATCTACACCTCGATGAAGCAGCTGGCGGCGGCGGCGGCCGCCGCCTGCGGCTACTCCCCGGACGTGCGGGGCATGTCCGACCGCCCTGAAGGGGTGTTCGCCCGCGGCGGCGACACGACCAAGCTGGCGGAGCACGGCTTCGTGGCGGCCACGCCGCTGGGAGAGGGAGTGCGCCGGGCGGTGGAGCACCTCGACGCCACGGCAGCGCCGTCGCCAGCCCGGAGCTGACGCCCGGAGGTTCCCTGCCCCGAGCCCTCGGGTAACGGGCCGCCATGGAGGCGCGAGGAGACACCCCACGGGTGTGGACCGACCCGGCCGACCTGGTCGAGCTGGTGGCGCGGCCGGGGCCGTTCCTCACCGTGCACCTCACGACCGAGTCCGGCGTCGAGCAGGCGTCGCCCCGCAACGAGACGCGTTGGCGGTCGCGCCGCAGCGAGCTGGCCGCAGCAGGCGCCCCCGAGGAGGTCCTGGCCCTGGTCGACCCGCTGGTCGGCGACGCCCACCTGGAGGGCGAGGCGATGTTCATCGTGGCCACCGCCGGCGGGGTGCACCACCTCAGCCACTGGCCGTCGCCACCGGCCCGGGAGCTCGCCCGCTGGGCCGCCCTGCCGAGCCTGGTCCCCCTGCTCGACCTCCGCCAGTCCCTGCCGCCCCACGTCCTGGTCGTGGCCGACCGCACCGGAGCCGACGTGGTGGCCGTCGGCCATGACCTGCCGGAGCGCTCGCACAGCGTCGACGGGGACACCCACCACGGCCGCAAGGTGCAGGCCGGCGGCTGGTCGCAGCGCCGGTACCAGGAGCGCGCCGAGAACGTGTGGGAGCACAATGCCAAGGACGTGGCCGAGGTGGCCACCCGCCTGGCCGAGAGGGTCGACGCCCGGCTGGTGGTTCTCGCCGGAGACGTGCGGGCGGTCGCCCTGCTCCAGGAGGTGCTTCCCGACGAGTTGGCCGGCATGGCCCAGGTGCTCGACGGCAGTCGGGCCGACGACGGCACCGAGGGCGTCGACGCTGCTCAGCTCGAGGCCGTCCTGGCCGCCGTGTCCGCCGGCGAGACGGCGGCGCTGGTCGACAAGCTCGCCGAGGAGCACGGACAGGGCGACCGCGGCGTTCTCGGGCCCGACGATGTGGCCGGTGCCCTGGCCAAGGCGCAGGTCGAGGTCCTCCTGGTGCACGACCGGGCCGACGACGAGCGCCAAGCCTGGTTCGGCGACGAGCCGAGCGTGGTGGCCACCTCGCCCGACACCCTGCGTCAGCTGGGGATCGACGACCCGCACCCCGGCCGCCTGGTCGACGTGTTCGTCCGCGCCGCCCTCGGCACCGGTGCCGGGGTGCAGGTGGTGGCCGAGGACGGCCGGCTCAGCGGCGACGTGGGCGCTCTGCTGCGCTGGACCTGACCTTTCCACCCGACGAGGAGGAAGAACCCCGTGCCCAACCCCCAACAGCCCGAGCTCCGTCGCAGCGGTCTCGGCTCGACCACCGACGACAGCGCCAAGTCGAAGGCCGCCACGGCCGGCGACACCGCCGAGGACTCCGGCGTGGCTCCCGTCCCCCCGGCCAACCGGCCCGGGCACCATCCCGACGACGAGCAGGACAAGCCCGACCTCGACGCCTTCGTCGAACGGGCGTCGGGGAGCGACGCCTGAGCGACCGACCCGAGGGCGGGCGGCGACGGTACTAGCTGAAGTGGGTGCGGTAGCGCTCGAAGGCGGCGATCGACTCGGCCGGCAGGAAGCCGAGCAGCGCCTCGGGGTCGTCGGCCACGGCCTCGACGATGGCGAGGTTGTGCTCGTAGCCGATGTACTCCTTCTTCATGTCGATGACCAGGTCGTGCGGGTTGCGCTCCTGGATCACCGACGCCTTGCCGTAGACGACCTTGGCTCCCTTGCCCTGCAGGTAGTACGAGGCCCAGATGTCGTCCATGCGCCCGATGTGGGGGAACAGGAAGTAGTCGACCAGGCACCGGGTGGCGAGGAAGGTGTTCTGGGAGTTGAACGGGCTGAGGGCGTCGGCCGCCATCGGGAAGCACGCCGGGTCGAACTGGCACTCGGGAGCGAACTGCATCCTGCAGATGGCGTCGATGTCGGGGTCGCCGTCCCAGAAGTCGGCCTGCACGTCGGCGGTCACCATCGAGCGGGTGGAGTTGGAGTAGTCGCGCCGGGGGAGCAGCTGCAGGGGGTAACCACGGTGCCAGAGGTTGGGGTGGTTGGTGGCGCCCACCGGGTCGAACGCCGGCAGCCCGGCGCTGTACACGGTGGCCTC
>JAHWJH010000240.1 GCA_019348555.1 Actinomycetota bacterium
ATCAGCCCGGCCATGCTGTCGCTGCTCCGTCGCCGAGCACGGCGGCTCGGCGTCGACAACCTCCGCACCGTGGTCGGTTCCTGGCCAGAGGTCGAGGTCGACCGAGCCGACGTCGTTCTGTGCTCCTACGTCCTGCCCGTGGTGGAGAACGCCGCTCCCTTCCTCCGCCAGCTCGACGCCGCCACCGGCCGGCGGGCCCTGCTCTCCATGACCGCCATGGGCCAGGACGCCGTCTCCGAGCCCCTCTGGCGCCACTTCCACGGAGCCCGGCGGTCGCCGGCGCCGACCTATCTGGACGCCGTGGCCGTACTGGCCGAGCTGGGCATCACCGCCGAGGTGGAAGTCGTCGAGGTTCCTGTCCGGGTGCGCTTCGACACCCTCGCCCATGCCGTGCGCGAGTACCGCAATGGCCTGCTCCTTGACGACACGGCAGCGGTGCGCAAGGAGCTCCGCGGGCTGCTGTCGTCGTGGCTCGTACGTGCGGATGGGGGGCTGCGGCCTCCGCTGCGCACCACCCCCACGGCGATCTTGCAGTGGGGTCCGCCCCGGAAGCCGTCCGGCCAGCGCCGGCCACGTTGAGAAGCCCCCAGGCTGCTTGCTACGTCCTACAGGAACATGAGTCGCGG
This sequence comes from Actinomycetota bacterium, assembly GCA_019348555.1. Classification (GTDB taxonomy): domain Bacteria; phylum Actinomycetota; class Acidimicrobiia; order Acidimicrobiales; family CADCSY01; genus JADDRA01. Next base: position 627 of record JAHWJH010000240.1, read on the forward strand.
GTTGTCAGCTTCGGCGAAAAGCGGTAGATACAGAGCAGTGGCAACGCCCTGACGGAGGTGACACCCATGTTGATGCGTTACGACCCCTTCCGTGACATCGACCGCCTGACGCAGCAGCTCGCCGGCGAACGCCGTGCCTCGGCCATGCCCATGGACGCCTACCGCGAGGACGAGCACTTCGTGGTGCAGTTCGACCTCCCTGGCGTCGACCCCGAGTCCATCGACCTCACCGTGGAGAAGAACGCACTCACGGTCAAGGCGGAGCGGTCGTGGCAGGCCGGCGACGGCGCCGAAGTCCTCGTGGCCGAGCGCCCCCAGGGTTCCTTCAGCCGTCAGCTCTTCCTCGGAGAAGGCCTCGACCCCGACCGCATCGAGGCACGCTACGACCAGGGAGTACTGACCGTGACCATCCCGGTTGCCGAGCGAGCCAAGGCTCGCAAGATCGAGGTGGGCACCAACGGCGGCGGCGGCGGCCGGGCCATCGACGCCAACTCGACCACGTCCTGACACACGGCAACGGCCAGCCACCGTTCTGGCGGCCGGCAGGTAGCCCCTTCGTCACGCTTGTGCCGCCAGAACGATGGTGCCTGCCAGCGTCGGGGCCGGCGCGTGGTTAGCATTCGCCGCGCTCACTCGAGCGTGAAGAGACCGGCGGCCAGCCTGGCCGCCGGTGGCCGCCGGCGGAGGCGGTCACAGGAGCAGGCGGGGCGTCGATTGCAAGCGGGGCGGGGCACACACGTGGGCACCCTCCCGTCTCGCGTCGGTTTCGCTGCCGCCTCGAGACAAAGGATTTCCCATGCGCAGGTTCAGGACACTGATAGCGGTAGCGACGGTCGGCATCTTCGCCGTGGCCGCGTGCGGCAACGACACCGACGAGGCGGCGACCACGACCACGAGCTCGACCACGAGCACCACCGAGGCCGAGCAGGCCGACGAGGCCACGCTGGCCTACTGCGAGGCGAGCGCCGAGCTCGACGAGCAGGAGGGCCCCCCGACGCCCGAGCAGCTGCAAGGGCTGAGTGAGGTGGCCCCGGACGAGATCAAAGAGGACGTCGACCTGGTCGTCGAGAAGTTAGGCGAGCAGGGGATGAACGCCTTCGGCGACCCCGAGGTCACCGAGGCCATCGGCAGGGTCGAGGACTGGGAGGCCGACAACTGCCCCGGCGCCGCCGCCGGCGAGGAGGAAGAGGAGGAGGCGGCGCCCCAGACGCCGGATCCCGACGCCACCCAGGTGGCCGTGACCGCCACTGACTTCGAGTTCGCCATCGAGGGCGACGTGCCCGCCGAGAAGGTCGCCTTCGTCATGACCAACGAGGGCGAGGTGCCCCACCACATGAGCATCCTCAAGTTCAAGGAGGGCACCACCGCCGAGCAGGCCGAGCAGGCATTCGAGGACGGCAGCGTCCCGCAGCTCGTGGAGGAGGAGATCGGCCAGAGCAGCGACGCCGCGCCCGGTGAGGACGCGGTGGTCAACGCCGAGCTCGAGCCCGGTGTCTACGGCATGGGCTGCTTCGTCGACGAGCCCGACGGCGTCCCCCACTTCTTCAAGGGGATGCGGGTGGTCTTCGAGGTCAGCTGACCCGTCAGCGGAGGTGCGGAGGGCGGACCAGTCCGCCCTCCGCCGTCGTCCTCCGTTCGTTCACCGTCACGAGCGGCACCGTTGCGGCAGGTCGGCCAGCGCGGCGACCACGTCG
>JAHWJH010000241.1 GCA_019348555.1 Actinomycetota bacterium
CGTGCTGGGCACGGTCGTCGCCGGCAGGGTGGGCATGGCGGCCGGGGCGCTGGCGACCGCAGGGCGCCTGGGCCAGGTCGTGGGTGTGGCGGTCGCCGGTGGCGTGTGGCAGGCCGGGCTGCGCCGCCACGGAAGCACCGTGGCCGGGACGAGCGCATCGTTCCGCGACGCGTTCCTGGTCCTCGCCTGCTTCGGTTTCCTCGCCATGCTGGCCTCGTGGGCACGGGGCGACACCGAGCCGGTGGCGGCCGGCGCTGCCGGCGAACGACCCGTCCGCCGCGCCACCGAGACCGCCGACAAAGCACCACCAGAGCGAGGCTGAGCCCGCCGAACCGCCCGGCCGCGGCCTTGCCCTTCCGGACCGAGACGTCAGCGCCGGCGGACGAAGAGCTGACGCTCGACCGGACCACCCGGCCACGCGGGCTCGACCCGAACCAACCGGTCGCAGGCCAAGAAGGCTGCCACCAGATCGTCGGGCATCCCGTCGTAGGGCGGCCGCTGGGAGCGGTGCATCGCCGTCGCCTCCCAGCGCCGCCCGAGGTGAGCGGTGGTGTCCACCACCGTCGTGATCTCCTCGTCGGGACGACCGAGGCCGTCGAGGTCGAGTTCGAGGTGCGAGCTCTCGGGACGGACCTGCTGCAGGCTCTCCAGCCAACGGCGCAGCAGCGACCGCACCACGCACCAGTAGTAGAGGCTGGCGCCGCTCCCCTCCCGGCGGACGGCCTCCGTGGTGGCCTCAGCGATGCGCACGTGGTCGCGGTGGCCGTCTCCCCCGGCGGCGTCCAGCGTGACCACCACGTCGGGATCGGTGCGCTTGACCACCTCGGCGACAGCTGCCACCACCGACTCTCGTGGCGCCCCGACGAGGGTCTCAGGCGCCGCCTCGCCGTCCATGCCGGAGTCGACGAAGTCGAGGAGGACGACCTGGCCCACGCCCAGCACCCGGCCGGCCGCGTGCAACTCCTGCTCCCGCACCGCACCGAGGGAACGTCCGGCGGTGTCGTACCCGGGGACCAGCTCGCCGGCCTCACCACGGGTGGCGCAGCACACGATCACCTCGGCCCCGCCCTCGGCGGCGCCGGCGATGAGCGAACCGCAACCGAAGGTCTCGTCGTCGGGGTGGGCCACCACCACGAGGAGGCGTCGCCCCTGCCAGGTCGTCGTCATGGTGCCGCTCGAGGCCTGCGGGCGGTTCCGTGGAGCTCAGGAACGGCCATACCCTCCCTTTCGTCGGGGACGGTTGCAGTGTGCCGCATCACCGGTGCTATCACCTCGACATGGGGATCTTCTCCCGCCGGCTGCGTGACCACGGCGAGCCTCGTTCCGCCAACGGCGCCTCGTCCATGCACCTGTGGTGGGAACTGCCCGGCCGCCTCGTCGAGGTGGCCGCCACCCTGGAGGTCGTGGTGCCACCGGCGGTCCCCCGGCTGTACTTCTGGGCCCTCCAGGTCGGTTTCCACGACGGGCGGCGCCACCGCGGTGGGGCACATCTCGGCCTGCAGGCCCATCCCTCCCACCCGGGAGGGACGGCGGTCAACTGGGGCGGGTACCGGGCGGCGGCTGACGGCGGCGGCGAGCTGGCCGGCTCGACGTCGCCGCTGGCCAGCGCCACGGACAACCCCAACACTCGGGACTTCCCGTGGGTGGCGCAACGGCGGTATCGGCTCCGCATCTTCGCCGCAGACCGGCAGGGTTCCCCTCGATGGCGAGGAGAGGTCACCGATCTGGCCACCGGGATGGCGACGGTCGTGCGCGACCTGCACGTGCCCGGTCGCTTCCTGGTGCGGCCCGTGGTGTGGTCCGAGGTCTTCGCCCGGTGCGACCACCCGACCGCCGCCGTGCGCTGGAGCGACCTGCGGGCCCGTGCCGTCGACGACCGGGAGCTCACACCCGCCGCCGTGCGGGTCTCGTACCAGTCCCGGGCCGAGGGCGGATGCGACAACACCACCGCCGCCATCGACGGTGACGGCATGGTGCAGCTCACCAACGTGGTGCGTCGCATCGACCCGGGCAGCACCATCGCCTGGCCATCCGCCGGTGGTGGTCGGGCTCAGCTGCCGAGGTAGGTCATCCGGAGCCGGCGCTGCGGGTTGTTGACGTTGAGGTCGACCAGCACCACTCGCTGCCAGGTGCCCAACAGCGGACGGCCGTCGGCCACGGGCACGACCAGCGAGGGGCTCACGACCGCGGGCAGCAGGTGGTCGGCGCCATGGCCGAGCGCACCGTGGCGGTGGCGGTAGCGGTCGTCCCGGGGAAGGATCCGTTCGAGGAACTCCACCAGGTCGGGCTCGGAACCGGACCCGGTCTCCAT
>JAHWJH010000242.1 GCA_019348555.1 Actinomycetota bacterium
GGGGTGATGCACTGGGCGTTCGACACTTGGTTCCGTCAGGACACCATCGGGTTGCGCCGGATGGTGATCCTGGTCCGGGAGCACCACGTCTACCCGGACCGGATCTTCAACTACAGCTTCTGGCACGACGCCGGAATGCTCTCGTGGTTCGCGGCCGGGGCGTCGGCGCCGCTTCTCGGGTTCGCCGCTCTGGCACATGGAGCGCCTGGGCCCGCCCGGATGGCCCTCGCCGTCGCCGGCGTCACCTTGTCGCTGGAGATCGTGTTCATGTTCGAGTTTCACAAATGCGGCCATCGGGTGCAGAGAGGCCCGGCCGTGCGGCTCCTCCAGCGCCTGCATGTCCTGCTGTCGCCGGAGCACCACCTGGCCCACCATGGTGGTCGTCACGACACCAACTACTGCCTGATCACGGGCATCGCCGATCGCACGCTTGGACGGCTCGGGGCCTTCCGGCTCCTCGAGCACCTCGTCCAGGCGATGACCGGCGCCGTCGCCCGCGAGGATGACCGTGAGTGGACGAAGCGACACGCCAACCGTGGCTCGTAACGACGAGGAAATCGTCGCCGAGCAGGCCGAGATCCACCGTGCCGTCGCAGGGAGAACGCTTTGCGCTGCGTTCGCCGACACCGTCGGTCGTTGGGGGACCGGTGTCGCTCTGCGGTGGGCAGCGGCCGGGGGCTGGAACGCCCTGACTTGGCAGGAGTACGGGGACCGGGTCCGGCTCTTCTCTCTCGGCCTGCGCCAGCTCGGCTTCGGCCCTGGCGACTCGGCACTGCTCCTGATGAGGAACCGGCCGGAACATGTCATCGCAGATGCGGCGATCGTTCATGCCCGGGGCGTACCCGTGAGCGCCTACATCACCGCCTCACCGGAGCAGCTGTGCCATGTCGCCAACCACTCCGAGGCAACCATCGCCATCGTGGAGCCCGACCTGTTCGACGCCCTCGGCGACGTCCGGTCCCGGTTCCGCACCATTCGGCAGATCGTGAAGATCGGGCACGGAGACCTCGGGGGTGACAGCGTGTCATGGGACGCAGTGGTGGCCGGCGGCAGGGAATGCGACGACGAGGCAGCGTTCGAGCGTTGCTGGAGCGCAGCGGGGCCCGACGATCCCGCCATGATCGTGTACACCTCCGGGACCACCGGCGCACCCAAGGGTGCTGTGCACACCCACCGCACGGTGCTTTCGGCGCTGGAATCACTCGCCAGACGCGGCGGCGCCGACCAGCGTGATCGACTCATCTCCTATCTCCCGCTGGCTCATTCGGCCGAGAGATGGTGGTCGCACTGGCGGGGGATCGTGGGAGGGGCGACGACGACCTTCTGCAGCGATCCGGCGCAGCTCGTGGACACCCTCGTCGACGTCCGTCCGACCTGGTTCCTGGGCGTTCCGCGCACCTGGGAGAAGCTGGCGGCGGGAGTTCGCGCCGCGATCGAGAACGAGCCGGACGCCGACCGCAGGGCGGCGTTGGCCGAGGCGCTCGACGTGGGCCGATCCCTGGTGCAGGCGGAGCAGCGGGGCCTGGCGGTCCCGAGCGCGCTCAAGGCTCGCCGCGATGAGCTGAAGCCGCTCCTGACGGCGCTGCTGGCCACATTCGGGCTCGACCAATGCCGCGCCCCGGTGAGCGGCGCGGCGCCGCTTTCCGACGACGTCGCCACGTTTTTCCACGCCCTGGGCCTCCGGGTGTCCGAGGGATGGGGCATGACCGAGTTGTTCGTGGGGATCTGGAACGGGCTCGACCGCATCAAGATTGGGACGGTCGGTCCCCCGCTTCCCGGCGTGGAGGCCCGCATCGCCGCCGATGGCGAGCTGCTCGTCCGGGCGGGAGGGATCATGGTCGGGTACCACGCGGATCCGGCGGCCACCGAGCAGGTCGTGGGCCCGGAAGGGTGGCTGAGAACGGGCGACATCGCGCAGGTGGACGACGACGGGTACGTCCGCATCGTGGACCGGAAGAAGGACATCATCATCACCTCCGGAGGCACCAAGGTGACACCCGCCACCATCGAACAGCTCCTGCGAAGGAACCCGCTCGTCGGCCAGGTCTGCGTCGTGGGCGAGCGCCGCCCGTACCTGTGCGCGCTGATCGTCCTCGACCGCGAGGTGGCGGGGAGCTGGGCGAGCACCCGGGGCCTCGGCGATGCGACAATGAAGGAACTCGTCTCCCACCCTGAGATGAGGGCAGAGGTGCAGGGCGCCGTCGAGGCCGCCAATGCGAGCCTGGCTCGGCCGGAACGGATCAAGCAGTTCGTCCTCGTGGACGGAGAGTGGAGCGTCGAGCGGGGCGAGCTGACCCCGACGCT
>JAHWJH010000243.1 GCA_019348555.1 Actinomycetota bacterium
CCGGGCTCGACGCCATTGGAGCCACCGGATCAGAGCTTTCTAGACGCCATGCTGCAGCAGGCTTTTGGCGTCCCCGAGCGTCCGGACCTCACCTCCACCGATGTCGCGAGGGCGAAGAGCCCGCCCGTTCCTCGGGGATGACGTCCTGGCCTGACCGCATGGGCACGCCGGCCGCTTCGGCCGCCAGCACGTTCTTCAGGGAGTAATCGTCGGTGCTGCCCAGAAACCGGACGGCGTCGCCTGCCCGCCGACAGGTGCGGGCGTACACGTCGGCCAACACCAGCTCGTAGGCGTAGCCAAGGTGCGGTTGCGCGTTCACGTACGGGATAGCGACGGTCACGAAGGTCGTCATGGTCGGGTTCTCCTCAGATCAATGCCTGGAGGAGGCCGCGTGGCCGCGCCGTAGCTCTACGCCCGACCCTGGGCACTTCTCCAGGGTCGGATGGATCGCTACAGCGGCGCGTGCGACATCGGCTCCGGAAGGGGCCGCATCATCACGAAGGTCCGATGCTGTCGCACGTCCGCGACGGTACCGCCACGGGATCGGCCTCTGAGCCGAATATTGCCGACGCCCCACGAGCCACCGGCGGGTGTCCCTAATCCGCGGTCCCCGATCCGGAGCCAGCTCGCCCATACCGCCGGCTGCGAGCGCACGACGCCTGGAGCGGGCATCCTCGGCGGGTGCGAGTTGCGATCACCGGTGTCAACCTGCCGGGCCGCGTGTTCTGTCGTCCCGACGGCTCCTCGATGGACAACGTCCACGTCGGCGTCCAGATCCGGCAGGACCCGGCTCGGTTAGTGCGAGCAGACGAGTCCGAGGCTCGCTGGGAGGTCGACGTCGAGGTCATCCGGAACGACGGAGCCCTCGACTTCCGTGGACCGGGCGTTCACGGCAAGCGTGGCGATCGATTCATCTATCTCACGTGGGGAAACGTCGGACCGGACAACACGTTCGAGATGTTCAGGCGGGCCAAGCTGATGCTCGATCGCGTCGAGCCGGAGTTAATCGAGAGGGCGATGGCGACGGGTCGCCTCAGGGTGGCTGTGGACTTGACGGATAACCGAGGCGGTCCCCGGTGTGCTCGTGTTGACGCCCCCGCCCTCGCATGGTCGGTCCCGGAGGTCTGACCGAAGGTCGCTCCGCCTGTCCCCTAACGGCGGCGGTTCGACGGAACGGCCGCGTCCCATACCGCCCCGGCTCCGGGGCCCTCTGAGGCACACCTGACGCCCGACACCGATATCCGGCGGGGCGGAGTGGCTCGACCGCACGAGTTCGCTCGCCCCCGTCACGAGCGGGCTGCAGGGCGTTTACCAGGTGCTGCGCTTGGCCGTACTCGGGCGGTTCCACCGGTGAGCCTTTCGACACTCTGCTCGTCGATCGGTGGGCGCATCATCGATCGGGAGCGGCGCCGGCGAGGTGGGGCTGGTTTCAGCCGGGCACCACGGTGAACGGCCACACGCAGCTCGATATGCGCCGTTCGGCGACGCGGTAGTCGCGCGACCGCTCCGAAATTATGGGCGTGCGTTCTGTGGAGTCCGGGAGGAGCACGCAGAGCCGTCGTTGTGCTTGCCCGTGTCGGTTGCTCGTTCCCTCACCCGGCGTTGGGCCGACGGCGCGGCCGCTGCCAGCCTCGTTTCCGGGACTCTGCGTGGAGACGAACGCAAGTACCGTGAGGAGCATGCCCACCCTCCCGGTCGCGTTCGCAGGAGGAGACGAAGGCCCCTGGCGCGTTCGCGGCATTTCGGCGGTCGTGGGCGCGCCCCTTCCCACGGCCGAGCGTCTGGCGGTTTGCGAAGGGGCGCGCGCCGCTCCTCCGGGCGCCACCTGGGCACTTCTCGGAGTCGTCGGCCACGAACGGTACGTTGAGGCGGGGGAGCACAAGGAACTAGCTGCCCGTTCGCCCAGCCTCGGGCCGGCCCGAGGCGACGCGCGCCGCCCTCATCCCCATCAGGAAGTCGGAGGCGTGGTGGGAGCTCACCCAGGAGGCGCGCCGCGAGATCTTCGCGGAGCGCTCGGGGCACATAACGAAGAGCCTCCCGTACCTCCCGGAGGTGGCCCGCCGCCTGCACCACGGGCGGGACCTTGGCGAGCCCTTCGACTTTTTGACCTGGTTCGAGTACGCCCCCGCCCATGCGGGGTTGTTTGAGGAGCTCGTGGGCACTTTGCGCGAGACCGAGGAGTGGACCTACTACGAGCGCCAAGTCGATATCCGGCTCGTCCGCGACAGCCGCCCCTAGCGCGGGGCCGGCCTGCTCTCGGGTGTTACGATCCTGTGACGCCGCGACCTTGTCGAAGACA
>JAHWJH010000244.1 GCA_019348555.1 Actinomycetota bacterium
TCGGTGGACGGCTTCGACCGGTTCGTCGGCGAACGGGCGTCCAGCAACGTCCAGGTCGACGTGACCCGCGTGGCGTCCCAGGTGGTGGTGGGCATCGGCTTCCTCGGCGCCGGCACCATCGTCAAGAACCGTGGCGCCGTCCGGGGCCTCACCACCGCCGCCAGCCTGTGGGTGGCCTCCGCCGTCGGCTTGGCCGTGGGGGTCACCGCCTACGGCGCCGCCGTGGTGACCACCGTGGCCGTGCTGGTGTCGCTGACCGTGCTGCGCATCCCCCAGCGCAAGCTGCTCCAGTACTTCTCCGCCCGCCGGCGCACCGTCAGCATCAGCCTGGAGGCCGAGGCCGACGTCGGGGCGCTGGTCTCGGCACTGCACGGCCTCCCGGGGGTGGTGGTCAAGTCGCTCTCCGTGCGCAGCGTCGACTCGACCCCCATCGTGGAGGCCGACCTCGAGCCGGGGCCGGGCGTCTCGCTGGACCGCGACCTGGCCGAGCTGGCCGACCGGGACGACGTGCAGGGCATCGAGGTGTCGTAGCTGCCGGGTCGGCTCAGCCCGCGCCTCCGGCCGTTCCCACAGCACCACCCCGGTGTCGAGCAGGCGCCGCAGATGCTCGGGTAGGCCCTCGCTCGGAGCCGCCACCTCGATCGCCACCGCGCCGCCGGTGGCCCGGGCCACGACCTCGAAGCAGGCCTGGCGAGCGGGTCGAACCTGATCCTCGTCGTCGACCACCACGCCGTAGACCCGGGTGCGCTGGTCGCCGTCGGCCTCGTCGCCGGGCTGGGCCCAGGCCCGCACCGCCGCTTGCACGCCCTCGGCATGCGCCGCCCAGCCCGCCACCAGGGCGTCCACCGCGTCGTGGTCGGCCGGGCCGGGGAACACCACGTCGCCCTCGCCCAGGTCCACCAGCGTCAGCGGCTGGGGCTGGGCCGCCACCACCTTGCCCAGGCGGAAGCCCCACGCCACCCACACCGGCGCCGCCGCCGCCATGAGGCGGCGGTGGTAGGTGGGCCACGGGCCGCCGGCGGCCACCGCTTCCAGCACCACCCCGAGCTTCGCCGGCAGCCTTCCGTCGAGCACGTCGATGCTCAGGGGACTCACCGCTCCCACCCACACGTGTCCGGGGTCGGCCCCGGGGGCGGTGACCAGGCACCAGATCCGCTGGCGCTCGCCGTCGGGGCCGTGGCGCCAGGCGGTGACCAGGGCCTTGGCCTCGGGCTCGCGCCGGCAGTACTTTACGAGGAACTTCTCCACCCGGTCCCCCGCCGGCGGGGCCGGTTCGAACCGCCACCGGGCGGCCAGCTCGGCCCGCTCCAGGGGGTCGACCACCCTGGCCTCGGCCAGGTCGTGGGGCTCGCCCACCCAGCGCAGGCCCCGCACCAGCAGGTCCTTCTCCTCGGGAGTGATGGGTAGGCCGTGCAGGACTGCCGCCCCGGCCACCGCCTGGACCAGTAGGTCCCACTCGGCGTCGGCGGCGTCCTCACCGAAGCTTTCGCGCTGCTCGCTTGAGAGCCGGTCGGCCATCTCGAAGGGCAGCTTTCGGAGCCGCGACGAGGTGTTGTCGATCCACAGGTAGTCCTCGTCATCGTCCAGGCTCATGGCTTCGCTCCGCACTCGCTGCTGTCGGACAGGACCGGGGGAATCGGCACCGCCGGCAGCGGTGGCGGCACGGGGTGGCCGTCGTCGCCGAGACGCAGGGGCTGGCCACCGCGGTCGGTGTGCAAGGGCTGGTCGGCGGAAGCCCTCCAAGTCCAGTATCCGTCCACCCCGGCCCGGCCGTCCTCCCGGGTCCACACCGGCCGGCTGGCCCCGGGCGGAGGGTCCGGTGCCAAGGGGTTGTGGTACACGCCCCGCTGGCCCGGCTCGGGGTAGGCGGAGACCACCCGGGCGTCCCGGTCGACCACCACGGTGATGCGCAGCCCGTCGGCGTGGCCCACGTAGTTGAAGTTGGTGTTGCCGTTGAGGAAATCCTTGCGCCGGCGATGCGCCCGAGCGCCCGGGCGGGGTTGCCCGCCGCCCAGTCGTCCCAGGCGACGAGGTCCTTGCCCGTCTCGGCCCAGGTGTCGGCGAAGGTGTCCCAGTCGAAGACGTTGAGGTGGTCGACGGCGTTGTCCCAGGCGTCGCTGATGAAGCCGCCGGGGTCGTCGACCACCGCTCCGACGATCTCCACCACGGCCCCGCCGGTGCTGGCCCACAGCCCGCCGGCGAAGCCGGACAGCCCGGCCCACAGCCGGCTCCAGAAGCCGGGCTCGCTCGGAGCGCCCTCCTCGGCGGCGGCCAGGGCCGCAGCGGTGG
>JAHWJH010000245.1 GCA_019348555.1 Actinomycetota bacterium
TGATGCCTACCTCGATGAGCGGACCACCGTGTGGAACGACTTCAACTCTGCGCTCTTGGCGGCCGCGAGCGACACGCCGAGGACCACCACGGTCGACGCCACTCGCCCGATCGGCGAAGTCGAGGACGACGTTCGCGACTGGATCACTTCTACATCGCGGCGGCACTATCGGAAGCAACGCGACTGCATAGTCGCACCGTGCCCGCGCCGATTCCTTCCTCGCGAACATGGGACGACCGCGGCCGGCCGGGTTGGTATCCGCGCCCGAGCCGGCGTCTGGGTCATGTACGCCGAGCGATTTGGCGCACTAGATCCGCGACCAGTCCCGTCGTTCCCTGCGGCGATCAGCGCGCCGTCTGTTACCGCCGTGAGGCCAGGAAGACGTACTCCTTGCCCGGCCGGTCCGGAGCCTCGCGGACGTCGTCGATTCGAAACTGTGCTGCTTGGAGCGACTCGGCGATCTCGTCCTGGCTACGGAACCGGAGCGTCGAGTCCGACGCGACGGCTTCGACGAGCGAGATCTGGTCCGCTGGTGCATGGCGGCGGTGAGGGGACCCCGTTCAGTGGTCCAGCTGATCTGTCCCCCTGATCTTGGACCAAGTTGCGAGAGTCAGGCGGCGCTGGTGTTGTGCGCGTAGAGCTTCTCATAGGCGACGGGAGCGAGCATCCCAAGGCTGCTGTGCCGCCTGGTCCGGTTGTAGAACACCTCGATCCAGTCGAAGATCTTCGTCGAGAGCTCGATGCGGGTCCGCCACTTGCGGGTGTTGAGCAGCTCAGTCCGCATTCGACCCCAGAAGGACCGGCCACGGCGTTGTCGAACGCATCGCGACGGACCCGAGCGAGTGCGCAAGCCCGGCGCGTACCCGCTGGCTGAAGGTCCAAGAGGTGCACTGCGAACCGTGGTCATAGGTCGTATCAGCGTGCCGACGTCCGCCAGGCGCGCCTCGATGGAGGATCGACTGGTCGCACAGCGGCGACACCTTCGCGCTCGCCGTTTGGGGCGACCGCGACCTCGGGACTGTCGTCGACCGCTTCGCCCCGGGGAGCGGATCGACCGCTCCAATGGAAGGCGGCGTCTTTCGCCTCCGGATCACCGCCGAAAGCCCGTGGTCGATCCGGAGCCTCCAACTCGAGAGGCGAGCTGGGGGTGAGGCACCGAACAGGTGCTGGAGGCAGGGAACCTACGTGACCACTCGGGCGCCGGGAACCTCCACCTCGACCACCGTCCCCTCCCTCGGCGCCGACCGCACCCTCAGCTCGCCGTCGAGGCCCTCGACCCGGTCCCGCATGCTGCGCAAGCCGTATCCCCGCCGGGCGGTGGTGGGATCGAACCCCCTCCCGTCGTCGACTACGGTAAGCCTGAGTCGACCGTCCTCGGTTGCCAGGCGCAGCGCCACCCTGCTGGCCTCACCGTGGCGCACGGCGTTGGTGGCGGCCTCACGGGTCACCCGAACGAGCGCCTCGCGCGCCGCGGGTGAGATCGGGCAGCAATCGCCCGCCTCGACCTCCACGATGACCCCCGCCCGGCCCGTCACGTCCTCGGCCGCTCGGGCCAGCGCGTCAGGGAGCGGTTCGGCCTCGGCGTCGCCGGACAAGGTGTCGACGGCGATGCGCGATTCGATCAGCGCCCGCTCGGCGGCATCGCTGTTGACGAGCATCCCAAGCGCGCCCTGCCGGTCGGTCATATTGTCGGCTTCGCTGAACTGCCGCGTCGCGAGCGCCGGCGCATCCTCCGCACCGGACGCCATCAGATAGCCGAGCGCCACCGTGCGCAGCCGCCTCGCTCCCTTCGCGGCAGGCGAATATTCGTAGCGATTGGCGGCGTTCGCGGCATAAGCCGCCCGCCACTGCGTCTCCAGCTCGCTGCCGAGCGCGGTTCTGAGCGCCTCGCGCGCCTGGCGAAGTTCGTTGAGACGCGCTTCGAACGCCCGCTCCCGCTCTTCCTGCGATGAAGACAGGCGCGCGCATTCGGTTCTGGCTTCGCCACAGGCCTGGCGAACTTCCTCGAGCTGGGCTTGCAGGGTCGGGACCTGCTTCGCCCGCTCCTCGGCGGCCGCGAGGTCGGCGACCATCACGCCGACGTGGTCGATCCCGCGGATCTGCCCCGTCATGGGCCGGACACCGCGGCGACCTCGTAGGTGTGCCCGGCGGCCCGCAGCCGGTCGACCAGCGGCGTGCCGATGCCGGTCGCCGGCGTCAGGACCCCCGCGCGCGGCGGGAGGCGGTCCTCGTCGAGCGCGAGGCAGAGCGCGGCCTCGCCGAGCATGACGGCCGTGGCGGCGTAGCCGG
>JAHWJH010000246.1 GCA_019348555.1 Actinomycetota bacterium
ACCATCACCCGCCTGGCCAAGTACACCTTCTTGGCCTCGGTCACGCTCCACGGTGAGGTGGTCCCGCCCTTCCTGGTGGGGGGCCAGGAAGTCTCGGAGTTGTTCGAGGCGGCCGGCGAGGACCGAGGCCGCCGCCATGGAGGAGGCCATCGACGCCAACGTCGGCCGGCGGCCGATCCGGGAGACCCTGGCGGCGCTGGACACCCTCGACCAGCGGATACTGCATCATCTGCGCAACCGGCGGTCAGGGGCCGGGTGCTCGCGGGGCGACTCGGACGACAAGCGGCCAACCCCGCGCCCCGACCACATCCGCTTCGGGGTCCGGTGAAGCCGATGGCGCTGGCCACCACCCCCCGCCGCCTGGCCCTGTCCGAGGCGGAGATCGCCCTGGTGTGCAGCCTCTACCAGCACCGGGTGTGCTCGACGAGCCAGCTGCACGCCATGCACACCAGCCACGCCAGCCTGCGCTGGGCCCGCAAGCTGCTCGCACGCCTGCACCAGGCCGGCATGGTCGACCGGGTGGCGGACCGCTCACAGGCCCGGGAGAGCCTGTGGTTCACCACCGAGCTGGGCGCGGAGATGGTCGAGGCCGCCGGCGTGGTCCCCCAGCGGGCGTACCGGATGACCCCCGAGCTCGCCATGGGCCCCCTGCAGGCGCACACGCTGCGGGTCAACGACGTCGGCATCGCCTTCATGGCCGCCGCCGCCGCCCGAGGGCATGACTGTGGGCCGCTGGCCTGGCAGCACGAGGTGGCTCACCCCTTCCGGGAACGAGAAGGCCGTCTCGACGTGCTCATCGCCGACGCGCTGCTGCACTACACCGTCTACGAAGACGGCGATGCGATCGTGCTGGCCCGCTTCCTGCCGATCGTGCGCACCTTCATGAACCCGGTGGCCGGGGTGCTGGAGGTGCCGCCGCGCAAGTTCGCGTTCTTCAACGCGGTCGGGGCGGTGGCCTGGGGGGCGGGGGTGCCGCTGGTCGGCTACGGCGTCGGCAAGGCGCTCGGCGAGGTCTTCGAGGAGGACTTCAAGAAGGCCGAGACGCTCTCGCTGCCCGTCACGCTGCTGATCCTGATCGTCGCGTTCGGCTCGCTCGTCGCGGCCGGGCTGCCGCTGCTGCTGGCGCTGTCGGCGGTCATGGGCACGATCGGGCTCGTCTCGCTGTTCAGCCAGGTCGCGCCGGTTGACGAGTCGATCACGTCGGTGATCCTGCTGATCGGCCTCGCGGTCGGCGATGGTCGTCGCCGTCGCGATGGTCGGGTCGATCACCGTCCTGCCGGCGCTGCTGTCCAAGCTCGGCGACCGCGTCGAGAAGGGCCGGGTGCCGTTGCTGCACCGCCTGCGCTCGCGCGACGGCGAGTCGCGCGTCTGGGGCGCGATCCTCGACCGCGTCCTCGCGCGCCCGAAGACCTCGGCCTTCGCGGCGACGGCGCTGCTCGTCGTCATGGCGGTCCCCGCGCTCGGGCTGAAGACGGGCGTCCCCGGAACGGACTCGCTGCCCCGCGACCTGGCGGTGATCCAGACGTTCGACCGCATCGAGGCCGCGTTCCCCGGCGGTCCGCTGCCCGCGGTCGTCGCGATCAAGGCCGACGACGTGACGTCGCCGGCGGTCGGCGCGGCGATCGACAGACTGCGCCGCGACGCGCTCGCCAGCGGCCAGATGCGCGAGCCGACGCAGCTCGACGTCAGCCCCGACAAGCAGGTCGCGCGCCTCGCCCTGCCGCTCGCCGGCAACGGCTCGGACGCGAAGTCCGAGGCGGCGCTCGCCACGCTGCGAGAGAAGCTCATCCCGGAGACGATCGGCCGCACGAACGGCGCCGAGGCGTTCGTCACGGGTCAGACGGCGCAGAGCCGCGACTTCAACGACCTCATGAAGGGCAACGCGCCGATCGTGTTCGCCTTCGTGCTGGCGATGGCCTTCGCGCTCCTGCTGGTGACCTTCCGCTCGATCGTGATCCCGATCAAGGCGATCGTCCTCAACCTCCTGTCGGTGGGGACGGCCTACGGGGTGTTGGTGCTGATCTTCCAGCGCGGCCACGGCGAGGCCTGCTGGGTTTCCAGTCCAGCGGCGCGATGACCTCTTGGCTGCCGCTGTTCTTGTTCGTGATCCTCTTCGGTCTGTCGATGGACTACCACGTGTTCATCCTCAGCCGGGTGCGCGAGGCCTTCGACCGCGGCATGTCCACCGAGGACGCCGTGTCCCACGGGATCCGCAGCACGGCCGGTGTGGTCACCAGCGCGGCGATCGTGATGGTCGCGGTCTTTGCCATCTTCGCCA
>JAHWJH010000247.1 GCA_019348555.1 Actinomycetota bacterium
CTCAAGGAGAAGAGCCGGTAAGGACACTGCTGTTCGCCGATGACGGGCAGTTGCCGCCACCCCGACCTGCTGCGGGAACCTGCACTGGACCTCCCTACGTGTTAACGCCACGAAGGCGGCCACGACAGTCGGAGCGGAAGATCAGGCGAACGCGAACCAACCTCAGGGCCAGGGCCCCCCTCATTGACTGGCCCGAGCAACCTCAGCGAGGGCCACGCATCCACCGGTCGACCACGTGACTCCGTCCCACCACGTCCGCTTCCGGATTGAGGGCTTCGGCGCGCCGCCGCTTGGAATCCAGAGTTGCACCGCAGCGTCCCGAACGCTGAGCAGACGGACGGTGGTGGACTCCACCGGACGAAAAGCGCTGCTCAGCAGGGGTGAGCGGATGCCGACGGACGGTTGCGTTGAGCAGCGGACGCGGGATAAACGCGGGATGGAATTGCGGCTCTGCCATGTGCGGACCCTACTGCGCCCGGCCGGTGACCGCAGTCGCCACGGTGGAGACTCGGGCGCTTCAGGGGCTCCCTCAGGCTCCTCCCCGGAGGCAGTCGACGCACCGTCGGCCCGTTTCGGATCGCCCATGTCAACGTGTGCGAATGCCCATGCCTACGGCACCCACCGTGGCCGTGTACTGCCGGATCAGCAAGGACCCGAGCCGCCTCGAGATTGGCGTCAACCGCCAGCGCGAGGACTGCGTGGCGTTGGCCAACGACCTCTGGCCCCAGTGCGAGGTTCGGTTGTTCATCGACAACGACGTATCGGCTGCCGACCCAGCGGTGGCACGTCCGCAGTGGCTGGCGATGCTCGACGCCCTGCGAGGCGGCGAGGTCGATGAGATCGTCGCCTACGACCAGAGCCGGCTGACCCGCCAGCCCATCGAGTGGGAGCAGCTGCTCGTCATCCTCGGACGACGGGGATCGGCTCGGTGCAGACCGTCAGCGAGGGCGAGCGGGATGTCGCCGAGGGGGGAGGGCGAATGGTGACCCGCATCATGGCGGCCGTCGACGCCGAGTACACCGAGGTGACGCGGGTGCGCATTCGCCGGGCGCTGCGGCGAGCCGTCCTGTCGACCGTGTTCGAACGGATTGAGGTGCACCGAGCGACCATCAGGGGCTACGACCCGGATCTCATCAGGCTCGTCTGGCACATCCCACGCGGGGAACAGAAGCCCGTCCTGTCGCCGCCCTCTGCGACACGAGCGAACTGAAGCTGGACGCCGCCGGCTTCAGAGGCCCTTGTGCTCCGGGCGTAGGCCGCTGCCACCTACAGGCCCGCCGGAGGATGTCCCCGCCGTTCATGCCGTGCCGAACTGTGTCCATAGGGGACGGTGGTCGGAAAGGTGGTGTAGCGGACGTAGGCCTCGAGGTCGGCCCGACTCCGGCTCTGCCAGAGATCGGCGAAGACCGTCCCGTCGAAGTCGAACACCCCTCACTTGACGAACTCCTGGCCGGTCTCGCCCGGGAAGAAGGCAACCTGGTCGGAGTAGGAGTCGGTGGCGATGGAGGAGGCGATCTGAGTGGGGTGGCGGACGAAGGTGTAACGCCCACGGCGGGCGGCTGGCACTACGTCCCCGAGGACCGCCGGAGGCGGTGGCCGCAGCCGTCGAGGACATCGTCGCGAGGTGAGCGCACATCCGTACGCTCCTTCAGTCCGTAGTCCCACGCGCCGATGACCAGAGGCGGGCGGGTGGACCGTCCGCAGGAGGAGCCTCCACATGCTGCGTCGTCTCACCACCCTGGCGGTGGCCCTCGGGCTCGTGCTGGCCGCCCCATCCGGCGCGGCAGCAACGCCGGCCGACCGCCCTGAGTCGGGCACGGCCACAGCCCAGGACCGCCGCGCCGAGCGGGTCCCCGAGCGCTACATCGTCGTGTTGCGACCGTCGATGGCCGACCCCGGGAGTCGGACGGACGCCCTCGAGCGGGCGCGCGGCTTCCGGGCCGACCAGCGGTACCGCCATGCCCTCCAGGGTTTCGCCGCCCGGCTCTCCGACGCCCAGGTCACCGCCCTGCGGGAGCACCCCGACGTCGAGCTGGTGACCCCCGACCGCCCGGTGCAGGCCACCGGAACCGTCGCCCTCGCGCCTGGCGACTCGGTGCCCACGGGAGTCCGGCGCATCGAGGCAGGGACCACCGCCACCGCCCGTCAGGCGAGCGCCGCCGGCGTGGCGGTGGTCGACACCGGCATCGACTTGGGGCATGGTGACCTCGACGCGGTCGACGGCAAGAACTGCGTCGGAAGCGGGCCGGCGCAGGAC
>JAHWJH010000248.1 GCA_019348555.1 Actinomycetota bacterium
GGTAGGACTCCTCGGGGTTGGCGCTGGTGACCCGGTGGCTGCCGCGGACCTCGGCCAGGGCGCCCAGCAGCTGCTCGCGCCCCACCCCCACCCCATCGGCCATGGCCAACAAGAGGTGCTCGGTGGACAAGTAGTCGTCGCCGAAGTCGACTCGGGCCTCCTCGGCGGCCTCCATGGCCTCCCGCAGCGCCCGGGAGAGCTGGGGCTCGGCGCCGCCGTAGACCTTGGGTAGGCGAGACAGCGCCTCTGCCAGTTGGTTGCGCAGTGCCAGGGGGGCGACGCCCAGGCGCTCGAGGATGGCCAGCACCACGCCCTCCTGCTGGCCGAGGAGCGCGCTCAAGAGGTGTTCGGGGACCACTTCGGGGTGGTTGGCCCCCCGGGCGGCGGCGACGGCGCCCTGGAAGGCCTCCTGGGTCTTGATCGTCCAGCGGTTGGGATCGAAGGGGGTTGCCATCTCGTTCAGACCTCCTCGTACGAGCATGCCGCGTTGTCGGACGCCAGGTCGATCACGGGGACACCGGCGTCTTGATCCGTTTGCACGTCAGACCTCCAGGTGCGTCCGGGGCGAGCCGTCCATGGCCTGGGCCATGGCTTCCACGGCGGCGCGCTGCTGGCTCGTCAGCCGTTGCGGCACGGCGACCTCGATGGTGACCAGCAGGTCGCCGCGGTGGCCGCCGGGGCGGGGGACACCGCGGCCCCGCACCCGCAGCGTCCGCCCCGTTGGCGTTCCGGGCGGGATCCGCACCGTCACCGGCTCGCCGTCGAGGGTGGGCACCTTCACCTCGGCGCCCAGCGCCGCCTCTGGATAGGTGACGGGCAGGGTCAGGGTCAGGTCTCGGCCCGAGCGTCCGAACAGGGCATGGGGCGCGACCCGGACGGTGACGTAGAGGTCGCCTGGCGGGCCGTCGTCGAGGCCAGGGCCGCCCAGCCCGGCCACGCGGATCCGTTGGCCGTCCTCCACGCCGGCGGGCACCCGGACCCGCACGGACCGGGTCGACCCGGCCGTGTCCCTCGCTTGGACCTCGGTCGTCACGCCGAAGACGGCGTCTTCGAACGACAGGTCGAGCCGGGCCTCGAGGTCGTGGCCCTGGCGGCCCGACGCAGGACGGCGCCCGCCGAACAGGTCACCGAGCAGGTCGCCCAGGTCACCCAGGTCACCGAAGCCGCCGAGGTCACCCAGGTCGTCGACGGTGACCCGGAACGTGCCGGCGCCGGAGTCGAACCCACCCGCTGCGTGGCCGCTGCGGCGGACCTGGTCGTACTCGCGCCGCTTCACCGGGTCGCTGAGCACCTCGTAGGCGGCCGAGATCTCCTTGAACCGCTCCTCGGCGCCGGCGTCGCCGGGGTTGGCGTCGGGATGATGGCGACGGGCCAGGCGGCGGTACGCCCGTTGGATCTCCTCGTGGCTGGCCTCCTCGGCCACGCCGAGCACCTCGTAGTGGTCCTTTCCCAGCACGCCGCCGTGGACTGCCATGCGTCACCTCCTCCTCGCCTGCGTTCGGGCGCCAGCGCCCTGCTGAGCCGGAACAACCTTGAGTCTGAAGGTGTTAACTTCTCTGCGTCGGGGAACATTCCCCGGCGCCAAAATATGGACACCGCTTCCGAGCACGGGCTCGACAGGAGGTGATGATCATGTTGGTGCGATTCGACCCGTTCCGAGACCTTGATCGCCTCACCCAGTCGTGGGCGGGCAACCGGCCGTCGGTCATGCCGATCGATGCCTACCGCCGAGGTGACCGCTTCTTCGTCCACTTCGACGTACCCGGGATCGACCCCGACTCGCTGGAGCTCACGGTCGAGAAGAACGTCCTGAGCGTGCGGGCCGAGCGAAGCTGGCAGCGCGAGGAGGGCGACGAGGTGCTGGTCTCCGAGCGGCCGCAGGGCAGCTTCACCCGCCAGCTGTTCCTCGGGGAGGGCCTCGACGCGGAGCACATCGAGGCCAGCTACGACAACGGCGTGCTGAGCGTCGTCGTGCCGGTGGCCGAGCAGGCGAAGCCCCGCAAGGTGGCCATCTCCAGCGATGGTGGCCGGGGTGAGGCCATCGAGGCCTCCAGCACCGAGGCCTGATCGACCAGGGAGGACGCGATGGACCTCGTTGTGCTCGCGGTGACGAGGCCGTGGACGTACTGGGTGGCGCCCGTCCTCGTGGCGACGGGCGCCCTCGCCGTCGTGGCCATGGCGTGGGGCTACTGCCGCGAGGTGCTCGACCCGTGGTACCGGATGCTCGACGAGCGCGCCGGAATCGACC
>JAHWJH010000249.1 GCA_019348555.1 Actinomycetota bacterium
TTCACGCCGGCCCTGGGGCTGTCGGTGCTGACCCTGGCCGCCGGCGCCCTGCTCGTGGCCGGCGCCGGCACCGTGGAGCGCGTCCAGGCGCGGCTGGCCGGCGCGCCCTCGGCCGCCGGGGTCTACTCCTCGGCCCTGGTCGGGCTGAACCGGCTGGCGGACCGGGTGACCGCCGTGCTCCAGAACGGGTCGCTGCCCGTCTACCTCGGGGTGATCCTGCTCACCGTCCTGGCCCTCCCGGGGCTCGCCCTGTTGACCCGGACCCGCCTGCCCGGCGGCGTCGTGGTGGGGGAGTCGCCGCTGCAGGTGGTGGTGGCCGGGGTGGTCCTGGCCGCCGCCGTCGGTGCCGCCTTCGCCCGCCGCCGCTTCGCCGCCGTGCTGTTCCTGGGCGGTGTCGGCTACGGCGTGGCCGTGCTGTTCGTCATCCAGGGCGCTCCCGACCTGGCGCTGACCCAGCTGCTGGTGGAGACGCTGGCCGTGGTGATCTTCGTCCTGGTGCTGCGCCACCTGCCCGAGCGCTTCGAGCCGTCGGCGTGGCGGCTGGGCCAAGCCACCCGGGTGGCGGTGGCCGGCGGCGTGGGCGTGTTCGTCGCCGCCTTCTCGCTCGTCGCCGCCGGCGCCCGCACCGCCGAGCCGGTGTCGGGCGCCTACCTCGAGCAGGCCGTTCCCGAGGCCGGAGGCCAGAACGTGGTCAACGTGATCCTGGTCGACTTCCGGGCCTTCGACACGCTGGGGGAGATCACCGTGCTCACCGTCGCCGCCCTCGGGATCGTGAGCCTGGTGCAGGCCGGCCGGCGCCAGCAGGACCAGGCGTGAGGGCGATGGGAGGCAGGGCGATGGGAAAGCGCACGCGGCCACCGCAGTCGCTGATCCTCGACACCTGCCTGGGTGCGGTGTTCCACACCGTGCTGGTGTTCTCGCTCTTCCTTCTCTTCGCCGGCCACAACGCCCCGGGCGGAGGCTTCATCGGTGGCCTGGTGGCGGGCGCCGCCTTCGTGCTCCACTACGTCGCCGGCGGGACCGGGCAGCTCACGCGGGTCGCTCCCGTGGCGCCGTTCGTGCTCATGGGCACCGGCCTGACACTGGCCGTGCTGGTGGGCATGGGAGCCCTGGTCGCCGGGGGGCAGCTGCTCGAGAGCGGCGTCCTCAGCCTCGATGTGCCCGTGCTGGGCAAGGTCAAGACCACCTCGGCGCTGCCGTTCGACATCGGGGTGTACCTCATCGTCGTCGGCCTGGTGCTGGCCCTCCTCGGCTCGCTCGGCGGCGAGGCCGACCGCCCGGCGGGCGAGCCCGACGACGCCGGCGCCGGCGAGGGGGATCTCCAGTGATCCTGGTGCTCGCCCTGCTGGTGGGCGCCCTCTACGCCGTGGGCACCTACCTGCTGCTGCAGCGGACCCTGACCCGCGTGGTCATCGGCCTGGCCATCATGGGCCACGGGGCCAACCTGCTGCTCCTGCTGGCCGGTGGGCGGGCGGGTCGGGCCCCGATCGTGGACGGTCCCGGCGGCGGCCCGTTCGCCGACCCGCTGCCCCAGGCCCTGGCCCTGACCGCCATCGTGATCACCTTCGGGATCACCGCCTTCCTCCTGGCCCTGGCCTACCGGAGCTGGCTGTTGCGCAGCGACGACGAGGTGGAGGACGACGTCGAGGACCGGCGCATCGCCCGCCTGGTGCGCCGGCACGAGGACAACGACGCGTGAGGGCCCTGATCGCCCTCCCCGTGGTGCTGCCGCTGCTGGCTGCCGGCGTGTCGCTGGCCCTCCACCGCTGGCCCGCGGTCCAGCGGGCGCTGAGCGTCGTCGTGCTCGGCGCCACGCTGGTGGCCAGCGTGGCCCTGCTCGTGACCGTCGAGCGTTCGGGCGTGGCCGCGGTGCAGCTGGGTGGGTGGCCGGCGCCGATCGGGATCACCCTGGTGGCCGACCTGTTCGCCGCCATCATGCTGGTGGTCTCCACCGCCATGGTGCTGGTGGTGCTGGTGTACGCCATCGGCCACCCTCGCACCCGCGACCACGGGTTGTTCTTCCACCCGCTCTACCTGATCCTCGCCACCGGCGTCGCCGCCTCCGCCGTGACCGGGATCGGAAAGCCGGTCGAGGGGCGGAGGATCCGGGCCAGGTACTCCCCGATCCGCTCCACCTCCGCCGACCCGGACTCCACGCGGATGGTGGTCGCCGCGGTGATGGTGAACGGCTGTCCGTCAGAAAAGCGGAGCTCGGCGGGCGCCGGGATGACGGTGTGCTCCAC
>JAHWJH010000024.1 GCA_019348555.1 Actinomycetota bacterium
TGTCGAGCTCGTTGCGGATGCGTTCGGCTGACACGATCTCCAGGCGCTCGTGCAGTCGGCGCACGGCGTCGATCAGCTCGGCGTCGGGAGCGAGGCCGTAGCCGGCGACGAACCGAGCGGCCCTCAGCATGCGCAACGGGTCGTCGGAGAACGACTCCTCGGGGGACAGGGGCGTACGCAGTCGACCGCTGGCGAGGTCGCCAGCGCCCCCGAAGGGATCGACCAGCTGAGGGTCGTCGGTGTCCGCCAGCGCCAGTGCCAACGCGTTGACGGTGAAATCTCGCCGGGAGAGGTCGACCTCGATGTCGTCGGCGAAGCGGACCTCGGGATTGCGGGAGTCCGGACGGTAGGCCTCGGCCCGGTGGGTGGTGATCTCGAAGTCGCGGCCGTCCTTGCGAGCGCCGATGGTCCCGAAGCGCTTGCCCTGCAGCCACACGGCGTCGGCCCACGAGGCCACGACGGCCTCGATGTCGTCGGGCCGCGCATCGGTGGTGAGATCGAAGTCGGCGTCGTCGAGCGGGCGCCCGAGCATCAGGTCGCGCACCGTGCCGCCCACCAGATAGACGCGGTGGCCCCGGGCGGTGAAGCGCTCCGCCAGGGGGGCGACCTCGGCCAGCACAGGCCGCAGCCGCTCGGGGACCATCCGGTCACCGTAGCGGTGACGAACTGGGGGGCGACCGCCGCCACACCTCTCGAGAGCGCCGAGATGTTTCTTCCGAGAAATCGCTCAAGGTTCCGCCGGGACCGCCCGATACCCATGAGGTAGGTGGGAGAAGGACGGCTGCAACGGCAACCCCGCCCAGCCGGTGTAGCCGTCCTCCTCCCACCTCACCGTTTCCCCGAACGAGCGAGCCGCCCCTCCCCCGGGCGGTTCGCTCGCGTCCGGGGTCAGCGACAGCCCCTCCACGTCGTCGCCACCCCGAGGAGGCCAGGGTCATGATCGGCGATGCGCTCGGCGCGGGCCACCAGCACCGTCAGGACGGGGAAGGCTAGAGGCGCCCGGGCCCAGCCAGGTCGGTAGCCTCTCGGGCCATGCCGGGGCTGCGTGTGGTGCGCTGCGGTGCGGAGCGGATCCGGGTGGGCTCGTGGCGGGGAGAGGGCGGCCTGGCCTACGTGACGCCGGTCGCAGAGACTCCGCCGGCCAGCGTCGCCATGGTCCGCCACTGCTGCGCGCTGCTGGCCGCCCAGGGCTACACCGAGGTGGTCACCGGAGCTCTGGGATGGCGAGAGCAGCGGGGGTTCCTCCAAGCCGGCTTCGAGCTGCGCGAGGAGCTCCATTTGTTGTCGCGTTCGCTGCGCGACCTCCCCCGGGTCGATCCCGGCCCCCTGCGCCGGGGCCACCGCCGGGACCGCCAGCGGATCCTCGTCGTCGACGCCCTGGCCTTCCCGGCGTTCTGGCGCCTCGACGACGCCGGCATGACCGAGGCGTTGCGAGCCACTCGCAGCGCCCGCCTGCGAGTGGCCGCCGAACGAGAGGTCGCCGGCTACGCCATCTCCGGTCGCTCGGGGACGAGGGGGTACCTCCAGCGCCTGGCCGTCGATCCCGGTTCCCAGGGCCGGGGCTTGGGGCGGGCGCTGGTGGTCGACGGCCTCCGCTGGATGCGCCGCCACGGCGCCGACCAGGTGGTGGTCAACACCCAGGTCGGCAACCAGCGGGCGCTCGACCTCTACCACGGCCTGGGCTTCCGCCTCGAGCCCTCGCGCCTCGCCGTGCTGGCCCGACGTCTCGAGGACCGCGAGCTCACCAGCTGATGCGCCGGGTAATCACCTCGGCGGCGACCAGCCTCCTCGTGGTCGCCTGCCTGGCGATCGCCGGGTCGGCGTCGGCCGCCTCGACCGACCCGGTCGGGCCCGAGCTAAAGCCGACCGGTCGCATCTCGCTCGCCTCCCAGACCCCGTGGGTCGACGGCGGTGGGGTCTTCTCCATGCGTATCGACATCACCAACGTGCACCGGCCCGACGGACTGGAGCTGAGAGTCAGCCTCCACGAGGCTGTCACCTCCCGGTCGCAGTTTGCGCAGACGCTCGACGGTTCCCTGCTGGGCGACGTGGTGTGGCGCGGCCCGGAGAGGACCGTCGCCGGTATCGAGCTCGACAGCGGCGGGGCCATTCCCGTCACCATCGAGCTACGGGAGCCGGGAGCAACGTTCGAGCCCGGCCTCGCCCAGCTCGTCGGGCCGGGAGTGCACCCGCTGCGAGTCGAGCTGCGCGACCTGGGCACCGGCGAGGTCGTCGACGCCTTCACGACCCACCTGGTGCGAAGCCGGGACGACGACGCCACCGCCCTGGCGGTGGCATGGGTGCAGCCGCTGGGCGCCCCGCCGGCTCTCACCCCTGACGGGTCGGTGGAGCTCGACGACACCGCCCGGGCGAGCCTCGCCCTGACCACGCGTGCCCTGGTCGCCCGCCCGATCCCCATGACTCTGGTGCCCACCCCCGAGACCCTCGACGCCCTCGCCGTCGCCGACCCCGAGGTACTCGCCGGGCTGCGCGAGGCGGGAGGCGCGGCCCAGGTCGTCGGTGGGCCCTATGTCGACGTCGACGCCGGCGCCCTGCTGGCGGCCGGTCTCGACGACGAGCTCGGTGCGCAGCTCGAACGTGGGCGCCAGGCACTGGCGTCGACCCTCGGCGTCACCGTCGACGCCTCCACCGTGGTGGCCGACATCCACGACCTGGCGCCGGCCACGGTGGCCACCACCGAGCGCCTGGTCGCTCCCGAGGAGGCCTTCGCCCCGCTCGACCAGTCGCTGACCCTCACGAGCCCCTTCATGGTGCCGACCGCCGAAGGGGTCGTGGAGGCCGTCGCCGTCGATCCCGGACTGAGCGAGCACTTCAACGCCGACGACCCCGTGCTGGGTGCCCACCAGCTCCTCGCCGATCTGGCCGTCCTGGCCTACGACTCCCCCGGCCGGGCCCGGGGGGTCGTCGTGCGCCCTCCCGAGGGTTGGGTGCCGTCACCGGAGTTCCTCGCCCCCGCCCTCGACGCCCTGGCGAGTGGACCGGTGGTGCGCCCGGTGACCCTCGACCGCTTCTTCGACGAGGTGCCCCGGGCAACGGCGGGCGGCAGCGATCTCGCCCGTCCGCTCCTGGTCGATCGGGCGCCTCCGCCGGAGCTGCCGGCGAACGAGATCCGGTCCCTGCGCCAGGACCTGGCGAGCTTGTCGGCCATGGAGGAGGGCGATGGTCACGGGCTGGCCGACATCGAGCGACTGGTGCTGGTGGCCAGCGCCGAGGGCCTCTCGCACGACCAGCGCCGCAGCTACCTGCACGGCGCGAGGGGCAGCATCGACGACCGCCTGGGCGGGGTCGACATCCTCTCGAGCGGGAGCTTCCGCCTCACCTCCCGCCAGGCGGCGATCCCCGTCACCCTCGTCAACGACCTCGACGCCGCCATGCGCGTCTCACTCGTGCTCGAGAGCGACAAGCTCGACTTCGTCGAGGCGGACAACGGCGCCACGGGCACCGCCGCCATCCCCCTCGTGCTGCAGCCGGGCAACACCCCCGTGATGGTCCCCGTCGAAGCACGCACCTCCGGCGAGTTCCCCCTCCTCATCACCGTGCGCTCGCCCGACGGCAGGCTCGACGTGGCCCAGGCCCGCCTCACCGTGCGCTCCACGTTCCTGTCGGGCGTGGGCCTCGGCATGTCGGTGGGAGCGGGGGTGTTCCTGTGCGTGTGGTGGGCCCGCCACGGACGCACGGCCCGACGGGCCCGTCGCCTGGTGACGTCGCCGGGGTGACCGCCGCTCCATCGGGAACGGCTCCCTCGAGCCGGCGGTCCTCGGGCCTGGTGGCGGCCGGCATCCTGCTCAGCCGCCTGGCCGGGCTGGCGCGGGAGAGCATCATCGCCGCTGCCTTCGCCACCGGCTTCGCCGTCGACGCATTCCGGGCGGCCCTGCGCATCCCCAATGTGCTGCAGAACCTCCTCGGAGAGGGGGCCCTGTCGGCCTCGTTCATCCCGGTCTACGCCCGCCTCCTGGCCGACGGAGACGAGGAGGAGGCCGGCCGCCTGGCCGGGGCCATCGCCGGACTCCTCGCCGTGGTGGCGGCGGCGTTCGTCGTGGCCGGTGTCGTCTTCGCCCGCCCCCTCACCGCGGTGCTGGCACCGGGCTACACCGGCGAGCGCTTCGAGCTGACCGTGGCCCTGGTGCGCATCCTCACCCCCGGCATCGGCGCGCTGGTGCTGTCGGCATGGTGCCTCGGCGTGCTCAACAGCCACCGCCGGTTCTTCCTGTCCTATGCCGCGCCGGTGTTGTGGAACGTGGCCCAGATCGCCGTGCTGCTCGCCGTGGTCACCCGGGGCTGGAGCCAGTCGTCGCTGGCCGTCGCCCTCGCCTGGGGCGCGCTCGCCGGCGGGTTCCTCCAGCTCGGTGTCCAGCTGCCGGCGGTGCGGTCGTTGTTGGGCGGGCTCCGGCCGAGCGCCGCCTGGGGCTCGCCTCGGGTACGCACCGTGCTGCGGCGGTTCGTGCCTGCGGTGACCGGTCGCGGGGTCGTACAGCTCGCCGCCTACATCGACCTGGTGCTGGCCAGCTACCTCGCCCAGGGAGCGGTCGCCGCCCTCTCCTACGCTCTGGTGCTCTACCTGCTGCCGATCAGCCTGTTCGGGATGAGCGTGGCCGCCGCCGAGTTGCCCGAGCTCAGCCGGCGATCGCCGGCAGGGGGCGAAGAGCCCGGAGGGGAGGGTCCGGCGCGGATCGAGCCGCTGCTGGCCAGGGTGTCGTTCTACGTGGTGCCCACCGCCCTGGGGTACCTGGTCATGGGCGACCTGGTGGTGGCCGCGTTGTTCGAGCGCGGTCGGTTCGGGCCCGACGACACCCGCCTGGTGTGGTACGTGCTGGGTGCGTTCAGCCTCGGGCTGGTGGCCACCACCTCCAGCCGGGTGCTGCAGAGCGGGCTGTACGCCGGTGGCGACACCCGGGGACCGGCCAAGATCGCCGCCGTCCGGGTGGCCTTGAGCGCGGTGCTCGGGGCCGTGCTCATGCTGCAGCTCGACCGACTGGCCGTCGGTGGGACGGGTTTCAGCGGTGTCGAGCTGGCCGGTGACCTCCCGGCGTGGTCGCCGCTGGCGGTGGCCGTGCGAAGCGACCCCGACGCCGCCCTGCGACTCGGTGCCGTAGGCCTGGCCCTCGCCTCGACGGTGGGTGCCTGGCTGGAGCTGGGCCTGCTCCGGCGCCGGATACGGCCACGCTTCGGCGCCGTGCGCCTCGGCGGTGGCCAGCTGGGAGCGACGGCGCTGGCCGGTGTCGGCGCCGGTGCCGCCGCCCTGGCGCTCCGAGCGGCGATCGGCGGGCTGCCGGCGCCCGTGGCGCTCGGGGTGACCGCCCTTCCTGCCGGTGTGCTCTACGTCGCCGCCGCCTCCCGGCTGGGGGTGGACGAGGCCTCCACCTTGG
Organism: Actinomycetota bacterium; assembly: GCA_019348555.1. Classification (GTDB taxonomy): domain Bacteria; phylum Actinomycetota; class Acidimicrobiia; order Acidimicrobiales; family CADCSY01; genus JADDRA01. Next base: position 5,388 of record JAHWJH010000024.1, read on the forward strand.
TGGCGACCGTGCGCCGTCGCCTCCGCCGCTCGTGAGGCGCGGGCAGGCGCCGGGAAGTCCGACGTCGTACTGTGCCGACGGACCCCAGCGAGAGGAGCGCCGTGCCCGTCCGAGTGGTCACCGACAGCGCCTGCGACCTGCCCGAGTCCATCGTCGCCGATCTCGGCATCGACATCGTCCCCCTGTCGATCCGCTTCGGTGACGAGGAGTACGTCGACCGGATCGACCTCACGCCCTCCGCCTTCTACGCCAAGCTGGGGTCGTCGTCGGTGTTGCCCGAGACCGCCGCCCCCTCGCCGGGCGCGTTCGAGGCCACGTTCCGCGCCGCTCTGGAGGGAGGCGTCGATGCCGTGGTGTGCATCTGCCTCTCCTCGGGCGTGTCGGCCACCATGCAGTCGGCGGCCACCGCCGCCGCCGCCGTCGGCGAGGGCGCAGACATCCGGGTGGTCGACTCCCGATCGGTCTCGTGGGGGCTGGGGAGCCAGGTGCTGGCGGCGGCCCGAGCGGCGGCGGGTGGCGCGACCGCCGACGAGGTGGTGGCCGTGGTGGACGACATGGTCCCCCGGACCCGGGTCTTCTGCACCGTCGACACCCTCGACCACCTCAAGAAGGGGGGGCGCATCGGTGGCGCCCAGGCGTTGCTCGGCACCCTGCTGTCGATCAAGCCGGTCATCGACGTCAGCTCCGGGGTCGTGGAGGAGGCGGGCAAGCCCCGCACCCGTTCGAAGGCCCTTCGCTTCCTCGCCGACAAGGTGGCCCAGCACGACAGGGTCGAGAACCTGGCGGTGATGCACGGCTGCGCTCCCGACGTGGAGGCGTTCCTGGATCTGCTGGCACCGATCTGCGCTCGTGAGCGGATCCACGTGGGCGAGATCGGTGCCACCATCGGCGCCCACGCCGGACCTCGGGTGATGGGCGTCACGTTCCAGGTGATGTGAGGCCCCCGAGCTCCCGGCGGCATGCTTCGCCCCACGCCAGGCCGGTACGGTGGGAGGCGACGTGCCGGAACCGCCTCCTTCCCCCACGACCACGAGCCAGATCGAGCCCGGCGCCCTCGTCGGCGGCCGCTACCGGTTGGTGGCCCGTGTGGCCGAAGGCGGCATGGCCGAGGTCTGGGAGGCCGTCGACGAGGTGCTCACCCGCCCCGTGGCGGTCAAGATCCTTCTTCCCCACCTGGTGGCCGACACCGCCTTCGTGACCCGCTTCCGGCGGGAGGCGATCGCTGCCGCCCGCCTGTCGGACCCCCACATCGTGTCGGTCTACGACACCTGCAGCGACGCCGGGGTCGAAGCCATCGTGATGGAGCTGGTGCGGGGCACCACCTTGCGCCGGCTCCTCGACGAGCGGGGGCGCCTCCCGGCCCCCCAGGCGGTCCACATCGCCGTGCAGATCGCCGACGCCCTCCATCACGCCCATGCCTGTGGCCTGATCCACCGTGACGTGAAGCCGGGCAACATCCTGCTCTCCGACGACGACCGGGTCCTGGTGGCCGACTTCGGCATCGCCAAGGCGGCGGAGGCCTCCGCCGATCTGACCGAGGTCGGCCAGGTGGTCGGCACGGCCAAGTACCTCTCCCCCGAGCAGGTGGCCGGGGCGCCACTCGACGCTCGCTCCGACGTCTACGCCCTCGGCGTGGTCCTGTACGAGATGGTGTGTGGTCGGGCGCCGTTCACCGGCCGCAACGCCACCACCACGGCGATGGCCAGGCTCACCTCGGATCCGATGCCCATGCGACAGGTCTGCGGCGACGTCCCGCCGGCGCTCGAGCAGGTCGTGCTCCGGGCCATGGCCCGCCAGCCCGAGGACCGCTTCGCCTCGGCCGCCGAGCTGCGAGGGGCACTCGCCCGCCTCGACCTCGGCGCCGACGCCACGGTCGTACGGCCCGCCGCCGGGCGCGACGATGCCACCACCGTGGCGCCCACGGATCGACGTGCCGGCCGTGAGCACCGGCCCCGGCCGGCTCCGGGGAGACCCGCCGGCCGGTCGCCCGGACCCGGGCGGCCATGGGTGGTCCCCACCGCGCTGGTGGTGGTGATCGCCGCCACGCTGGCCGTGGTGGGCGTGTTGCTGGCCCGTACCGAGCTCGGCCGCGGCGTGTTCGGCGGCGGCGGTGACGGCAACCGCCCACCCGCGGCCGGCGCCGGATCAGGCGTGGCGATCACATCGGTACGCAGCTTCGACCCGTTCGGCCAGGGAGGCGAACACGACAACGAGCTCGCCGGGCTGCTCGACGACCTCCCCGACACGGCGTGGACCACCGAGGAGTACCGCCGGCGCGACCTCGGCGGACTGAAGCCCGGGGTGGGACTGGTGCTCACCCTGGCCCGGGCGACCGAGCTCGACGCCCTCGCCGTGACGTCGCCCACCAGGAATTGGGCCGCCTCGGTCTACGTCGCCGACACCGCTCCGTCGGATCTCGACGGCTGGGGCCAGCCGGTGACCAGCCAGGAGGGCATCGCCGGTGACGTCACCTTCGACCTGGCAGGACGACGGGGGGCGGCGGTGCTGCTGTGGATCACCGACCTCGGCGAGGGGGCCGGCGGCCGGTTCACCACGGCGATCACCTCGGTGCGCCTGGAGGGCTGAGCGGCACCACCCGCGGGCGGGAGCGTGGCTCGAAGCGGGGAGCTCAGCGTTCGACGTCGACCACGGCCAGCTCGGCGCACGAGCTCCGGTCGACCACGACGAGCCGATCGGGCCGGTCGTCACCTTCCGGATCGGCGAGCGCATCGAAGCCCAGCACGTCCACGGCAACGCCCTCGACGGTGGCCCCGGCGACGCCCACCAGGCGGAGAAGCTCGGGGTGGTTCCCGCGCACGTGGGCCTCACACCCGGAGTCGCCGGCCGAGTACGACGGAGCAGCCGTCTCCTCCCCCGACGGGGGCGCAGCCTGGCGCAAGGCTGCGGTCGGCGCATCGCCACCGCCGGGCGCACGCCGCTCGACGAGCCGCCCCGCCAGCTCCTCGACGGCAGCGCGATCGCCGCGCAGCGTGCCCAGATCGATCTCGCCGAGCTCGGTGGCGGCCCGCGCCTCGTCGGCGGCCTCGGCGCCGGGCACGACGGTGGTGCCGGCGGCGGAATTCCCGGCGGCGGTGGGCACGTCGCGCGGCGTGTCGAGCTGCGAACGCACCACGGGCACCGCCGCAGCCACCGCCACCACGGCAGCGGCGGCGGCCATCCACGGCCGGGCGGTTGCCAGGCTGCGACGCAACGGTGCCGGCGGTGGCGCCTGGGGTGGGGATCCGACGTCCGAGCCCGACGGCGCGCCCAGGGCGGCGGCGATGATCGCCGCCCGTCGCCCTGGCGGCAGGGGTGAGGGGGGCTCGGCGACGGCGCGTGCGGCGGTTTGCAGCTGCGCGAGGCGAGCCGCGCACCGATCACAGCTCCCGAGATGCTCCTGCGCCCGACCGTCCGCCTCGCCGTCGAGGAGGGCGCTGAGCTCTTCGTCGTCGAGGTGGACGTTCACGGGGAGAGCCAGTTTCGTAGGCGATGCGGACGCTTCACCGGATTGGACGGTCGGTCTCGGGCGGGCGGTTCCGCTCCGCCAAGAGGTCGGCCAGACGGCTCCGGCCCCGGGCGATCCGCGACCGCACCGTGCCCGGCGCGATCTCGAGAATCTCGGCGATGCTGGCGTAGTCGAGCCCGAGCAGGTCTCGCAGCACCACGGCGGCACGCTGCTCGGCCGGCAGCCGGGCCAGTGCGGCGTCGACGTCGAGGCGGGTGGCCACCCCGTCGACGTCCTCGGCAGATCCCCGCTGGCCATGGGCAGCCATGACCTCGAGGTCGTCGCCGGCGGGAGTGGGGCGTCGGCCTCGCCGGCGCAGCTCGTCGAGACAGGCGTTGGTGGCCACCCGGTACACCCAGGTGGCGAACGATGCCCGCCCGTCGAAGCGGTCGACGCCGCGCACCACCGCCATCAGCGCCTCCTGGGTGGCGTCGTCGGCATCGGCGTCGCTGCCAGTCATCCGCCGGCACAGCGCGTGCATCCGGTCGACGTGGCGGCGGAGCAGGGTGTCGAGCGCCCGGCGGTCGCCGGACTGCGCTGCGGCGACCAGAACCGCATCGCTCGGGTCGGCGCTCGGCGGCGAGGAAGCGCCGGGCGACGGGGGAACCTCGGAGCGGGCACCGATGCCGGCACAGTAGCCATGCCCCGCAGAGGAGCCCGGCCGGCGCTCAGTCCAGCGGGTGGCGGGCACGCCGCCGCCTGACGGTGGCCCGCGGCCGTGTTCGGGCCACGGCCACGCCTGCGGCCAGTGCGGCACCGAGCCAGGCCAGCGCCGGATAGGGAGCGACGCCCTCGCCCGAGGCGATCCAGCCGCCCCAGATGACGCCGGCCGCCGCCAGAACCGTGGCGACGGAGGCGGGTACCCAGCCGCGCCACTGCCCGCCGAGCGCCACCGCCTCGGACACCAGGACGCCGAGGGCGAGGCCGACGACGACGGGCAGGATGCCGCGGTAGTCGTACTCCCCGGCGACAAGAGCCCCGAACACTGCGACCGCGGCCCCGGCCAGCACGGAGAGGATGCGACTCACCGGCCCAGGGTAGGCTGCAGGCCATGGCAGCGACGGGTTCCTCCCCGCCGCGCCCGGGGGCCTACAGCGCCCGCCTCGGCGCTGGCGAGCCTCTTGCGCAACGCACACCCGAACCCGACTGGGCGGCGCAGACCGCCGACGGCATCGAGCGGGTGGTGGCGTCGGTGCGGGCCAAGACGGCTGATCCGCTCGAGAAGGTGGCCCGTGCCCTGGTCTACGGGCTCCTCGCCGCCATCGTGGGCTTGGCGGCGATGGTGCTGGGCGCCATTGCCCTGGTGAGGGTCCTCGACGTGGTACTCCCCGGTGAGGTGTGGTCCGCCCACGCCCTGAGCGGTGGAATCTTCGTCATCGCCGGCGTGTTGCTGTGGAGGAAGCGCACGACCAAGACCGTCCAGGTCTGAGCTCGGGCGTTCGGCGAGACGGGAGAGCAGTGAGCGAGCCACGCAACGTCGTCATCATCGGGTCGGGTCCGGCCGGGCTCACGTCGGCGATCTATACGGCCAGGGCGAACCTGGTGCCGTTGGTGATCGAGGGTGAGCCTTCGTCGACCACCGACCAACCCGGCGGTCAGCTCATGTTGACCACCGATGTGGAGAACTACCCCGGCTTCGCCGACGGGGTCCTGGGCCCGGAGCTCATGGCCAGCTTCCGCAGCCAGGCCGCTCGCTTCGGAGCCGAGTTGGTGACGAGCAAGGTGACCGCGGTGGACTTCTCGACCCAGCCGTTCCGTCTCTGGGCCGGCGAGCCGGTCACCGACGAACCCACCCATCTGGCCCGTTCGGTGATCGTGGCCACGGGGGCTCGGTCGCTCATGCTCAACCTTCCCGCCGAGCAGCGCCTCATCGGCCGGGGCCTGTCCACCTGCGCCACGTGCGACGGGTTCTTCCATCAGGGCTCCCACATCGCGGTGGTGGGCGGCGGCGACTCGGCGCTGGAAGAGGCGCTTTTCTTGACCCGCTTCGCCGACACCGTCACCGTCATCCACCGGCGTGACGAGCTTCGGGCGTCGAAAATCATGCAAGAGCGAGCTTTCAAGAACGAAAAGATTGAGTTCCGGTGGAACACCCAGGTGGTCGACCTTCTCGGCGAGACCAGCCTGGAGGGAGCGGTGGTGCGCGACGTCGCCACCGGCGAGACCTCCGAGCTTCCGGTCACCGGCCTGTTCGTGGCCATCGGGCACCGCCCCAACACCGACCTGTTCCGGGGCATCCTCGACATGGACGACGCCGGCTACCTCCGCACGCGCCCCGGTGGCACGGCCACCAACATCGAAGGCGTCTTCGCTGCCGGTGACGTGCAGGATCACACCTACCGCCAGGCGGTCACCGCCGCCGGCTCAGGATGCATGGCGGCCATCGACGCCGAACGCTGGCTCGAGGCCCAAGGCGATGCGCCGCCGGATCTCTCGCTCACGCCGACGGAATGGTGAACCTGCTTCCCGGCCCAGGCCGGCCCGTGTCCTTCCCCCCTCACCCCTAGGAGCCTCCATGTCGACCATCACCCTGTCGGACGCCACCTTCCAAGAAGAGATCGCGTCGTCGAGCGAGACGATCATCGTCGACTTCTGGGCTGAGTGGTGTGGCCCGTGCCGCAAGATCGCCCCCGTGCTCGACGAGCTGGCTGCGGAACATGCCGGAAAGCTCCGGGTGGCCAAGCTCAACGTCGACGACAACCCGGAGACCGCTCGGCGCTTCCAGGTGATGAGCATCCCCACGCTGTTGGTGTTCCAAGACGGCGAGCCGAAGAAGCGGCTGGTGGGGGCCAAGGGCAAGAGCCAGCTGAGCGCCGAGCTGGCGGAGTTTCTGTAGGCGTTGTCCACAGGTAGGCCACAGCATTGGGGACGAGCGGCGCCACCTGCCGTGGCGTTCACCTCAACTCGACGTTGACGCTGCCTCGCCGCTGACCAAGACGCCGTCGGTCATGGCCCGATAGATCCGCTCCAGATCTGACAGGTCGGCAAACTCCACCACGATGCGGCCCCGCTTGCCACGCTCCTCGACGCGCACCGTGGTGGCCAGGTGCTCGGAGAGCAGCGATTCCAGCTCGTGGAGACCGGGGTGGCGCAGTGGCAGCGACCGTGGCGCCGACGGCTCACCCGGCTCCGATGCCGGCTCTGCCGCCGGCGCCGGCGCCGCCGCCGGACTGCCGTGGGCACGGACCGCCTCCTCGGTGGCCCGAACGGAGAGCTGCTCTTCGATCACCCGTCCGGCCAGGCGCTCTTGGAACTGACGGTCGGGCGTGGCGAGCAGGGCGCGTGCGTGCCCGGCCGAGAGCTTTCCCTCGGAGACCGAACGCTGGATGGACGGGGGCAGCTGGAACAAGCGCAGGGCGTTGGTCACCGCCGCCCGGCTCTTGCCCACGCGCACCGCCAACTGGTCGTGGGTGTAGCCGAAGTCCTCGATGAGCTGCTGGTAGGCGGCCGCCTCCTCGAGCGGGTTCAGATCCTGGCGGTGCAGGTTCTCGACCACCGCCTGTTCGAGCGAGGCGACATCGTCGACACCGCGGACGATGGCCGGAACGGTGGTCAGTCCGGCTCGCTTCGCCGCACGCCACCGCCGCTCGCCGGCGATGAGCTCGTAGGTGCCGTCGTCGTCGCCGGGGCGCACCAGCACCGGCTGCAACACCCCCACCTGGCGGACCGAGGCAACCAGCGAGAGCAGAGCTTCCTCATCGAAGTGGCGCCGAGGTTGATGGGGGTTCGGACGGATGTCGCTGATGGGAACGTCACGCAGCGCCGAGTCGCTCATCGCCGGCGCCTCGGCCGGGATCAGCGCGCCCAGACCCCTACCTAGCCCGCTGCGGCGCGCCACCGCTGACCTCCTTGGCCAACTCCCGGTAGGCGATCGCCCCGCGAGACCGGGGCGCGTAGGCGATGATGGGCTGCCCGAACGACGGTGCCTCTGACAAGCGCACGGTGCGGGGCACGACGTCCTGGCAGACCTTGGCGCCGAAGTGGGCGCGGACCTCGCGCACCACCTGCCCCGAAAGCTTGGTCCGGGCGTCGTACATCACGCAGATGATGGCGCTCAGCTCCAAGTCGGGGTTGAGGTTCTTCTGGACCAACGAGACGTTGCGCAGCAGTTGGCCGAGGCCCTCCAGGGCGTAGTACTCGCACTGCACCGGCACGATCACCTCGTTGGCGGCGGCGAGACCGTTCACGGTGAGCAGCCCCAGCGACGGAGGGCAGTCGATCAGGACGAAGTCGTAGTCGTCGACGACGGCGGCCAGCGCCCGCCGGAGCCGCAGCTCTCGGCTGAATGCGGGCACGAGCTCGATCTCCGCACCGGCAAGATCGAGGCTGGCCGGAGCCACGAAGAGGTTGCGCACCGACGTCGGCTCCACGCAGTCCTCGAGCGGAAGATCGTTGAGGATCACGTCGTACATCGAGGCGGCGACGTTGCGGGGGTTGATGCCCAGTCCGGTGGATGCATTGGCCTGGGGGTCGAGGTCGCACACCAGCACCCGATAGCCCAGCTCGGCCAGACAGGCGCCCAGGTTGACGGCGGTGGTGGTCTTGCCCACGCCCCCCTTCTGGTTGGCCAGAGCGATGATCCGGGGGAGAGGGCGGGCGAATCCTTCGCCCACCGACGGGCTGGCGCCGGGCTCGGCTTCCAGCGGAACCAGCTCCTTGGCGGTCGCCGCCATGCCCGCGGGGCGGTACACCCCCGGGCGGGGGTTGTCCACGAGCAACGACGTCGTCGTAGCAGGCTCGACCACGGGTTCATGGTCGCACTTGCGTCCGGCGTGGGCAAGGACCCTCGCCGCGCCGCGCCGTCCTAGGAAACCTGCGGCGGCACCGCCGGGTGTTTCACGTGAAACCCTCCGGCCAGTCCCGGGCAAGCCGGGAACGGATTCCAGGTCCCGGGAGAAAGTTCCACGTGGAACAGGCACGTTCCCGAGCCCAGGTTCCACGTGGAACATCACCACAGCGGCCGCTTGTCGGGAACACCCACTCGACGGGGAAACCGGTCGGGGCACGGCACCTCCTGGCCGAGCACTGCCAACCGGGGCGGCCCCGGCTCGACGTGGAGCAAGCGCAGGCCCACGGTCGAGAGCGGCCCGTCCGGCCAGCGGTCCTCGGCTTCGGGCGGTTCGCTCACCACCAGGCCGCCACCCACCCGCAGGAGGGGGGCACTGCACTCGGCGACGACCGCCGGTCGGCCGAACGAGCGGGCCACCACCACGTCGTAGCGGCCGCGATGGCGCGCATCTCGTCCCAGGTCTTCCGCCCGGGCGGTCACCACGGTGACCCGAGCTCCCAGTCCGAGGATGCCGACGGCGTCGCTCAAGAAGCTGGTACGTGCCCGATGGGCGTCGAGCAGCACCCATGTCGATGCCGGCAGCTCCGCCGCCAGGACCAGGCCGGGGACACCGCCGCCGCTTCCCAGGTCGAGCGAGAGCCCGGCGGCGGCCACCGCCGGGCAGCGGGCGAACCCCAGTGCGTGGCGGACGTGGTGGTGCACGGGCCCGGGCCCGAGAAAGCCCCGGCGGCGGGCATCGGCGAGCACTGCCGTCAGAGAGCGAAGCTCACGCCCGGTCACACCGGCACCAGGCTCATCGGCCGACGTGGTGCTGGCGGCCCTCGCCGAGGGGCGTAGGTCCGGTCAGCCTTTCCGGGCCTAGTCCGGCGGAGCGGGAAGGATCAGGACTCGCCGCTGGGTGTCCTCGCCTTCGGAGCGGGTGGTCACCCCTTCGATGGTGTTGACCGTGTCGTGCACGACCTTGCGATCGGCGGCCGGCATCGGCTCCAGGGCGGTGGCGGTACCGCTGGCCTGCACCTGGGCGGCGATGCTCCGGGTGAAGCGCTCGAGCGACGCCCGGCGCAATCGCTGGTAGCCGCCGATGTCGATGCGGAGCCGAACCGCGCCGCGAGGGCCCCGTTGGACGGCGGCGCGAGCCAGGTCCTGGATGGCGGCAAGCGTCTGGCCCTTGGGTCCGATCAACAGGGCCAAGCCCTCGCCCTCGAGGCGTGCCTCCACGATGTCGCCGTCGAGGATCTCGGACTCCACTCGGCCGTCGACGCCGAAGGCGTCGGCCAGGCCCTCCAAAAACAGTACGGCGTCTTCTGCCTGCTCCTCGGCGGTCAGCTCGTCGTCGTGGCCGTCGACGGGCAAGGTGGCCTGCGGTGTCGCCGGCGTAGCGCTGCGCCGATCGCGGTCGCGACCGGAGGAGGCCCCGGATCCCGACGCCCCCGCAGCGTGGAGGACAGGGCTGGAGGCGACGGCAGGTTCGGGCGCCGCCTGGGCGGGTTCGCGGCGGCGGCGCTCTCGGCGGTCGGTCTTGGGTCGGGGCTTGTCAGGTCGGATGCGGGCTCGCACCCGTGCTTCCTGGCGGACCCGTCCGAACAACCCGCTCTTGGGTTCCTCGACGACCGAGAACTCGGCGTCGCGCTCGTCGATGCCCAACTGATCGAGCGCCGCCTCTCGGGCTTCCTCGATCGTTCGGCCGGTGGTCTCCACCCATTCCACGCCTATCTCCTCTTCTTGCGTTTGCGGGGCCTCGGCGTCAGCGAGGGGCTGGAGGTGCCGGACGGCCGGGTGCCGTTGCTGCTGGCGCCCTCCGGTCGCGACCCCTTGGAACCGGCAACGCCGTTGCTCCGGTTCGTGGCGCTCTTGTCGCCTGATGTGCTCTTGCCCGTCGCCAGCTTGGCCGGCTTGGCCGGCTTGGCCGGCTTGGCCGGCGGGGCCTTGCCGGTCCTCGTCCGTGGCTTGGCTGGCCGCTTGGAGCCCCGAGGCGGCGAGGCGGGCGCGCCCTTGGCCTTGGTGGTCGGCGTCGCCTTGGCGGGCTTCGTCTGCTTGGCCGGCTTCGCCGGGGGATCCGCCACCGCCGGCCCGTCCTTGAACTCCAGCCGGGTGACCAGGGCCTGCTGGCCGATGCGCACGACGTTGGAGACCACGAAGTACATGACCACCCCGGCCGGGATCGACACCGAGATCGGGATGAAGATGAACGGCATGATCTTCATGATCATCTGCTGCTGCGGGTTGACCGTGGCCGAGGGGTTCCGCCCCTGGATCTGGCGCTGCTGGACCACCGCCGTCACCACGACCAGTCCGACCAGCACGATGAAGGGCAGCGCCACCACCAGGCCGCCGCTGCGAAGCTCGGACAGGGCGCTCTGGGAGAGGTCCATCCCGAACGACTCCATCCGGTTGGTGGCCCGCAGGGCCACCGCCAGCGGCGTGTTCTCGCCCTCGAAGTACTTCGGGTTGAACACCGAGGTGGGATCGGCCGGATTGGCCCGGCGGGTCAGGCCGATCAGCACCTGGTACAGCACGATGAACACCGGGATCTGCAGGATCAGCGGCAGGCAGGAGCTGAACGGGTTGATGTGGTGTTCCTGGTAGAACGCCATCATCTCCCGGTTGAGCGCCTCGCGGTCGCCCTTGTGCTTCGCCTGCAGCTTCTTGATCTCGGGCCCGACGCGCTGCATGGCCAGCATCGAACGAGTGCTCTTGATCGACAGCGGGCTGAGCACGAGCATGATCAGCGCGGTGAACAAGATGATGGCGCCGCCGAACGACGGCCAGAGCTTGTAGAGCTCGGCGAGGACGCCGGCCAGGAAGTCGAACATGGCTCAGGACCTGCCCGTCCGCTCGGGCACCGGGTCGAACCCCACACGGCCCCACGGATGGCAACGGCCGAGGCGACGCAACGTGAGTAGACCCCCACGGAGAGCACCAAAGCGCTCGACAGCAACGATCCCGTAGGACGAGCACGTGGGCTCGAAGCGACAGGGCGACGGCCGGCCCGACCGCAGCAGCTGCCAACCGCGGAACACCAGGCGCAGGAAGCGGGCGGCCCAGGTCATCGGGAGGCGGCGTCGTCGACGAGGTGGGCCAGCGGCCGGCGGCCGGGCTGTGGGGCATCCGAACGTCGGGCGACGGTCGCCACCAGGGCGGCGACATGCGTGCGCAGCACGGAGGCCGGCGCCGAGGCCGCCCCCGGCGACACCCGGATCAGGTAGGCCCCCGAGGGCAAACCGTCGGCCAGCTGGTCGAGCGCCCAACGGAGCCGGCGGCGCACCCGGTTGCGGACCACCGCCGAGCCGACCGCCTTGCCGATGGCGTAGGCCACCTTGGGCGGGTCGTCGCCTGCCAGCGGGATCCAGATCAGGGCCAGGGGGCCCGAGCGCGCTCGGCTGCCGCGACGTCGTACCTCGGCGAACGTCGAGCGCTCGCGGATGCGCCAGGTGGCGCTCACGGCGATCCGGACGACAACGTCGGGACGGGCGGGGGTCGACGTTCAAGCCGACAACTTGTGGCGACCTTTGCGTCGGCGTGCCTTGATGATGGCGCGGCCGGCGCGAGTCGACATGCGGTGGCGGAACCCGTGGTTCTTGGCCCGCTTGCGGGTGTTGGGCTGGTACGTTCGCTTCACGCCGGTTCCTCCTGGTCATCGCCGGTGGCTTCCCGGTCGTCGATGGTCGAGCCGCTCACCGAGGCCGGTCATCCCCGCCTCGTTCGCCTGACTCACGGGCACGGCGCAGCCCGACGAGGCACTCCGGTCCCGCCCCTGATGACCAGGCCCCGAAGGCGACAGGATACCGCGGTGCCTGGGCCATGACGACCGGCGTGCACCGGTCGATCGGCGCAGCGTAGGGCGGCGGCGAGCGCCGCGCCAAGGCCGGCGCCCAGCTCTCGCCATGCCGGTCCGCCGGAGGGAAATCACCCCCGTGCCCCTTGCGCACCCTCGACAGTCGGGTGCTACGGTCACCCCGTCGTTCCTCCGACAGCGCTCCCCCCGATTCCGACCTGCTCGTCGTCGTGGCCCAGGAGCACTGAACAGCCGTGACCGGGCTCGGCGAGGAGATCCGAGTTGTCCACACATTGTGGATGTCCTTGTGGACGGTCGAAGCAGGTGGGAGGCGTGGACGCTGGTGGCCGAGGCGCAGCAGTTGTGGGAGAGCTGCCTCGACGGCCTCCGCCGCAACGTTCCGGAAGCGACGTGGAACAGCTGCTTCCAGCCCACCCGGGCGGTCACCATCGACGCCGCCACGTTGGTGGTGGCCGTGCCGAGCTCCTTGGTGCGCGACCGCCTGCTGAGCCGGTGGATGCCCGAGGTCCGCCGCGCCCTGTCGGCGGCTGGTGGCGCCGAGCTGCACGTCGACTTCGAGATCCGCACCGACGGCGGTCGGTCCGACACCAGCCGAGCCGAAGGCGGCCGCCTCGACGAGCCTCGCGTGGAGACCGCGGTGGCGGCCGCCGACACCGGGAGCGGCCTCGTGGCGACGCCTGCCCTACCGGTGCGCACCCCCCCACCGCCCGGCCCCCGCCAGAGCTCCCTCCACACCCACTACACCTTCGAGGCGTTCGTGACCGGCGCCTCCAACCGCTTCGCCCATGCCGCCGCTCTGGCGGTGGCCGAGACGCCGGCCCGGTCGTACAACCCCCTGTTCATCTACGGCGTCGCCGGCCTCGGGAAGACCCACCTCCTCCATGCCATCGCCCAGTACGTCGGCCAGAACTTCCCCGCCCACAGCGTGCGTTACGTGTCCTGTGAGGCGTTCATGAACGACTTCGTCGACGCCATCCGCACCAACACCACCTCGACGTTCAAACGCCGCTACCGGGAGAACGACGTGCTGCTCGTCGACGACATCCAGTTCATGGAGGGCAAGGAAGGGCTCCAGGAGGAGTTCTTCCACACGTTCAACCAGCTCCACGGGACGAACCGCCAGATCGTCATCAGCTCAGACCGCCCTCCCCGGGCCATCGCCACCCTGGAAGACCGCCTGCGCAGCCGCTTCGAGTGGGGTCTCATCACCGACATCCAGCCTCCCGACCTGGAGACCCGCCTCGCCATCCTGCGCAAGAAGGCCGAGCGGGAGCCGGCCCACATCCCCGACGAGGTCCTGGAGTTCATCGCCAGCCACATCAAGAACAACATCCGAGAGCTCGAAGGCGCCCTCATCCGGGTGGCGGCATTCGCCAGCCTCACCCAGGCTCCGCTGACCACCGAGCTGGCCTCGACGGTGCTCGGCGACGTGTTGAGCGACTCCCGTCCCCGGATCATCACCGCCAAGATCATCATCGAGGCGACTTCCACCATGTACGACTTCGATGTCGAGGAGCTTTGCGGTCGGAGCCGCCGCCGACCTCTCGTCACCGCCCGACAGGTCGGCATGTACGTGTGCCGGGAGATGACCGACCTGAGCTACCCCGCCATCGCCCGAGCGTTCGGAGGTCGCGACCACACCACCGTCATCCACGCCGTCGAGAAGATCGGTGCCCTCATGAAGGAGCGCCGTCAGATCTACGACCAGGTCACCGAGCTCATCCAGACGATCCGGGGGACCTCCTGATTCCGGCGGCGACGCTGTGGGTGGAGGTGGGGACACCCCCGCGGCTGGCTTGGGGAGAACTTCGCGTACCCACAGCCGCGCACCACCGAGGTGCCGGTGGACCAGTCGGCTGTGGGAGGCTGGGGACTTCCACCGACGTCGCTTCTGGCCTCTCGACCAGCGGCGATGCCGCGTTGTCCCCAATCCACAGTCCTTATTGCCACTATCAGAAATATCTCTCTAGGAGAGGAAAGAGATCGCGGTGAAGTTCCGCTGTGAGCGAGACGTGCTCGTCGAGGCCCTCGGAGGTGCCACCCGGGCAGCCACGACGCGAGGTGGGGCGCTCCCCGTCCTGTCGGGTGTCAAGGCTGCCCTGAGTGGCGACCGGCTGGTACTCACCGGCAGCGACCTGGACCTCACCATCCAGGTGGTGCTCACCGTGGCCGGCACGGCCGACGGGGTAGCCGTGCTGCCGGGACGATTGACCGCCGACATCGTGCGGGCGCTCGAGCCCGGCGCGGTCCACGTCGACGCCGGCGACACCGAGGCCCAGATCACCTCGGGGAGGTCGCACTTCAGCGTCCGCCTGCTACCCGCCGACGACTTCCCACGTGTCGCCGACCTCGCCGCCGACGAGGTCGTCCTCGATGCCGAAGCTCTGGTCGACGCGCTGCGCCAGGTCGTGCCGGCCGCCAGCCACGACGACGCCCGGCCCATCCTCACCGGGGTGCTCATGGCCGCCGAGGGCGACGGCTTGCGCCTGGTGGCAACCGACTCCTACCGCCTGGCGGTGCGCGACCTGCCCGGGGTGTCGGTGCTGCGCGAGGGCCAGTCGGTCCTGGTGCCGTCCCGGGCTCTGGGTGAGCTGGCCCGCATCCTGGCCGGGGCCGAACGGGTCTCCTTGCGCCTCGGTGAGCGCGACGCCACCTTCGAGGTGGCTGCCGCCGGCGCCCCCGACGACGCGTCGTCGCCGGGCACCCGCCTGACCACCCGCCTGATCGAGGGCCAGTTCCCCAACTACCGCCAGCTCATTCCCGAGCGCCATCCCAACTGCCTCACCGTCGGCCGGGAGCCGTTGCTCGACGCCCTGCGCCGGGTGAAGCTCCTCGCCCGCGAGACCATTCCCGTGCGCCTTGCCCTGCGCGCCGGCGGCGTGCAGCTGAGCGCCACCACGCAGGACGTCGGCCAGGCCGAGGAAGACCTCGACGCCAAGTACGACGGGGCCGAGATGAACATCTCGTTCAACCCGGAGTACCTGGCCGACGGCATCGAAGCGGTGGCGGGCGACGAGGTGACCCTCGAGACCCTCGACAGCGTGAAGCCGGCGGTGGTGCGCTCGGTGGAGCGGTCCGACTACCTCTACCTGCTGATGCCAATCCGTGTGTCCTGAGCACGTATGCGCGTCCGGCGACTGTGGGTCCGAGACTTCCGCAACCTCGCCGAAGCGGAGCTCGTCCCCGCCACCGGGCTGACCGCCCTCGTCGGCGCCAACGGCGAGGGCAAGACCAACGTCCTGGAGGCCGTCGCCTACCTGGCCACGCTGGCGTCGTTCCGAGGAGCACCAGGCGAGGCGTTGGTGCGAGAAGGGGCGGAGCGCGCCATCGTGCGCGCCGAGCTCGATGTGGAGCAGCGGGGCCGCTCGACGCCGACCACTGTCGAAGCGGAGCTCCAGCCGCACGGGCGCGACCGTGTCCTGGTCGACCGACAGCCGTTGCGCCGGGCGATCGACCTGGCGGCCACGGTGCGGGTCACGATCTTCTCGCCTGACGACCTGGCGCTGGTCAAGGACGGCCCGGCGCAGCGTCGCCGCTACCTCGACGATCTGATGGTGGCCGGGTCGACCCGACTCGCCGGTGTGCGCCACGATCTCGATCGGGTCCTGCGCCAACGGGCCACGCTGCTGCGCCAGGCGGGAGGTCGACTGAGCCCCGAGGTGGCGACCACCCTCGACGTGTGGGACGCCAAGCTGAGTGAGCTGGGAGACCGGCTGGGGCGGGCACGGGCCCGACTGGTCGACCAGCTCCAGCCGACGGTCGCCGAGAGCTACCGCCAGGTGGCGTCGTCGTCGGCCGAGGTGACCCTGTCGTACGAGGCACCATGGCGCCACGAGGGCCTGGCTGCCGCCCTGGCCGCCGCCCGAGACGCCGACGTCCGTCGCGGCGTCGGGACCGTCGGCCCGCAGCGCGATGAGCTGGTCTGCACCATCGCCGGACTGCCGGCGCGCACCCACGCCTCGCAGGGCGAACAGCGCTCGCTGGCCCTCGCCCTTCGCCTGGCCGGCCACGAGGTGGTGCGGGCCGTCACCGGCAGCCCCCCCGTGCTGCTGCTCGACGACGTGTTCTCCGAGCTCGACGCTGCCCGCAGCGCGGCGCTGCTCGCCCACCTGCCGGCGGCCCAGACGCTGCTGACCACCGCCGGTGCCCTTCCTGAAGGGGCGCGCCCCGAGCTGGTGGTGGAGGTGCGCGGCGGAGCTTTGCGGCCGGTCGGGGAGGCGAGGGGGCTGGCGTCGTGAGCCCGATCTCGCCACTCCCCGGGCCCGGTCCCGGGCCCCGACCGGTGGGTGAGTCGCTCGACCGGCTGACGGCCTCGCTGGGAGCACCTCGGGCGGCGGTCCTCGCCGAGCTGTTCGACTCCTGGCCCTCGTTGGTGGGCGAGGCGGTGGCCGCCCACGCCCGACCGCAGTCGCTGCACCACGGCATCCTGGTGGTCGTCGTCGACGATCCGGTGTGGGTCACCCAGCTGCGCTGGCTCGAAGCCGATCTGCTGGCCCGCCTCGCCGACGCCGTCGGCGCCGGGGTGGTGACGGCGGTGCGGATCCGTACCAGCCCCCCCTGAGCGGGCGACGGCATGTCGCACCCGCCTGGTAGACTTTCATCATTGCGATTTCGTGCCGCTGACCTGCGGCTTCGCGCTCGGCGCGGGCAGCGGGCCAGGCACCGGTCGCCTCGTGGAACGGCCGCTCGGAAGGGCGTGTGGGTGTGATCATGAGTGTGGTGGAAGGTGCGCGTGGCTGACAACGCCGGTTCCTACGGGGCCAAGGACATCCAGGTACTCGAGGGCCTCGAGGCGGTGCGCAAGCGCCCGGGCATGTACATCGGCTCGACCGGTCTCAACGGGCTGCACCACCTGGTCTACGAGGTCGTCGACAACAGCGTCGACGAGGCGATGGCCGGTTACTGCGACCGCATCGACGTCACCCTGCTGGCCGACGGAGGGTGTCGGGTGGCCGACAACGGCCGGGGCATCCCCGTCGACGCCCATCCCCGCTACAAGGGCAAGACCGGCGTCGAGATCGCGCTGACGGTCCTTCACGCCGGAGGCAAGTTCGGCGGCGGCGGCTACAAGGTCTCCGGCGGGCTCCACGGCGTGGGCGTCTCGGTGGTCAACGCCTTGTCGCAGCGCCTCGTGGTCGAAGTCGACCACTCGGGCAAGCACCACCGCATGGAGTTCGCCAAGGGAGGCAAGCCCCAAGGTGGCCTGGAGGTCACCGGGAACGCCCCCCGGGGTCGCACGGGCACCACCGTCACGTTCTGGCCCGATCCGGAGATCTTCCACTCCGAGGGCACCGACTTCCGAGCCCAGACCCTGCTCGAGCGACTGCAGATGATGGCCTTCCTCAACAAGGGTCTCGAGATCCGCTTCACCGACGAGCGTCCTGGCCACGACAACGAGCCCAAGCTGTACCGCTACAACGGCGGCATCCAGGACTTCGTGCGCCACCTCAACGCCTCCAAGGAGGCGTTGTTCAAGCGGGTCGGCTACTTCGCCGCCAAGGAGAGCGACCAGGAGGTGGAGGTGGCGTTCCAGTGGAACACCGCCTATTACGAGGGCATCCATTCCTTCGCCAACGGCATCGCCACCAACGAAGGCGGCATGCACGAGGAGGGGTTCAAGAAGGCGCTGACCAACGCCATCAACGGTTACGCCCGGGCCCGCAACCTGCTCAAGGAGAAGGACGAGCGGCTGTTGGGTGAGGACATCCGCGAAGGCCTGACCGCCATTCTCAGCGTGCGCCTCACCGACCCACAGTTCGAAGGCCAGACCAAGGGAAAGCTGGGCAACGTCTCCATGCGCTCGCTGATGGAGCGCACGACCAACGAGAAGCTGGGCGACTGGCTGGAAGAGCACCCCACCGAGGCGCGCCAGGTCGTCCAGAAGGCCATCCAGGCGGCCCGGGCTCGCAGCGCCGCCCGCCAGGCCCGGGACGCCACGCGCCGCAAGTCACCGCTCGAGGGAGCCGGCATGCCCGGCAAGCTCACCGACTGCTCCTCGCGCAACGCCCGCGAGACGGAGCTGTTCATCGTCGAGGGCGACTCGGCCGGCGGTTCGGCCATCAAGGCGCGCGACCCCGAGCACCAGGCGGTGCTGCCGATCCGGGGCAAGATCCTCAACGTCGAGCGTGCCCGCATCGACCGGATGCTCAAGAACAACGAGGTCGAGGCCCTGGTCAAGGCCATCGGTGCGGGCCTCGGCGACGACTTCGACATCGAGAAGATCCGCTACCACAAGGTCATCATCATGGCGGACGCCGATGTCGACGGCAGCCACATCCGCACGCTCCTGTTGACGTTCTTCTTCCGCCAGATGGAACCGCTGGTGGAGATGGGCCACGTCTACATCGCCCAGCCGCCGCTGTTCTCCGTCGAGGTCGGCAAGGAGAAGGCCTACCTCAAGGACGAGGTGGCTCGTGAGCGCTTCCTGGCCGAGCACGCCGGCAAGAAGTTCGAGTTCGGCCGGCTGAAGGGCCTGGGCGAGATGGACTGGCAGGAGCTCGGCGACACGACCATGAACCCGACCAAGCGCACGTTGCTGCAGGTCAACGTGGAGCAGGCGGCCATCGCCGACGAGGTGACGAGCGTGCTGATGGGCAACGACGTCGAGCTGCGCAAGAACTTCATCACCAGCAACGCCACCGACGTGCGCTTCCTCGACATCTGATGAGCGACACGTTGTTTCCCGGTGGCGGCGACGGTGACAGCACCGCGCTCGCCGGGATCGAGCCCATCGAGATCCAAGAGGAGATGGAGCGCTCCTTCCTGGAGTACGCCATGTCCGTCATCGTCAGCCGGGCGCTGCCCGACGCCCGCGACGGGCTCAAACCCGTGCACCGGCGCATCCTCTACGCCATGCACGACCTGGGGGCCCGGCCCGACCGGCTCCGCCTCAAGTCGGCTCGGGTCACCGGCGACGTCATGGGCAAGCTCCACCCCCACGGCGAGGGGGCCATCTACGACGCCCTGGTCCGCATGGCCCAGCCGTTCAGCCTTCGCCATCCCCTCATCGACGGCAAGGGGAACTTCGGCTCGCCCGACTATCCGCCCGCCGCCCAGCGCTACACCGAGTGCCGGCTGGCCACGCTGGCCAACCAGATGCTGGCCGGCATCGACGAGGACACCGTCGACTTCGTCGACAACTACTCCGGCGAGTTCACCGAGCCCAGCGTGCTCCCGTCCCGTTTCCCGAACCTGCTGGTCAACGGCAGCCAGGGGATCGCCGTGGGGATGGCGACCAACATCCCGCCCCACAACCTCGGCGAGATCGTCGATGCCACCGTCCACCTCCTCGACCACCCCGAGGCCACGCCCGACGACCTGATGGCCTTCGTGAAGGGACCCGACTTCCCCACCGGGGCGTTCATCCTCGGCCGGGCCGGGATGATGGAGGCGTACCGCACCGGGCGGGGCTCGATCCGCATGCGGGCCCGCGCCGAGGTTCAGGAGTCCAAGAAGGGCACCTTCATCGTGGTCACCGAGCTGCCCTACCAGGCCAGCCCGGCCGGCATCCTGATGAGGATCAAGGAGCTGGTCGAGGCTCGTGAGCTCGAGGGGGTGGCCGACCTCAACGACGAGTCGTCGGGCGACGCCACCAAGCTGGTGATCAAGCTCAAGCGCGACGCCAACGCCAACGTGGTGCTCAACAACCTGTTCAAGCACACCGCCCTGCAGACCAGCTTCGGGGTCAACATGGTGGCGTTGGTCGACGGGGTGCCCCGCACCCTCAACCTGGCCCAGGCCCTCCACGCCTACATCGACCACCAGATCGATGTCATCACCCGCCGCAGCAACTTCCGCCTGCGCAAGGCCGAGGCGCGGGCCCACATCGTCGAGGGGCTCCTCAAGGCGCTCGACCTGATCGACGCCATCATCGCCCTCATCCGCGGGTCCGACGACCGAGAGGCGGCCCGCCAGGGGTTGATGGCGGAGCCGTTCCACTTCAGCGAGATCCAGGCCAACCACATCCTCGACATGACCCTGTCGCGCCTGACCAGGCTGGGGCGCTCGCAGCTCGACGAGGAGCTGGCGCAGCTGCGCCGGACCATCGCCGAGCTCCAGGCCATCCTCGCCGACGAGGGCAAGCTGCGCAGCGTCATCAAGGAGGAGCTGGGCGAGGTCCGTCGGACATTCGCCACCCCCCGTCGGGCCGAGGTCATCCTCGATCCGGGCGCCATCGACGATCTGGAGCTGATCGACGACGAGGAGCTGGTGGTCACCCTCTCGGCCACCGGCTACGTCAAGAGCGTCCACGCCGACGCCTTCCGCAGCCAGGGCCGGGGAGGTCGGGGGGTGCAGGGAGCCAAGCTGCGCGACGCCGACTACGTCACCCACATCGTCACCACCAGCGCCCACGCCTACCTGCTGTTCTTCTCCAACCGGGGCCGGGTCTACCGGCTCCGGGCCCACGAGATCCCGGTCAAGGACCGCACGGCGCGGGGCACGGCCATCGTGAACCTGCTGCCGCTCGGTCCCGACGAGCGCGTCCAGGCGGTCATCGACACCCGCGACTACGAGACGAACCGCTATCTGTTCTTCGCCACCCGCAAGGGCCAGGTGAAGAAGACCCGCTTCACCGAGTACGACTCCTCGTTGCGCGCCGGGCTCATCGCCATCAACCTGCGCGACGACGACGAGCTGGTCCGGGTCATCCCCACCAACGGGGTCGACGACATCCTCATGGTCAGCGCTGCGGGAATGACGATTCGCTTCCCGGAGGACGACGTGCGGGCGATGGGGCGCAGCGCGGCGGGCGTGCGGGGCATGCGCCTGCGCCCCGACGACGAGCTGGTGTCCTGCGATGTGGCCAGGGACGAGTGTGACGTGTTGATGGTGACCGACGCCGGCTACGGCAAGCGCACCAAGCTCGAGCGCTTCAACGTGCAGAGCCGGGGTGGCCAGGGGGTCAAGGGCATCAAGCTCACCGCTCGGCGGGGCCGGGTGGTGGCCGCGTTCATGGTCGGCCTCGACGACGAGATCATCCTCGTCGCCTCTGGGGGCGTGGTGATCCGTACCGCGGTGCGCACGATCACCTCGCAGGGGCGCGACGCCACCGGGGTGCGGATCATGGCCCTCGGCTCCGGCCAGTCGGTGGCGGCGGTGGCTCCGGTGCTGTCGTCCGACGAGTGAGACGCAGCTAGCCTTTCTTCCTCGGCCGAGCCGCCTGCCCGGCGGCGACGTCACTGCCCTTCCCCCTTCGTGTCGGTGTTCTGTCGCGCTCGGGAGGCGAAGTGATGTGGAGGTCTGCTGAACGGGGTTCGGTCACCCCGCTGGTTGCGCTGGTGGTGCTGGCGGTCGGGGGCTTGTGCCTGGGCCTTGGCCGCCTGGGTGCCGACGCCGTCTCGTCGGCCCGGGCCCGCACGGCCGCCGACGCCGCCGCCCTGGCCGGCGCCGCCGAAGGTGAGGACGCGGCCCGCTCCCTGGCCGAAGCCAACGGCGCCACGTTGGTGGAGTTCCGATCCGAGGGCGCCGAGGTCCAGGTGCGGGCCCGGGTGGGTGACTTCGAGGTCGACGCCCGGGCCGCACGATCGCCGTCCTCGGCGTCCGGGGAGGCGCTACCGATCGGGCCCTGACGCTCATCGCGTACACTGCCTGCCGTGCCGCCCCGTGGGAGCCGCTCGTCGAGCGCGAGCAAGACGGCTCGTCGCAGCGGCGGCAACAGGTCTGGCTCGAAGTCGCCATCCGGCAAGGGCAAACCCGTCAATCGCTCCGGAGGCACCGCCAACGGCACCAAAGGCTCCTCGGGCGGTGCCGGCGCCGCTTCGGGCGCCGCCGTCCCGGCGGCCAGCCCGTCCACCGGCTCCACCACGCCGCCGCAGCCGGCGACGGCGCCACCACGGTCCCGAGAGGCCACCACCTCACAGCGCAGCGGGCCCCGCACCACCCGACTGGTGGTGCGCCACATCGATCCGCGCTCGGCGCTCAGGGTGTCGGCTCTGTTCTATCTCAGCCTGTCCGTCGCCCTGTTCGTGGCGGCGACGTTGCTGTGGCTCGGCGCCAACGCCATCGGGCTGGTCGGCAACATCGAAGCCTTCATGGACGAGGTCGGCTTCACCGACTTCCAGCTCCGTGCCGGCCAGTTCCTGAAGGCGTCGTTGATCACCGCCGTGGTGTTCACCGTGGCTGGATCGCTCGCCAACTTCTTGATGGCCGTGCTCTACAACCTCATCAGCGAGACCGTGGGCGGGGTCAGCGTGGTGCTGGGCGACGACCGCCCGCACCAGAAGTCGTGATTGCGGGGCGCGAGTACCCTGGCACCTTGCCCGGGGGGCTATAGCTCAGTCGGTTAGAGCGCATCCCTGATAAGGATGAGGTCGCAAGTTCGATTCTTGCTAGCCCCACCCCCCTGACCAGCACTTTCGCCCTCGTTCGGGGTGCTATCCCGCTCCTCGGAAGGGTCCCAGGCCGCGGTGAGGCCGCGGGAATTTCGGAGGACGCGGTCGAGGCCGTCGGCGATGTGGCCGTCGAGGCCCTCGTAGAGGTGCCCGTAGCGGTCGAGGGTCACCGTCACCGAGCCGTGGCCCATGCGGTCCTGCAGCGCCTTCGGGTGCGCTCCCTGGCCGATGGCGAGGGCGACGGCCGTGTGGCGCAGGTCATGGAACCTGAGTCCCTCCAAACCGGCCTCCTTCACCGCCGGCGCCCACACCCGCCGGGCGAAGTTTGACCGGCGCATGGGCTCGCCCAGTGGCGTCGGGAACACCAGCCCGCTGCGGACCACCTCTGGCCGCTGGAGTTGGGCCTCGAGCATCTGCACCAGCGCGGCGGGAATGGCGACGGCTCGGCGACCCGCCGCCGTCTTCGGCGGTCCCCAGGCGAACCTGCCGGTGAGCTCGTTGAGCTGCTCGACGACGGTGATCGTGCGCCGCAGGACGTTCACCCGCTCGATCCGAAGCCCCGCCAGCTCCCCCCAGCGAAGCCCGGCGTAGGCGGCGGTGTAGATCAGCGCACTGCTGTCGGGACCGGCCGCCTCGGCCAGGCTCGCCACCTGCTCGGCGGTGAGGAAGCGCATCT
>JAHWJH010000250.1 GCA_019348555.1 Actinomycetota bacterium
CTGCCCTGTTCGGCGCGACCGGCCAGTCCGGGCGGGCCTGACGCCATAGCACGGCGACCTGGTTTGAGCTGCTGCCTACGTCGAGACCCCGGCCCCCACGCCGATCGAGGACGATCCGGACCGGATGCGCGAGCTGGTCGAGCGCGAGGCGGGCGGAACGTGCTTGTTCCTGCAGGGCGCATCGGGCGAGCTGGCGCCGGCGCACCAGTACGTCGGCGACGTGCGCGTGGCGGAGCGGCACGGCCGGCGGCTGGGGTACGCCGCGCTGTCGGCGCTGGAGTCGATGCTGCCGCCGGGCCAGCGGCTGGCGTACGCGGGCGTCATGGAGTCGGGCGCGCCGCTGGCGGTGTGGAAGCCCGAGCCGTTCAACCCGCCGACGGCCGTGGAGGCGGCGGGCTTCGACGTGGTGGGCACCGCCACGTCTGGACAAGCCGCCCGGACCCTCGCTCGGGAGGCGGGCATCGGCGAGTCGCGGACCCTGGCGTCGTTGCTGTGGCGCCTGGACCACGGTCGACTCCAACTCAGTCACAATTCGGTGGTCATCCTCGACGAGGCGGGCATGACCGACGACGCCGAGCTGTTGCGCCTGTTGGCGGCGGTCGAGCTGGCCGGGGCCAAGGTCGTGTTGGTGGGCGACGACCGCCAGTTGTCGTCGGTGGGACCGGGCGGGGCCCTGGGCGCCCTTCTCGAGCGCCACGCCGACGCCGTGCACGTGCTGGACGAGAACGTGCGCCAGCGGGATCCGAACGAGCGCCTGGCACTGGACGCCCTGCGCTCGGGGTCGGTGGAGGCGGCCGTGTCGTGGTATGGCGACGCTGGGCGCATCGCCGTGTGCCCGGATCGAGACGCCGCCCTCGACGCCGTGGTCGACGGCTGGGCAACCGATGTGGCCGAAGGCCGCCAGGCGGCCATGTACGCCTGGCGCCGGGACAACGTGGCCGAGCTCAACCAACGAGGCCGAGCGGCGTGGGAGGCGCTGGGTCGCCTCTCGGGCCCGGAGCTGGTGGTGGGCGACACGTCGTATCGGGCCGGCGACCGCGTCGTGGCCCTCGCTCCGGGAGCCCACGGCGAGGTGGTCACCTCCGAGTGCGCCACGGTGCTGGCGGTGGACGTCAGTCGTCGGGAGCTGGTGGCCACCATGGACGACGACGGGCGCACCCAGCGCCTGGCCGGCGTCGACCTCGACGCTGCGCACCTGGCCCATGGCTACGCGCTCACCGTGCACCGCGCCCAGGGCGCCACCGTGGAGCGGGCCCATGCCCTCGAGGACGGCGGCGGCCGCGAGCTGGCCTACGTGAAGATGAGCCGGGCGAAGGAACGCTCGACGGTCTACGCCGTGGCCGACTCCCTCGACCAGGCGGTGGAGGACCTGCGGTGGTCGTGGGCCCAGTCCCGGCGCATCGCCTGGGCCATCGACTCCGGTACACCGGTGCCGCACGGGGACGCTCCGCCTTCGCCCGAGCACACGCCTGAGGTGGCGGCCAGCGTTCGCCACGCTCGCCTGGTGGCGGAGCGAGAGGCCCTGGCGGCGGCCATCCCCGCCGATCCGGGCCTGGCCTACCCGCAAGCCGAGGCGCGGGTCCGCACCCTGCGCCAGGAGCTGGCGGAGCTGGACCGGGCCGAGGGCCGGGGAGTGTGGCGGGACACCCCGGTGGGAGACGCCGCCATGGCCTGGAGCCAGGCGGTGGGCGAACAGCGACGCTGCCTGGCTGTGGCCGAGCACGCCAGGCTGTGGGAGCGCCACCAGCTGCGCCGCCAGGCGGCGCTGGCCGCCGAGGGAGAACTCCCGCTGCGGGAGGCCTACCAGCGCCTGGCCGGCGCCGAGCGCGCCCGCCTCGGTGCCGAGCTG
The DNA here is from genome assembly GCA_019348555.1 of Actinomycetota bacterium. Lineage (GTDB taxonomy): Bacteria > Actinomycetota > Acidimicrobiia > Acidimicrobiales > CADCSY01 > JADDRA01. The sequence continues at coordinate 1,850 of JAHWJH010000250.1, forward strand.
CCCGAGGCCGAGCAGCGCCTGGCCACGCTCGAAAGCCAGGACCTCGCCCGCCTGCGCTTTGAGATCGCCCATCCCGAGGTGCCGCTCCGTCTGCAGCACCTGGACCGCCAGATCACCCTCGCCGCCTACGACCTGGCCCTCGAGCGCCAGGCCCTCGACGGCATCGCCCCCGAGGTCTCCCATCTGCCACCGCCCCATCACGGGGTCGAACGGGCGCTCCGCTCACCCGACCTGGGCATCGACCTCGGCCTGTGAGTTTGTCGCTCAGGCCCAGCGCCTGAGCGCTGGGCAATTCCCATGGTCACGTCGGCACTGCCCGGCGGCGTCAAGGCCAGAGCCCTACGGGCGCCGGCTCCGCCGGCGGCCTTGACCCCGCCTCGACGCCGGGCGAATG
>JAHWJH010000251.1 GCA_019348555.1 Actinomycetota bacterium
TGACGAACGCCCTCATGAACGTGGCGGTGACACGCCGGCGACCCGGTTGGCATTCAGGAAGGGCACCCCGACATTCTTAGTGGACGCCGGCGGGCCTGCCCACCAATGGACGCCGGCGCCGCTCGTCGGCACCGCCGGAGGCGACCACTAGAGTCCGCGCCGTGCGGGGCATGCGTGACTGAGGCGGCTCCCGCCACCGCCGGCCCCGACGACGCCTGCGTCGCTCGGGCTCGGGCCCTGGCCGAGCGCCAGTCCGTGAAGGTGCTCTCGCTCGACGTGTTCGACACCCTGCTGTGGCGGGTGGTCCCCGAGCCGGTCGATGCCTTCGTGCTGGTGGGGCGGGCGCTGGCGGCCGGGGGCCACCTGCGGGTGGCGCCCGAGGGCTTCGCCCGTTTGCGGGAAGCGGCCGAGATCGAGGCCCGAGAGACGAGCCGGCAGGAGCGGGCCACCCCCGAGGTGTCGCTTCCCGAGATCTACGCCTGCCTGGGGGGGGCGGTGGCCGGCGACGTCCCGCCCGCCCGCCTGGCCGACGTGGAGGTGGAGGTGGAGCGGTCCCTCACCTTCCCCGACTTGGCCGTGGTCGACCTCGCTCGATCGTTGCGGGCCTCGCTCGGCGTGCGGGTGGCGGTCGTCTCCGACACCTACTTCTCGGCGAGCCAGCTGCACCGCCTGCTCGACCGTGCGCCGTTCGACGAGATGGGCATCGAGGCGGTGTTCACCTCGTCGGACAACCGCCGCAACAAGGGTTCGGGCCTCTACGACCTGGTGCTGGAGTCGTTGGGGGTGGCGCCCGGCGAGGTGCTGCACCTGGGCGACCACCCGGAGGCCGACGTGGCCTGCGCCGCCAGGAAGGGCATCCACAGCGTCCAGCTCGACCGGCGCCCGGAGCCCCTGCCGGAGGTCCTGGAGCGCGAGGGGCTGAGCCGGGGGGACGCCGTGCAGCGGCCCCGTGCCCCGCTCGCCGCCGGCGCCGGCGACCTCGGCATCACCGCCCTTCGGGCCAAGACGCTGCGCCGGTCCGACGGGGCGTCCCTGCCTCCGGAACTGCGCCCGTGGTGGGCCACCGGCGCCACCGTCTTCGGCCCTGTGTTGACCGGCTTCGCCGAGTGGGTGCACGAGCGGGCCGCCGCTGCCGGCGCCGACGAGGTCTTCTGCGTCATGCGGGAGGGCGCCTTCCTGGCCCCCCTGGTGGAAGCGGCACGGGACCAGCGCGGTGCCGGCGCCCGGGCGTCGACGCTGTGGGTCTCCCGGCACGTCTGCACCCAGGCCGCCGTGGTCGACGCCTCGACCGGCGAGCTCGAGTCCTTCCTGCACCGCCGCCAGGCTCCCACCCTTGCCCTGGCCTGCGAGGGCCTCGGCCTGGTGGCTGGTGAGTTGCCCGACCTGGCTGACCGGGCGGGGGACCGCCTCGACGACGAGGCCCTACGCCGGCAGTTCCTGCGGGCGGTCGCCGCCAGCGACGATCTCCGGGCCCAGGTGGTGGCGCACTGCTCGACGGTCCGCCGGCGACTGGTCGACCACGTGGTGGGCGCGGTGGGCCGCCGCTCGGGCCAGGTCGTGCTGGTCGACCTGGGCTGGGGAGCCACCATCCAGGCGGCGCTCGACGTGGCGCTGCGGGCCGAGGGTGTCGAGCTGCGCACGCTCGGGCTCTACCTCATCACCAACGAGGCCGCCGTGGGTCGCATGCTCGACGGCGTGGCCGCCGAGGGTTTCCTCGGCACCGTCGGGCTGCCGGACCCGGCCATCCGCTGGATCATGCGCAGCCCCGAGGTGCTCGAGCAGGTGTGCATGCCCGAGGTGGGTTCGTTGCGGGGCTTCGACGACCGGGGAGCGCCGGTGACCATGGCGGCGCCTGCGGGCCGGCCGGGCCAGCGCCAGCAGCGCCAGGCCGTCCAGGACGGGGTCCTGGCCTTCCAGCAGGAGTGGGGCCGCTACCGCGACGTGGTGCCGGCCGAGCACCACGCCCTCTCCGGTGCCGCCCGCCCCCTGCTGCGGAACACGCTCCTGCGCTTCGTGGTGGAGCCGACCACCGGCGAGGCGAGCATGTTCGGCTCCTGGGTGCACGACGAGAACTGGGGATCGGACGCCTCCGAGGCCGTGCTCAGCGTGGCACTGGCCGAGAGCCTGGCGTACATGACGCCCCACCAGCTCCTGGACCTGCCGATGGACCGGCTCTACTGGCCCTTCGGCCTGGCCGCCCTGCACAACCCCCCGCTGGCCCGC
>JAHWJH010000252.1 GCA_019348555.1 Actinomycetota bacterium
GGATCGCCGGCGTCCCCGCCGGCGCCGACGTAGGCCCAGTGGCAGAAGGCCGGCCGGAGGCGCTTCCCGCCCGAGTCCACGAAGGCGGCGAGGCACTCGACCAGGAGGCGGAGCTCGGGGTCGACCGCCGCCCACCGGGTCGCCTCGGCGTCGAGCAGCAGGTGGACACGCTCCTCGACGCGGCGGGCGATGTCGAGCAGGCTGCAGGGGGCGGGGGCGCCGGAGGGGTCGGCCGAGTGGTCGATCACGTCATGGTACGGCGTGGCAGGTGGCGCTGGATTGCCGAGTTTGCGCCAGCGACGGGGGGTGCCCACAACGTGGCCGCACGGCGACGCTGGGTGCTGCCGGGAGCAGGTGGCACTGCGGCGGTAGCGTGCGCCGGTGGACGTCGGCGTCCTCGGGTCGGTGTCGTCGTGGGGAGCGGTGGTGGCGGCCGGCGCCACCGCCGGGGCGGGGGCGTGGGCCAGCCGGCGGGAACGTGTCGCGGGGAGCGTGGCGCCGCCGCCGGCGGTGACGAGCGCGGGGCCGGCGGTGCTGGCGGGGCTGCTCACCGTGGCCGTGGGCTGTCTGGCCTGGGCGCTGGCCACCGGCGACTACCGCCTGGTCTACGTGGCCGAGAGCACCAACCGGGCCACGTCGTGGCCCTACCGGCTGGCCGGGTTGTGGGGTGGGATGGAGGGGTCCCTGCTGTTCTGGTCGTGGCTGCTGTCGCTGGCGGCGGTGCTCGGGCTTCGCTCGTTGCGCCGGCATCGCCCCGACCTGGTCGCCGCGGTGGCGGCGGTCCTCGCCGGCCTCACCGGCGCCTTCGTGGCCGTCGGGGCGGCCTTCGCCGACCCCTTCGCCACACTGGCCGTGCCCGCCATCGACGGTGGCGGCCTGGCCCCCATCCTCGAGCACCCGGCCATGCTCTACCACCCGCCGCTGCTCTACCTCGGACTGATCACCTGCGCCGTCCCCTTCGCCGTGGCCGCCGCCGGCCTCGCCTCCGCCTCGTGTGACGAAGCTTGGCTGCGGTTGGTACGGCACTGGGCCGGGCTGGCGTGGCTGGCCCTGACCGTGGGCATGCTGGCCGGCTCCCACTGGGCCTACGTGGAGCTCGGCTGGGGCGGCTTCTGGGCCTGGGACCCGGTGGAAAACGCCGCCCTGCTGCCGTGGCTGGGATCGACCGCCCTGGTCCATGTCGCCATGGTCGACGAGCACCGCTGCCGGGTGCGGACCTCGACGGCGACCCTCGCCATGGCCACCTTCGTGCTCGCCCTGATCGGCAGCGTGCTGGCCCGCTCCGGGGCGGCATCGTCGGTGCACGCATTCGCCGAGGCCCGAGCCGTTGGCTGGGCATTGCTCGCCGTGGTGGTCGTCGTGGCCGCCGCAACCGTGTGGCTCTCGCGGCGCGCCCGCCGTCGCTCGTCACCGGGGGTCGCTCGACCCCGTTGGGGACGCCAGCGGGCGCTCGCCGCCAACCTCGTCCTCCTGCTGGGCCTCGTCGCCGTGGTGACGTTCGGCACGCTGTTCCCGCTGGTCGCCGAGCTCACCGGTGGCGAAGCCTTCGTGGTGAGCGGCCGCTACTTCGCCGTGCTCAGCGCCCCCCTGGCCCTCGCCGTGCTCGCCCTGGTGGGCGTGGCCCCGGCGCTGCGCTGGTCGGGGGGCCTCACCGCCGCGTCCCGCCGGCTGGTCGCCCCCGCCGCCGCCGGCGCCGCCTTGGTAGGACTGGTGGTGGCCGCTGGCGGCGGTCGTCGGCCCTTCGCCGTGGCCGCCGCTCCACTGGCCACCTTCTCGGCGGTGCTCCTCGTGGCGGAGCTGGTCCGGCGTCTGCGGGCTCCAGGCCCGCTCGGGGCCCGGCGCCGGTCCGCCGGCGCCGTGCTGGCCCACCTGGGGGTCGTGGTGACCCTGGCCGGCATCGCCGGGTCGACCGGCGGGGTCACCGAGACCGTGGTGGTGGCCGACGGCGGGCGGGTGGAGGTGGCGGGTTACTCCCTCGACCACGGTGGCGTGGCGGTGGTTCCCGCCGCCGTGGCCAGGCGGCTGCGCTTCGAGATGACCCTGTCGCGGAGCGGCGAGGTGGTGGCCGTGCTGAACCCCGAGCAGCTGGTGGACGAAGACCGGGGTCTGGTCCTGGCCGAGACAGCCCTGCACTCGACCGCCCTGGAGGACGTGCTCGTCGCCGTACGCCGGGTGGCCGACGACGGGACCG
>JAHWJH010000253.1 GCA_019348555.1 Actinomycetota bacterium
CCCTCGACCTGACCCACAGGCCACCACCATGACCAACCTCCTCACAACCTCCCTGTCTCAATCCATGACAGACGGGTGCACACCCGTGGGCGGGTGGTGCGAGTGACCGTGCGGGTGACCACGCTCAAGGGCCCCGAGGCCGGGCTCTACTACGTCGAGGGCCTTCCCAGCTACTACCTGGACGCCGGGGAGCCGGCGGGCGTGTGGCGAGGGGACGCGGCGGTGTCCCTCGGCCTGGACGGCGAGGTGGGTGACGAGGACTTCCTCCAGCTCATGGCTGGCCTCGAACCGAGCGCTGTCGAGCCGCTCGGCCGTCGCTACGGTGAAGGGTCGGTCCGCGGCTTCGACGTCACCGCCTCGGCGCCCAAGTCCGTCTCTGTGCTCTTCGCCCTGGGCGACGACGCCACCCGCAGCGCCGTCCTCGGCGCTCACGACGCCGCGGTGGCGGCCATGGTGAACTGGATCGAGGCCCATGCCCACACCCGCTACCGCATCAACGGTGAGGTGGCCACGCTCGACGCACAGGGCATCGCTGCGGCGTGCTTTCGGCAGCACACCAGCCGGGCCCTCGATCCCCAGTTGCACACACACGTCGTCATCGCCAACCGGGTGGCGGCCGTTGACGGGCGCTGGCTGGCGCTCGACGCCCGCACCATAAAGCTTGACCAGCGCACGCTGTCAGCCGTGTACCACGCGAGCCTGCGGGCCGAGCTGACTCGGTCCCTTGGCGTGGCTTGGGAGGAGCCGGCCAACGGCATTGCCGAGATGCGCGACGTCCCAGAGGAGGTCCGACTCGAGTTCTCCTCTAGAACCCGAGCAGTCCGGGATCGAATCGAGGAGAAGCTCGAGCACTTCAGCGAGCAGCTCCAGCGTGAGCCGACGCCTCGGGAGCGCTGGCGCCTCCAGCGCGAGGCCGTTACCGACAGCCGCCCGGCCAAGTCCCATGGCGACGATGCCCAGTCACTTCACGAGGCGTGGGGTGAGCGGGGCAGGGCCATCGGCTACGCCCCCGAGCGACTGGCGGCCACATTCGGACCGACGCCGGCCGGTAGGGGTCTCGACGACGCCACCGGTGAGCACATCGTCAACCAGGCGCTTGAGGCGCTGGCTGATCGCCAGTCGTCATGGCGGCCAGCCGAGCTGGTCCGGGAGCTCGCCGCCGCGGTCCCCACCGACGTCGCCGTCCCCGCCGAGACGCTCGTGCCGTGGCTTGACGGCCTGGCCGAAGGAGTCGTGTCCGAGCGCCTCATCGAGCTGTCGCCGCCGATCCCTGACGGCGTCGCCCTGCGCCGAGACGGCCGTCCCATCACCGAGTCGGTGGCACAGCGGGTGCTGACCACACCAGAGATCCTCGCCCAGGAGGAGCGCCTGGTCGGCTGGGCCGAGCGGCGACTGGCCCGAGGCGGCCACGACCTCCCCGTCGAGGGGGACGAGGAGCTGTCCGGCCCGCAGCGCGAAGTGGCCTCTGCGGTGGCGGGGAGCCGTGAGCTGGTGCTGGTCGTAGGCCCTGCCGGTGCCGGCAAGACCACCGCACTCGGCCCTGCCATCGACCAGCTGCGGGCCGAGGGCCGAGCGGTGTTCGGCGTGGCGCCCTCTGCCGCCGCCGCCGAGGTCCTGGCCCACGACGCCGGGCTGGCCTCGGACACCCTGGACAAGCTTCTGACCGAGCACCGCCTGCCGCGCCCGCCCGACCACCGCTACGACCTTCCTGCCGGGGCCACGGTGGTGGTTGATGAGGCGGCCATGGTCCCCACCCCTCGCCTGGCCGAGCTGGCGTCCCTGGCCGATCACCGGGGCTGGCGGCTGGCCCTGGTGGGCGACCCGTTGCAGTTCTCGGCGGTGGGGCGTTCCGGGATGTTCGGCCACCTGATCGACTGCTACGGGGCGATCGAGCTCGACCGTGTCCACCGCTTCGCTCACGCCTGGGAGCGGGAGGCGAGCCTGCAGCTGCGTCGGGGGAACCCCGAGGTGCTGGCCCTCTACGACGACCACGGCCGCATCCACGGCGGGAGCCGCCGACAGATGGAGCGGGCGGTGGTGGACGCCTGGTGGGAGGCCCGATCCCGAGGCGAGGCGGCGGCGATGATGGCGCCGACCAACGAAACGGTCGTCGCTCTCAACCACCGGGCGCAGGCGATGCGGGCCCAAGCCGGGGAGGTCGATCTCGCCGGCCCTTCGGTCGAG
>JAHWJH010000254.1 GCA_019348555.1 Actinomycetota bacterium
GACATGATTGCGCACCAAGAAGAGTTGGCCAGAGTCTCCACCCGGCAACTGGCAGTGCCGCCAGTGCCCACACGCCTCGATGAACGTGTGATCTCCCGGATCAGCCCCCACCTCGTAAGCGGTGAGCCGGCGTCACGAAAGGCAGTGAACAAGACACCGCCACCGCCACCGCCTCCTCCTCCTCCTCCTCTGCCTGTGCCACCCACGTCGCCCACACTCCCGGGCGACAGCGTCTGGCGCTCGCTGTCGATGTGCGAGTCGAGTGGAAACTGGCAGCGCGACAGCGGAAACGGCTACTACGGGGGTCTACAGATCAGCCTGTCATCCTGGCAGGCCGTCGGTGGTGTCGGATACCCTCACGAGCAGCCGGCGGACATCCAGATCGCCATGGCCGAGCGCCTGCAGGCCAGGCAAGGCTGGGATGCGTGGCCGGCCTGTGCCGATCAACTGAACCTCGGGTAGAGCAACCAGGCTGGTCGGATGCCGGCGACTACATTCTTGCCGGCCCGAGGTCGACCCCGAGGTAGACTCGGCCATGGTCAGGGACGGACGTTGTCATTGCCGGCCCTCTGCGCTCGTAGCTCAACGGATAGAGCATCTGACTACGGATCAGAAGGTTGGGGGTTCGATTCCCTCCGAGCGCGCAGGATAAGAGCAGGTCAGACGCCCTTTCCGTCGCCAGGGGATGGGCACAGGGCCTTGGGTGGGCACAGGATGGGCACGGGGCGTGGTACGCTGTGCCCACCAACCGAAAGTGCCCCGGCCGGTGCGCCAACACCGACCGAGGCCACGAGCAGAGGAGCGACCCTCATGCCCGCAACACCCGACCCTAGGACCATCACCGAGCGCCGCGGTATCTGCGACGTGCAGGTCCGGTTCACCGACGCCACGGCCGCCCGGTCGTGGTGGGAACGCCACATCGCCCGTCGTCACGGTGCCGAGCTCATCGCCCTCGGGGACCCGTCATGAGCCGGCGGGGCAAGATCGATCGGGACACGAACGGCAGCTGGTGGATTCGTGTCGACGTTGCACCGGCCGGCGCTCCACGGAAGCAGATTCGTCGCCGGGGGTTCCGCACCAAGCGTGACGCCCAGGCGGCCCTCAACGAGCTACTCCACGACCTGGGCAAGGGCACCTTCGTGGCGACGGACCGGATCACCGTCGCCGAGTACATGGAGGGCTGGGTCGACGCCCTGCCCACCCAGGGCCTGCGTCCTCGCACCGTGGCCAGCTACGCCGACACCCTGCGGCTCCACGTTCTACCCACCCTTGGCGACGGCCGGCTGCAGGCCCTGACCGCCGTCGACCTGGACCGGCTCTACGCCCGGCTGCTCGCTGACGGGCACCGCTACTCGGGCGCCGGGTTGTCGGCCCGCTCGGTGCGCTACGTCCACACCATCCTCCGCAAGGCGCTGGCCGACGCCGACCGCTACGCCACGCTGTTCGCCGCCGACGCGCACTACCGCAACGCCGCGGGCGTGGCGCTCGACGGGCTGGGCCAGCGCGACGAGGCGGTCGCCGCGTTCCGCGCGGGGCTGGACGAGGAGCCCGACGGGCACGAGTCGCTGCTGTCGCTGGCCCGGCTCCTGCCCGAAGGCCCGGCCGCCGACGCCGAGATCCGCCGGCGCTTCGCCGCCGCCAGCAACCCGCAGGCGGCGTTCGACGACGTGGCCCCCTACCTCCACGACGCCCCGGCGGCCATGGCGGCGGTGGCGTCCGCCTACCGCGACGCGCGGCCGGGCGACGTGAAGGGCGACGTCTACCTGGCCCGCTCGCTGTCGCTGCGCGACCGCCACGTCGAGGCCGCCGAGTTGCTGGCCAAGGCCATGCCCGCGGCGACCGGCCCGGCGCCGGCTACGGGTTCGTCGCGGTCGCCGCGAAGGGGGCGAAGGCGTCGCGCGAGCGGCTGGGCGACGTGTCGACACGGTTGCAGGAAAACCTGTCCGGCCTGGTGGTGATCAAGATCTTCGGTCGCGAGCAGGCCGAGGCCGAGCGGTTCCGCCAGTACGTCCAGTCGCTGGGCGGTCCCGAGGCGTACAACCGCTACGTCTTCGCCGAGGGCCTTCCGGTCGACCTGCGCCTCGGCATCTTCTACGCCGGCCCGGGCACCCTCTGGACCGACCTGAAGGGCTTCGAGCAGACGATGCTCGGCAAGCTTGCCTCCGAGG
>JAHWJH010000255.1 GCA_019348555.1 Actinomycetota bacterium
CTAGTTCGGTGTCCGAGCCGCTGTAGAACCGCTCGCGCTCCACCTGGGAGAACCCGAACGAGTTGGTGACCACGTCGATCCAGTCCTGCTTCATCACCCAGTTCGAGGCGGCCTCGCGATCATTCCCGCCATAGGTGACGAGGACGACGACACACTCGGCGCAGGTGCCGTGGATGTTGCCCGCGGTGACCGAGCTTGTTCCGGCACCGTGCGCCGTGTTCGTGCCCTGGAAGCTGCCACTGCCGAAGTGGACCGCGCCTACGACCTTGGATCCCGGAATCCAGTGGTAGTTCACAGCGTCGGCGGTCGACCGCTTCACCGAGCTCCACGCCTCCGCGTCGGCCTTCTGCATCGAAGCCACCGAACGGCTGCGTCGTACCTCGTCGATGGTCACCGGCAATGCGTTGTAGCTCGCGAGTCCCTCGGTCGTGAAACCCGGCAGCCAGGTGTCAGGCGCTGCCGTCAGCGGCAGGTCGTTCGACGGGTCGGCGTCGAGGTGCTGCGGCATGCGTGCTGCGCTGAAGTTCCAGTGCTGCGGCTGGAACTGGTTGTCGACCACGGCGATGACCGTGACGTCATCGCGCCCGTCGGTTGCGGTCTCCTCGGCGCCGGCGCCGGCCCCGTCGCCGCCACCGCCACCCGGGCGGAGATGGAGCGCTGGCTGGCGGTGGACAACGCCGCACCCAGGCCGAGGGTGCCGAGCACCCGGGCCCCGTTGGCCACGACGCCGAGGTCGGCGAGGGTGGGCCAGAGGGTGATGGCTTCGGCCACGGTGAGCAACCCCAGCCCCAGCCACAGCTGGCGGCGAGGAGCCACCCCGTCCCCCCGCAGCGAGCCGGCGGCGAGCAGGGCGATGCCGAGCAGCCGGGGGACGGCCACGGCCGAGGCTCCGGCGTCGGCCACGAGCAGCGACCCGTGGAGGAACGAGGCCAGGCCCACGCCGGCGAACCCGGCGGCGAGCAGCATCCGGTCCTGCCGGCAGCTGCCCAGCAGCTGTGCCCGCAGCACCACCCCGACGCCGGCAACGGCGACGAGGAACAGGACGAACTCGGCGGCGAAGCCCAGCTGAGCCGAAGCGGCGCTCACGCCTTTCTCCTCACCGCCCCGTGGGCGCCCGCCGTTGGGACATCTCTGTCCTCATCGGCACGCCATGAGCGACACTTGAGGACTTTCTTCGACGGGCCCATGACTTCAACGGGCCCATGATGGGTCCTCGGCTGCTGCCGGAACCGGCACTACCCTCGGGCCCAGCGTGTTCTCGCTCGTCATCAGCCTCGCCGTGGTCGCCTTGTCCGGGGCGGTCGTGCTCCTCGTCGTGCGAGAAGAGCCCCAGCCTGCCACGCCGTCGCCCGGGTCCCTGGTGCAGTCGCCCTCGCCCGAGCAGGAGGAGGCGGCGCAGGAGGAGGCGCCAGCGGAGGAGGAGGCGGCGCCGGCCGCAGGCCGGCCCCGGGCATCCATCCGCAGCGTCCCCCCGCCGACCCGGCACCCGATCCGCTCGGCGGTGCTCTTGGTGTTGCTCCTCGCCACGGTGGGCGCCCTGCTGGCGCTCGTCGTCGCCGTGGCCCTGGGCCTGCTGGTGATGGCCATGCGCGCCGGCGTCGGGTGACGCACTCCGACTCGGCGAGCACCGGGCGGCGGGCCGCCGCCGTGGCCGGGCACGAGGGCGACGAGGCCGCCGCCCGCCGGCTGTGGGGCGACGCCGATCCGTCGACCCGGGCCACGGCCCTGGCCGCCCTGGCCCGGATGGGCTCGCTCGACGCCCCCACCCTGGCCGATGCCGTCGCCGACCCCTCGCCGACCGTGCGCCGGCGGGCGGCCACGCTCGCCGTGGACCGGCCCGAGATCTCGCTGCTGCCGCTGCTGGAGGACCCCGACCCCGGGGTGATCGAGCAGGCGGCGTGGGCCTGCGGCGAGCGCAGCCCGGCCGAGGCCGGAGTGGTGGAGGCCCTGGCGACGCTGGCCACCGGTCATGACGACCCCTTGTGCCGGGAAGCGGCGGTGGCGGCCCTCGGCGCCGTCGGGGACGAGGCCGGTCTGGCGGCGGTGCTGGCGGCCACCACCGACCGGGCCACCGTGCGGCGCCGGGCGGTGATCGCCTTGGCTGCCTTCGAGGGCCCCCACGTCGACGCCGCCCTGGAGCGGGCCACCGACGACCGTGACTGGCAGG
>JAHWJH010000256.1 GCA_019348555.1 Actinomycetota bacterium
CGCGCATGGTCCACCCGGCGGGCCGGTCCGAGAGGGGCGCACCCCTCGCCCCCGACCTGGAGACCGCCTGCCGCCGGTGGGGCGACCGCGACGCCATCACCTACCGAGGCCACAGCATCAGCTATGGCGAGCTGTGGCGGCTGGTGGCCGCCCTGGCCGACGCCTACCGGCGCCTTGGGGTCCGCCCCGGCGACCGGCTCATCAGCGGCCTGCGCAACTGCCCGGAGCACATCGTCGCCATCGCCGCCGCCTGGGCCGTCGGAGCCATCCACGTGGGCGCCGACGACGACCTCACCGGCCAGGAGCTGTCCGACCTGGTCGAGCACACCGAGGCGGCGGCCGTGCTGTTCCATCCCCGTCCCGGCATCGACGATCCCCAGGCGGCCCTGCGGGCCGTCGCCCGCGCCCGCCCCGAGACGCTGCGCATCGTCCACGAGGGCATACCCGACGACGGAGACCTCGTGCTCTCGACGCTGCTGGAGGGCAGCCAGCCCGGGGCGCCCATCGCACCGCTCCAGGGCCCTGACGACCCCGGGCTGATGTTCCTCACCTCGGGCACCACCGGGCGGCCCAAGGGGGTGCTGGAGACCCTCCCCGCCTGCTGGGCCAAGATGCAGTTCTTCGCCGACGCCTTCCGCCCCGGTCCCGACGACGTCCACCTCGTGTACCTGCCCGTCGCCCACGTCTTCGGGCTGCGGCTGGCGCTGATCGCCCTGCTCCGCGGAGGCCGGCTGGTCCTCCAGGAGCGCTTCTCCCCCACCGGGGCGCTACGGCTGGTGACCGACGAGCAGGTCACCATCCTGCCGGGGATGCCCCCCCACCTCACCCTGCTGCTGCGGGCGCTCGACCCCGAGGTCCACGACGTGTCCCGCCTGCGCTGGGTGATCTCCGCCGCCGCCGCGCTGCCCCGGCCGCTCGCCGAGCAGGTCTACGAGCGCCTGGGCACGGAGATCCTCTACGTGTTCGGGTGCAGCGAGGGGTTCACCACCCAGACCACCGACCGTGACGAGATCCTCCGCGGCTCGGTGGGCCGCACCGTGTTCCGGGGCCCGCCGGGGACGCCGGCGGACGGCACGGTGGCCATCGTCGACCCCGAGAACCGCCAGCCGCTGCCGCCCGGCGAGGTGGGCGAGATCGCCTTCGGGGCCGCCGCCCCTGTGCGCTACTGGCGCCACCCCGACGTGGCCACCGACGGCTGGTACCACAGCGGCGACCTCGGGCGCATCGACGAGGACGGCCTGCTGTACGTGCTCGGCCGGCGCAAGGAGGTGGTCAACCGCGGCGGCCTGAAGGTGACCCCCGCCGAGGTCGAGTCGGTCCTGGTCCGCCATGCCGCCGTGGCCGACGCGGCGATCGTGGCCACCCCCGACCCCGTGCTGGGCGAGGCGGTGTGCGCCTGCGTGGTGCCCGCCAACGGCGACGCGCCCGACCTGTCCGAGGTGCGGGAGTTCCTGAGCGTCACCCTGGCCCGCCACAAGCTGCCCGACGAGCTGTGCCTGTTGGAGCAACTTCCCCGCTCACCGACCGGCAAGCTCGACCGCCCGGCTCTTCTCGATCTGGTGAGCGGCTCGGACCTCCCCCGCCAGCGGCACCGCCCGAGGTGAAGCCGGCGACCACCACGGTGCGCAGCGTCGACGGTGTGGACCTCGTCGCCCACGACCTCGGTGGCACCGGCCCCGCTGTCGTCTTCGTCCATGCCACCGGGCTGCACGGGCTTGTCTGGCTGGCCGTGGCCGACCACCTGGTGGACCGGTACCGCTGCGTCTCCTACGACGCCCGTGGTCACGGCGACTCGGGTGAGAGAGCTGGCGGCGACCACGCCTGGCCTCGGCAGGCCGACGACGTCCTCGCCGTGATCGACGGGCTCGGGCTCGAGCGGCCCTCCGGCGTGGGACACTCCGCCGGGGCGACGGTTCTCCTCCTGGCCGAGCAAGCTCGGCAGGGGACGTTCCGGAAGCTGTACTGCTACGAGCCGGTGATCGTGCCGGTCGACCCGCCGCTCGGCCCCGACCCCGGTAACTGGCTGGCAGCGGCGGCCCGGCGGCGCCGTGACACCTTCGCATCGCGTGACCAGGCCTACGACCACTATCGAGCCAAGCCGCCCCTGTCATCCCTGTCGGCTGTGGTCTTGCGGGCGTACGTCGACCACGGCTTCGA
>JAHWJH010000257.1 GCA_019348555.1 Actinomycetota bacterium
GCCCGGTGAGAACCCGCCCCGCGGTGAACGCCGGCGGAAGGGCTCGAGCCGGAACGTGCGGCGGGGGCCGATCGCCGGCCGGCCGCCGTGCTTGACTGACCCCGTGACCGGACGGAACCCTCTTCCTGACGCGCCGCGCCCGCAGCGCCTGACGGCCCTGGTTTCCGGCCAGGTGCAGGGCGTCGGCTACCGGCGTTACGCGCAGCGCCGCGCCAGCGACCTGGGGCTGGCCGGGTTCGCGGAGAACCTGCACGACGGCAAGGTGGAGGTGGTGGCCGAGGGCGAGCCCGAGGCCGTGGAGCGCCTGCAGCGGTGGTGCCGCCAGGGCCCGCCCCGGGCCGAGGTGACGTCGGTGGAGGCCCTCGACGAGGACCCCGAGGGGTTGGGTGGCTTCTCAACGTGCTGACCGGTGGCGGCGTCGCTACCGTTTCCGGCCATGGCCCTTCCTGCTGGCTCCGAGGCCCCGGAGTTCGCCCTGCCCGCCGCCGGCGACGACCGTGAGCTCCTCAGCCTCGCCGACCTGACCGCCACCGGCCCTGCGTTCCTCGCCTTCTTCAAGACCAGCTGCCCCACGTGCCAGCTGTCGTTCCCCGTCTGGGGTGAGCTGGCGCGGCGCTACGGCGACAGCGTCCCGGTCGTGGCCATCTCCCAGGACCCGCTGGGCAAGGCCCGGGGATGGCTCGACGAGCGGGAGTTCGAGGCGCCGGTGCTCGACGACAGCGACGGCTACGTGGTGTCGAAGGCCTACGAGCTCGACGCCGTGCCCTCCCTGGTGCTGGTCGACGCCGACGGCAAGGTCGTCGACAGCAGCGAGGGCTGGCACCGTGACCGGGCCAACGGCTGGGACGCCAAGCTGGCCGAGCTGGCCGGCCGGTCCAGCCCGGGGCCGCTGAGTCCCGAGGACGACGGGCGGCCGCCGATGAAGCCTGGTTGAATGTCCCGCTCCCGCCGCTAGGTCAGCGGCCCGCCGCCGGCGCCTCGTGCGCCGGCTGGATCCCAGGAAGGCCCCCACCGCCCCGGTGGTCGGGCAGACTCGGCCCCCGTGCAGCGACGTCGCCTCCGCCTGGTGGACCGGTACCGGGCCCTGCTGGGCCCCGACGCTGCCAGCACCCGCCAGAGCCTGGTCGCCCTGACCGTCTCGCTGCTGGCCAGCTTCGTCGCCGGCATGACCCTGGGCTCCATCAAGTCGACGCTCGAGGCCCTTCCCGGCCTGCTGGTGCTGGTCCCTGCGGCCATCGGCATGCGCGGCACCATCTTCGGGGCGCTGGGGAGCCGGCTCAGCACGTCGATCCACACCGGCACGTTCGGCCTCGCCCGCCGAACCGACACGGTGGTGGGCCAGAACCTGCTGGCCGCCGCCACCCTGTCGATCACCACTGCGCTGGCCCTGGCCTTCCTGGCCAAGGCGGTGGCGGTGGTCTTCGGGCTCGAGAACACCATCTCCATCCCTGACCTGATCGTCATCTCGGTGCTGGCGGGGCTGGTGTCGTCGGCCCTGGTGATGGCCCTCACCGTGGCCCTGGCCGCGGCCTCGGCCCGGGGTGGCTGGGACATGGACAACGTGCTGGCCCCGGTCATCACCGCTGCCGGCGACATGGTGACGTTGCCGGCCATCTTCCTGGCCACCCTGCTGGTGGGCATCGACCTGGTGACGCCGGTGCTGGCGCTGGCCCTCGGAGCCTTCTCGGTGGCCGTGCTGGTCGCCGCCGTGCGCTCGTCCCAGCCCCTGCTCAAGCGCATCCTCGTCGAGTCCTTCCCGGTCGTGCTGGGGGCGGCGGTCGTCGGGTTGGTGGCCGGGCTCATCATCGAGAAGCGTCTGGCCTCGTTCGTCACCTACCCGGCCCTGCTGGTGCTCGTCCCTCCCTTCCTGGCCAGCGCCGGCGCCCTGGGCGGCATCCTCTCCAGCCGGCTGGCGAGCGGCCTGCACCTGGGTGTGATCGAGCCCGCCGCTCTCCCCAGCGGGCGGGCCCGCTTCCACGTCGCCTTCACCTTCGCCCTGGCCATCCCGCTGTTCGTGATGGTCTCGGCGGTGGCCGACGTGGGCTCGGCCGTGGCCGACCTGGCCAGCCCCGGCCCGCTGCGCCTGCTCGGCGTGGCTCTCCTCGGCGGGTCGGTGGCCACCTTCTTCGTGGTGGTGGTCGCCTACTACG
>JAHWJH010000258.1 GCA_019348555.1 Actinomycetota bacterium
CACCTGCGCGGCGGTGGACGACGTGACGGCGTGGTGCATGCTGGCGTTCGTGGTGGCCGTGGGAAGGGCACAGGGGCTGGGGCCGGGGCTGGTCACCGCGGCGCTGTCGGGCGTGTACGTGCTGCTGATGTTCTTCACGGTGAAGCCGCTGCTGCGGCGGCTGGGAGCCGTCCGCGGGACCGACCGGGGCCGGTCGTCGGGGACGCTGGCCGTCGTGCTGCTGCTGACGCTCGCCTCGGCGGCCGCCACGGAGTTCATCGGCATCCACGCGCTGTTCGGCGCCTTTCTCATGGGCGCGCTGATGCCCAAGGACCCGTCGTTCGTGCGGCCCATCACCGACCGCGTCGAGGACCTCACCGTCACGCTGAAGCCATCGAGCGCTGTGCTGCTCCTCTCGTACGACGCGCCGACGCCGACGCAGAGCCAACGGGTGCTGGCCGCCGTCACGACGGAATTCTCGGATCTCGTGGAGGAGCGATTCGGCAGCGTTGCTGCCGGCGGCCTCTCGGTCACCGTCTTCGATCCGGCGCGGCCCGTCGAGCAGGTCCAGCCGAGGCCGGCGCGGACACTGGCGGTCGCGCTCGTGCTCGGGCTGATCGTGGCAGTCGTCGTCGCCCTCGTCGTCGCCCTCGTGCTCGGCGTCCTGTCCGCCGGCCTGGCGGCCTGCGGCGACAGCGACGAGGACGCCACGACCACGACCACGGCCACGCAGGCCGATACGCCGAGCACCACCGCGGCCGGTGCCACCGGCGACGTGCGTGCGTTCTGCGACGCGGCTTTCGACGTCGACGCCACCTTTGCCGCCGGCGGGCCCGAAGGCCCGGATCCGGCCCGGCTCGAGGCGGTCTTCGAGAAGGTCCAGGCCACCGCGCCGGCGGAGATCTCCGACGATGTGGACCGCATCGTCGAGCTGACCCGGCAGGCCTTCGCCGCCGGAGGTGAGGAAGAACAGGGCCCGCCGCCACCCGAGGTAGAGGAGCTCGACGGACGGATCGACGACTACCTCCTGGCCAACTGTGAGGTGGCCGAGGTGGCGGTCACCGGCACCGAGTACAAGTTCGAAGGGCTCGACGAGCCCCTCGAGGTCGGCAAGACCGCCTTCAACTTCACCAACGAGGGCGGCGAGGAGCACGAGCTGATCCTCCTCCGCTTCAACGACGGCGTGACCCAGTCCCTCAAGGAGCTGGCCCAGCTTCCCCCCGAGGAGGCCTTCACCAAGGTCGAGGCCAAGGGGTTCGCCATGGCCCCGCCCGGGGGCTCCGACCTGGCCTTCGTCGACCTCGAACCCGGCCGCTACGGCGCCCTGTGCTTCTTCATCGTGGGGTCCACCCCCGAGGCCCTGGCCGCAGCCGAGGAGAGCGGGCGAGAGCTCGACGGTCCGCCCCACTTCACCCAGGGCATGCTCGCCGAGTTCACCGTCGAGTAGCAGGCCACCGGACGCCGCCCCCATGACCATCAGCGTGTTCCTGGCCGACGACAACTTGATCGTCCGCATGGGCGTCAAGGCCCTCCTCGACCGGGAAGGCGACCTGGAGGTCGTGGGGGTGGCGGCCGACTACGAGGAGCTCCTGGCCGGCGCCGAGGCGGCGGCGCCCCAGGTGCTCGTCACCGACATCCGCATGCCCCCCTGTTCCAGCGGGAGGGCATCGAGGCGGCCCAGGAGCTGCGCAAGCGCCACACCGGCACCGGCGTGGTCATCCTCTCCCAGTACGACGACCCGGAGTACGCCGTCTCCCTCCTCGGCGACGGTGCCGCCGGCTACGGCTACCTGCTCAAGGACCGCCTGGCCGAAGGGGATCAACTGGTCCAGGCCGTGCGGGCGGTGGCCACGGGCGGGACGGCACTCGACCCGGCCATCGTGAACGCCCTGGTGTCGCCGGCCAAGGTCGGGGAGGACGGGCTCGACGCCGTCGACGAGGACCTGTTGCGCATGGTGGCCGAGGGCAGGCCCATCAAGGCCATCGCCGTGGCCCGCCGCACCACCGCCGAGGCGGTGTCCGACGACGTGGAGAAGCTCTTCCTGGTCCTGGCCAGAGGCGCCAGCGCCGGCGGCGCCACCTGGCTTCGACGGCTGCGCCTGCTCCACCAGGCCATCGTCGATCGCGAGGAGCAGGGTGAGACGCTGTCGCGGCTCCTGCCCGGCGGCATC
>JAHWJH010000259.1 GCA_019348555.1 Actinomycetota bacterium
TTCCGGCGAGCCGCCGAACACGGAACCTGCAGTGAGTTGCCCATCACGAATGGTGCCAATCGCGTGGACGTGGTCGCCGGGGCGGAAACCTTGGAAGCGGCGGCTGTGATCCTCATAGATCAGCCGGGTCATTCCGCCGAGTCGGTAACAGCGCCCGTCGAGGTTCCCCACAGGGAGATGGTGGGCTGCTTCGTCAGGCTCCACCAACGCGTTGACCAGGAGCCGCCGCGGGATGGTGCCCCTCATCGCTCGCTCACGTGCAGCCCTTGTTTGCTCATGACCAATACGCTACCATCTACTCTTGTACCGTGCGCAAGCGGATAGGAGCTGCATGGGAAGCGAGTACCGCCTCGACGATCTGGCACGACACGCCGGCGTCGCGTCGACGACCGTGCGCCTGTACCGGACGAAGGGTCTGCTGGCTCCGCCGAGGCTGGAGGGCCGCACCGGGTGGTACGACGACTCGCACCTGAGCCGCCTCCGGCTCATCGCCCGGCTACAGGGCGAGGGCTACTCGCTTGCTGGCATCGCCAACCTGCTCGAGCAGTGGGAGCACGGACGCAGCCTCGACGCAGTGATCGGCATCGAAGCCGAGCTCGATGCGCTCCTCGGCGACGTGCACGCGATCGTCCTCGATCCTGTCGAGCTGCTCGAGCGGTTCCCGGACGGATCGATGACCCCTGATGTGCTGCAGCGGGCAGCGTCGCTCGGGCTGGCGCAGCCCACCGACGACGGCAAGATCCGCGTTGCCGACCGGCGGTTCCTCGAGACCGGTGCCGCATTGGCGCACCTCGGCATCCCGCTCGACGTGATCCTCGACGAGTGGGAAGGGCTCGTGGTTCATACCGACGACATCGCGGCGCGCTTCGTCGGGCTGTTCGAGACGTATCTCGCGCCGGCGGACTGGCGGGCCGGGCTCGACACCGAACGCGCACGGGAGCTGGCGCAAACGCTCGGCCGACTCCAGGCCACCGCCCGGCAGGTCCTCGCAGCGGCGCTCGACGCGAGCGTCGCTCGCCTCGGCCGCGAGCGACTCGGCGAGCTGGTCGAGCAGTGAACGTGGGACAGAACGCGCGTCAAGTGACCCATGATCCTCCCTACTGCCGGCTCGCCGGCGGGCGAGGCCAGCGCGAACGGATGATCGGCGCGCTGGTCCGCTCCTCGGCAGGGACGCAGCACCGGTCGGCCCGGCCCGCGCGAGCGGCACGTCGGTGCGGCCTTGCTCGCACTCGCAGGGCGTGGACGACCGACATCGGGCACCATGGAGCCATGGTCGACTGGGGAACTGCGGGAAAGCACGACGTAGTCCGTTCGAGGGCTCGTCGATCGACGAAGGCGGCTGGTCTGTGGGGGAGTGGTGAAGCGCAGCGTGAGCGAGCAGCATGTCGTTGTGGAACCAGCTGGGACTGGGCGTTCCGCAGTGCTGTATTACGTCGGGGCCTCGATTGTGGTGACGCTTCTCCTCGCGTCCTTGGTAGCAGCCACGAACGGCCTTCTTCGCAGCGACTGGACTGTGGCCGTAGTGGCGGCAGTCATGGCGGTCGTTCACGCCGGTGTTCTGTGGCTACTTGTCGACACGATCCGGAGGGACGTCGCAAAAGCTGAACGAAACATTGCCGTCGAGTGGACTGCGCAGGACCATCGAGTGTCAGCGGACTAGACTTGTCGGGGAATGAGCGGGTACGAGAGGTTGACGCTTGGCATGAGCGTGATCGCCCTTGTGTTCGTAGTAACCAACGTCCAGCAAGGGGAGTGGACGGGTGCCGCCGTGTTCGCCCTTCTAGCGGTCTCCAACGTCGGCCTTTTCTTCGATCGGCGACGGAGACGGAGGGACGTGCAGGACCGCTCTTAGCGCTGTCGTCCTTCGCCACCGCGGAGGGAACCACTCCGGGTCATCGCTCGCCATGGGCCTTAAGCATTTCGGCGCCCGACCGGACAGGGATAGCTCTAAATTGCTGCGGTTTGGTACTTACCACCCAGCAAGAAGGCGGAAGGGGCAGCCGCTCCGAATGCGGGGTCGCGAGGCCCAGCGGCCAGCGCAAAAGAATGATTGATGCGTCCAGGCGCGTCCTGGACAAACACGTAGCCGTCGTTACGCGTGCCCGTGTCGGTTGCTCGTTCCCTCACCCCGTCCCCCGGCCCATCAT
>JAHWJH010000025.1 GCA_019348555.1 Actinomycetota bacterium
CTCCCGCAGGTACCGCTCGGCGTCGGCTTTGCGGGTGAAGGTCTCGCAGCGCTGCCGTCCGAGCGGGTCGCGGTAGCGGGCCCGGTAGCGCCCGTCGCGCGTCTCGATGAACCCCATCATCCTCCTCCTGTCCGTCCCAGGGAGCGTGCAGGGAGCACGCGGGGAGCGAAACCAGGGGTTTCTGGGGGTTTCCAGCGGTCACTGGCGGACCCTGCCGGACAAACCGAAACCGCCCGTGACGTGGTGTTTTATCAGATCAAAGTGCTGGAGGCGGCGCCGGGAATCGAACCCGGGTACAGGGCTTTGCAGGCCCTTGCCTAAACCACTCGGCCACGCCGCCAGGAACCGGGGAACTCTAGCGGCGGGACCGCGCGCGAAAGGCGCCTCAGAGGAGATAGCCGAAGATGAGCACCAGGATGAAGATCACCAGCACACCGGCCAGGATCGCTCCCACCGGGTTCATGCCGAAGCCGGGACCTCCGATCGTGCGGCGCTCGGTCACGATGCGCCGTCGCACCGGCTCGTCACGCACCACCCGCTCCTCTCGCACCACGCGCTCCTCGGGAAACTCCGGGTAGCTCATCGTTCCTCCTGTGTCATCGGGACGTCCCTCTGGCCTTACCCCATCAGTAGGGTCTCGAAGGTGTCGCCAGGCTCGTCGTCACCGGCGAAGCTCCCTGCCGGAGCTCGTCAGTGGCACGAGCACTGGCACGCCAACCGGCGCGCTCCGATGAGCGCTGGCCAGCCACCGTGGCAGTCGCCATGGCGGCCCTCCCGGCAGTCCTTGCCGGGGGGCTGGATCTGGCTGATGCCGGCGCCCGCGGCCACGGCGAGGATGGCCATGACGCCCGAGACGGCCAAGCGGCTGGTGCCGGTCCGCGCGCAGTCGCGCGCCGGCTGGGTGAGGCCCACGGATTCGACAGTCCTGGGCTTGGAGCCGAGCAGTGCCGGTCCACACTTCACCGAGCCCGCGAAGGTGAACGGCATGAGGGCGAAGACGATGGCAAGGGCGACGATGCTCAAGGCCACCACTGCCCCGATGCGCTGGATGGCGTTCACTTCGAACCTCCCCACGCCGTGTGCGGCGTGCTTGCGACGTGCCGCACTTCCTGTCCGCCCGGATACGCAGCCTACGACATGAGGCCGTGGTGACGAGGTCGAGCCGAGACGGGCACACGCCCGCCACCGTCCGTTGGCGGCGTCTGGTGCGAGCACGGCTGGCAGAGACCAGACGGCTGTCGGGTGATGCCGACGTCGGAGCGAGGTTCTGGGACCTTCGGGCCCGACGCTTTGCGAAGCAGATGGCCGGGACAGCGGCCGGTGACCCTTTGCTGAGCCGGCTGAGGGGCGTTGTACGTGGCGGTGACACCGTGCTCGACGTCGGGTGCGGGCCGGGGCGCTTCGCCCTGGCGCTGGCTCCGGAGGCCGCAAAGGTGGTGGCAGTCGACCCGAGCCCGGTCATGCTGTCGCTGCTCCGGCGCCAGGCCCGCCGCGACGGTGTCGACAACGTCGAGACCGTCACCGGGCGCTGGCAGGACGTGCACGTCGAAGCAGCCGATGTCGCCTTGTGCTCGTACGTGCTGCCGCTCATCGAGGATGCCGGCGACTTCCTCGCCAAGCTGGACGCCAGCTGCCGGCGCCAGGCGTTCGTCTACCTCTCGGCCTTCAGCACCGACGCCCTGTTCGACCCGTTCTGGAGGCGCTTCCATGGCGCGGCACGCAACCCCGCCCCCACCTACCTCGATGCCATGGCGGTGCTCGACGAACTCGGCGTCTCCGCTCGGGTCGAGATCGTGGAGCTCCCGGTGCGCAGCCGCTTCACCAGCGTGGCGGCAGCGGCCCGGGACTACCGCCAGAACCTGCTGCTGGCCGACACCGCCGAGGTGCGCAAGGAGCTCCGCAGCCTCCTGGCCCCCTGGTTGGTGAGGACCGACGACGGGCTGCGCCCACCGCTGCAGACGACTCCGGCGGCGATCCTCCGGTGGAAACCGACGGGAGCAGGCCGGCAGTCGTTGCCCAGCCCCAGGTCGGCCAGGCACAGAGCCGTCGCCGGTTCTTAACGAGAACGTTCCTCCAGTCCTTCCCCGGATTGTCGATCACCTCCGTACGAGTGGTCGCAACGACGCGGGCCGCGCACGAGGGAAGGCGACCGACATGTTGGAGAACACCCGCAGGACCTGCAGCGCGATCGGTGCAGCAGCGGGTTCCACCCTCTGTGTCGGCTTCGCCGTGGTGATGGGGATCATCCCCCAGTCAGACGCCACGACGACGAGCATCCGCGCCGCCGCAGCGGTGCCTCTCGAGGCGGTCCCGGCCATCGCCGAGCTGACGCCGACCACCGTGGTCGAGACCGAGGTCGTTCCGGTCACCACCGAGGCGCCTCCAACAACCGTGGTTCCCACCACCACCGAGCCCAACGTGACCACCACGGTGCCGCGGGTCTCACCGGAGCCGGCTCCGGTGCCCGCTGAGGAGAGCGAACCGGCGCCGGCTCCTGTCGACCCGCCGGCAGTGGAGGACGCCCCGGCTTCGAGCGCGGTGCCTCGACGGGTGCCGTCGAGCGCCGAGGTGGACGAGGCGCTGGACGGGCTCGGGCCCTACGTCCAGTCGGTCTTCTCGCCGGGACCGGCGCAGGTGGCGGAGGCCGGCGAGAAGGTCTGCACCGCCTTCGACGAGGGCAAGAGCGTCGAGGAGGTCAAGGCGGAGGGGCTCGCACTCGTGAAGAAGGTCCCCTTCACCACGGTCAAGCCCGGCGCCGACGACTACGTCGTGCGCACGACCGTCGCCCTCTACTGCCCCGGCCACGCCTCCAAGCTGGCGTAAGCCGTCTCGCTCAGGTGGTGGGCGCCGAGGTCTCGGCGCCCACCACCGCGCCCTGCTGCGAGACGTTGCGCTCCTGCAGCAGCGCGACGACGAGGTCGCGCATGGAGAACAGCCCTTCGAGGGTGCCCCGGTCGTTGACGACGACGAGGTGACGGAAGCCCTTCTCCCTCATGATCCGGGCGGCTTCGAGCACCTCCATCGAAGGCTTCGCCACGACCAGCTTGCGGGTCAGGCAGGCGCCCACGGTGGTCGCCGAGCCGTCGACGCCCTGGGCGACGATCCGCAGGGTGTCGCGGTCGGTGATGATTCCCGACGGCTTCCCGTCATTGACCACTACGGCGGAACCGACCCCCCGCTCCATCATCCATTCGGCGGCGTCCTGCACGGTGTCGCTCTCCTCGACGGTGAGCACCGCCCGTGTGATCAGCGGTCCGATCTCCATGGCTCTCCTCTCAGCGCACCGGTGCGATGCTCGACTGGCCCTGGGGCCACGGCGGGCACTGTAGTTCGGTCCGGCCGGACCGGATGCTGCGAGATCTCCCAGAGGTTGTGAACGTGTGCACAATCTCATCGGATTGGCTAGGGTCCAGGCATGACACTCGTGCACCGGGTGCTTCACCCCAAGCCGATCCTCTCCCTGGACGAATACCTGGCCCGGGCGGGCGGCAAGGGGATCGAGACGGCGCGGCAGATGACGCCCGAAGCCGTCATCGAGCGAGTGCTGGCGTCGGGCCTGCGCGGGCGTGGCGGCGCCGGTTTCCCCACCGGGCGCAAGTGGCAGACCGTCGCCCAGAACCACTCGGCGGCGGCGCCGGCGACGGTCGTGGTGAACGGGGCGGAAGGCGAGCCCGGAACCTTCAAGGACCGCACGATCCTGCGCCGGAACCCCTTCCTGGTCATAGAAGGTGCGCTCATCGCTGCCGGTGCGGTGGGGGCCGACATGGTGATCTTCGCCATGAAACGCTCCTTCGAGGGCGAGCTGGCTCGAATGCGGGCGGCCATCGAGGAGGCCGAGGCAGCCGGGTGGAGCCAGGATGTCGAGCTGATCGTGTTCGAAGGCCCCGACGAGTACCTCTACGGGGAAGAGAGCGCCCTGCTCGAGACCATCGACGGACGGTGGCCGTTCCCGAGGATCGTGCCCACGTTCCGGCGCGGGTTGCGAAGCGTCGCCACCGGAGAGGCTCCCGCCGGCCCGGCGCTGGTGAACAACATGGAGACCATGGCCAACGTGGCCCGCATCGTCGCTCGTGGTCCCGACTGGTTCCGCACCATCGGAACGGCGGAATCGCCGGGTACGGCGGTGTGCACCATCACCGGCTACACCCGCCACCACGGCGTCGGCGAGGTGCACATGGGCACCCCGCTGCGGGAGGTGATCGAGCTGATCGGGGGCGGTCCCCGTCCTGGCCGTCAGATCAAGGCAGTGCTCTCCGGTGTTGCCAACGGCATCGTCACCGCCGCCGACCTCGACGCCCCGGTCAGCTACGAGGGCTTGTCCGCCGTCGGGAGTGGCATCGGCTCGGCCGGTTTCATCGTGCTCGACGACTCCGTCGACATGGCCGCGGTCGCCGCCGGTGTGTCGCGCTTTCTGGCGGTGGAGTCCTGCGGTCAGTGCTCGCCCTGCAAGCTCGACGGCATGACCATCGCCACCCACCTCACCAAGGTCAGCGTCTCTGCCGGTCGGACGCACGACTACGACGTGGCGCGCCATCGACTCGGCACCGTGACCGAACGCTCCCGCTGCTTCCTCGCCACCCAGCAGCAGATGGTCGTCGGCAGCATCCTCAACCACTTCCCTGAGGAGTTCGAGCGACACGTCACCGGCGAGGTGCCCGGGGTGGAGCCCGAGCTCATCGCCGAGCTCATCGACATCCGCAACGGCAAGGCCCTGGTCGACGAGCGCCACGCGTCCAAGCAGCCCGACTGGAGCTACAACAACCGGGACTCGGGCACGGTGCCCGTCGAGCTCTACACCAGCCTCGTCCCGCCCTGGCGGCCCTGACCCCGTCGTAGCCACAGCCCGACGTGCGCTCGGCGGCGCCGCGCCCGCCCCAGCCCGATACCTACCGCTTCGTTCGGGGTTGATCGGCTCGCAAAGCCCGACGGGCTCGAATCGGATTTCGTGCTCGGTCCCGCACGTCCGTCCGGGTGGACCTCCGCCACTGCTTGGGCTAGATTAGGACTCGTTCCCAATTCGCGCCGCTCCACTCCGATCGGAGAGCCATGCACCGCTTCGTCGCCCTGCTTGCGTGCTGGGGCGTCGTGGCCGCCTGCGCCGGCACGGACCCCTCCGCTCCCGGCGCGCGGGGCGATGGGGCAGACGGGTCTGCCGTCTCGGCGGTGGCGGCGGTGTACCCGCTGTCCTGGCTCGCCGAAGAGGTGGCCCCCGAGGCCGACGTGACCACGCTGAATGCCGGCGGGCTGGAGGCCCACGACGTGGAGATCACGCCGGGCCAACGCCAGGCCGTCGAGACGGCCGACGTGGTGCTGTTCGTCGGTGACATCGGCTACCAGCCCCAGGTGGAGCAGGCAGTGGGCTCTGCCCGGGGCGAGGTGGTCTCGCTCGCGGAGGTGGCCGGGCCCGGGCGCCTCCTGGAACCGGCGGCCGAAGCCCACGTCGAGGAGGAGCCGGCAGCGGAGGCACACCACGGCGACGGGGCGGCGCACAGGGGCGAGGAGGCGGTCGTCGACCCGCACATCTGGTTCGACGCCGAGGTCATGGCCGACGTCGCCGTCCGCACGGGTGAGGCGTTCGCCACCGCTGACCCGGGCAACGCCGAGACCTACCGGAACAACGCGCGAGCCGTGAGCGAGGAGCTGGCGGAGCTCGGACGCGAGCTGGACGCGACGCTCGGCGGCGAGTGCCGCCACGACGAGGTCATCGTCAGTCACCAGGCCTACGGGTACCTGTTGGCGCCCCTGGGCGTGGCCCAGCACGGTGTCACCGGGATCAATCCCCAAGCGGGTGCGTCCAGCGCCGAGCTGGCGGAGCTGGTCGAGGAGATCGAGCGGGAGGGCTTCGGCCACGTCCTCACCGAACCCCAGGAGGGCCGGGAGGGCGCCGAGACGGTGGCGCGGGAAGCCGACGTGGAGCTGTTGGAGATCTCGCCGCTGGACGCAGTGACCGACGAGCAGGCCGGAGCCGGCTTCATCGAGCTCGTCCGAGCCCAAGCGGCGCAGTTCGCCACGGCCCTCGGGTGCTGATCCGGTGACCTCACCGCCGGTCACCCCGGCACTCGAGCTCGACGGGGTCAGCTTCGCCTACGGACGAGTGCCCGTGCTGCACGACGTGTCGCTGCAGGTGATCGAGGGCCAGTTCGTGGCCGTGGTCGGGGGCAACGGCTCCGGCAAGACCACGCTGATGAAGCTCGCCCTGGGCCTGCTGCGCCCTACGGCCGGCCGAGTGAGGCTGTTCGGCACGCCCCTCGAGAGCTTCCGCAGCTGGAACGAGATCGGGTACGTACCTCAGCGAGCCATGGCGGCGTCGGCCCTGCCGGTCAGCGTGGACGAAGTGGTGGCCAGCGGGCTCGCCGCCAAGGCCCGTCCGTTCGGCCGTCGCCGGCCAGAGGAGCTCGCCCGCATCGAGCACGTGGTGGAGTTGTTGGGGCTGGACCGGAGTCGTAGGAGCCGGATGTCGGAGCTGTCGGGAGGACAGCAACAGCGCGCTCTCATCGCCCGGGCGCTCGTCACCGCCCCCCGGTTGTTGATCATGGACGAGCCCACGGCAGGGGTCGATGCCGACGCCCGCGACGTGCTCCGGGATTCGCTCGAGCACCTCGTGGACGTCGAAGGGATGGCGGTGGTCTACGTCAGCCACGACCCCGAGGGCTTCGCCGGCCTCGCCGACCGGGTGGTGGAGGTCTGCGCCGGCCAGGTCGGCGTCGACGTCCCGACCGTCGCGCCCCGAGCCGCGGTGGACATGGGATGAACCCCTTCCAGTTCGAGTTCATGCAACGGGCGCTCGTGGCCTGTGTGGTGATCGCCGCGGTCGCTCCGCTGGTGGGCAGCTTCATCGTCCAGCGCGGCCAGTCCCTGGTGGGCGACGGCATGGGTCACGTCGCCTTCGCCGGGGTGGGCCTGGCGTTCCTCACCGGCGCCGACCCGGTGGTGGGGGCACTCGCCTTCACCGTCCTCGCCGGCGTGCTCCTGGTGCGCATGGGCAGAGCCGGGCTGGCGGGCGACCTCGCCATCGCCTTGATCTTCTACGGCGGCATCGCCGTGGGTTACCTCTTCTCCGCCCGGGCCAAAGCCGGCCAGAGCCGCCTGGTCGGGTTGCTCTTCGGCAGTCCCTTGAACCTCACGTGGGGCCAGGTGGGCGTGATCGTCGTGCTGGCCGTCGGCGTGGTGGCGGTGACCGTGCTGCTGTACCCCAAGCTGGTGGCGCTGGCCTTCGACGAGCCGGCGGCGCGGGTCGCCGGCGTGCCCACCGACCGGATGGTGCTGGCGTTGACCTTGATGGTCGCCCTGGTGGTGGTCGGCGGGATGTCGTCGATCGGCCTGTTGTTGATCTCGGCGATGATGGTGGTCCCCGTCGCTGCCGCCGCCCAGCTGGCGTCGAGCTATCGGGCCACGCTGTGGTTGGGCTCGGCCATCGGCGCGGGCAGCGCCGTGGTCGGGTTGTGGATCGCCCACTCCACCGACTCGGCACCCGGCTCGGCCATCGTGCTGGCGGCCATCGGCTCGTACGTGGGCGCGTGCCTGTGGCGGGCCCTGGCCCGGCGAGGCCGGGTGGCCGGCGCCCTCGGGAGCTGAACGGTGGTGAGGCCCGTGCTCAGCCGTCGCTGAGCAGCGCCCGCGCCGCCTGGCGGCCCGGCGTGCCGGCGATGCCCCCGGTGGGATTGGTGCCGGCACCGGAGATGTAGAGCCCCCCGATCGGCGTGCGCCAACCACCGAGGCGCCGGGTGGGGCGGAACGGGCCCAGCTGGTCGAGGGAGAGGTCGAGGTGCATCGGATGCGCGCCTGGCCAGCGGCCCTGCTGTTGCATGTCGTCGGGGGTGAACGGGGCGATGGCCTTGATCGAGTCGGTGAAGCCCGGAGCCCGGGACTCGACGGTGTCGATGCTGCGTTCCACCAGCTCCTCCACCCGGGCCGGCCAGCCGCCCACCACCGTCGCCGGTGCCGCCGGGCAGGCCAGGTAGACGGTGTGGTGACCGTCGGGAGCGAGGCTGGCGTCGAGCGCCGAGGCGGTGAAGGCGTAGAGCGGCAGCCGGTCGGGCAGGAGGCCCGCCTCGGCTTGGTTCCAGGCCGCGCTGAGGTCGTCGAGGTGATCGACGTAGCTCTGCAGCCCGTTCCAGTCGCCGGGCGTGCAGCCGGGGTAGCGCGGAAGCGAATCGGTGGCGACGTGGATCACCGCCTGCACGACGTTGGAGCGTCGTGCCGCGGCCAGGTCGGTCCCGGCGTCGCCGCCGAGCGGGGGGTCGAGCAGCCCGAGGAGCGCCACCTTGGGGTCGATGGCGGTGACCACGGCTCGGGCGGCGATGCGCTCGCCGTCCTCCAGGACCACCGCGCTCACCCGGCCGGCGAGGGTCTCGATACGCGTCACCGGGGCGGAGCACCGCAGCTGCCCGCCGAGCGACGCCAGGCGGGCCGCTAGAGCGTCGATCAACGACTGGGCACCGCCGCGGGCGTGCCACTGACCGAAAAGGTGGTAGGCCGCCTGCCAGTAGGCGAACAGGGCGCCACCCGACACGGTGGGGCCCACCCCGGCGTGGGCGGCGAAGGCGGCCACCGGCCCGCGGGTCAGGTCCGAGGCGAGCCAGCGTCGGAGCAGGGCGTCATAGGGGCCCACGGCGTCTCGCACGGTGGTGAGCGGCTGATGGCGCAGGGTGCGCACCACGTCGGCGACCTGGCGCGGGAGCACCCTGGGGGAGACCTCACCGCGGATGGCCGGCAGGACGGTACGGATGATCGGTACCGACTTGTCCATGAAGCGCCGGTAGGCGGCCGCCTCGTCGGCGTCGTGGTCGGCAATCGAGGCCACGGTGGCGTCGATGGACCGGAAGAAGCGCACGCGGCGGCCGTCGGCGTGCACGGCGACGGAGAACGGGTCCATCTCCTGGTAGACGAGCCCAGCCCCGGCGAGGTCGAGCTCGGCGGGGATGTCGGTCATGTTGAGGATGTTGTGGGCCGCCGAGTGCAGGTCGAAGCGGTAGCCGGGCACGGTCTCCTCGGTGCGCGAGCCGCCACCCGGGCGGTCGAGCGCCTCGAGGACGAGCACGTCCCGGCCGGCCCGGGCGAGATAGCAGGCGGCCACGAGGCCGTTGTGGCCCGCCCCCACCACCACGTCGATGCCTGCCGACACCAGCCTCCTAGCGACCGGTGGTGGAGAAGTGCATGGGGTCGCGGCTGGAGCGCCACTCGCCCCCCCACCCCCATCCGAGGTCGGCGAAGGCTGCGGTGACCACGTCGCCGGCCACGATCATGCCCGGTCGGGTCCACGAGCGGTCGACGTAGGCCGAGGCCAGCTCGGGCAGCACCACGTCGCCCTTCACGTAGGGGTTGTGGAACGGGTTGATGTCGACGGCCCGCCCGTAGGCGTGCTCCGACCACGCCGTCGTGCTCCGCGACGGCCGGCACACGAACCCCCCGGTGTTGTTGTCGTCTCCGGTGGGATGGGCGTCGAGCTCGTCGGCCCGGGTGACCCGCATCTCCTCGATGGGAAAGCGGGCGTCGTGCAGGCGGCGGAACACACCCACCACCTCCTCGGCGACGTCGGCGTGCACGAGCAGCTCACCGGTGTGCGGGCGTTGGTCGAACCCCCAGAAGCTCACGGTGACGTAGCGCAGGTCGGCCCGGGCGACGGGGCAGGCAGGTTGCCAGGTGGAACGGGCCGCCACGTCGTCGGGCAGCGTGGCCACCGTGGCCACGAAGACGTCGTCGGGCGGCGGTGCGAGCACGTCGGGGGTGGCCAGGCGGCGATCGACGAGCTCGGGAGGCGTGGGCTGGATCTGTCCGAAGCCGTCGGGGCGGAGCGGGAGCGGACGGGTGCCCAGCCATGCGGGTCGATCCACTGCGGGGCCGAGCGCGCCGGGGTCGGGCGGGGGAGCGTCGGGCGGGGGAGTGTCGGCCGGCGGCGGTGGCTCCGGCACCGGCTCGGGTCGGCCGGCTGGCGGATCGGCGCGCACGACCCTCGGCCCCGGGTCGATGGTGGTGGGCGCCCCGCAGGACGAGGCCGCGAACATCACCGCCACGGCAACGGCCATGGTCGTTCTCCACCGGCCGACGTGCACCCGCAAAGGGTAACGAGGCCGGCCCCGCCCCCAGGGGCAGCCCTTGCACGGCCAGCGGAAGGGCTGGCAGGGTGGCGCCTCCATGGCAGCTCGCTTGGCCAAGTCCCGGGTTCGCCGGACGCTGGTGGCCTTCCTTGCCCGCGAGGTCGACGAAGCGGCGCTGTGGGACAGCGGGTGGTCGCCTGCGCTGGAGGCACCGCGCTGGTACGCCGCTTACGCGGGAGGTCGCCCCAACGAGCCCTACCGCATGCCGGGTCCGGGAGGCTGGTTCACCCGCTACCGCGGCGATCGTCCCCAGCGCCTGTACCGGCTCGACGCCGAGGGAGGGTGGGTGCTCGACCCCTCGGCCGGGGCTTGGGAGCGCCACGACGCTCCGGTGCGGCTCCATGCTCTCGAGGAGCTGACGGCCGAGGAGGTCGATGCCCTCTACGAGCTCGACGACTGGGGAGGGTGGTACTTCGACTACGCGGTCGGCGCCTGGACCCAGTCGGCGGCGCCGCTGGTGTCGTACTACCTCGCCGACGTCGTGCTCAACGAGGTCGACGCACAGGAGGCGGTCCGGGTGGCCGCCGCCCTCGGCGCCCCCGGCGCCGTCGCCGACTGAGGTCCGGGGAACCTCAGTCGAGCACCGAGGCCAGGTAGCACCCGAGGCCGACGGCTCCGGCAGCAGCAGCGGCGATGCCCAGCCGGGCCAGGCGGGGAAGGTGCGGCCAGGCGACGAGCACGGCGGCGAGGTCGACGGCGTCGGCCACGGCACCGTCGACCAGGTGCTGGCGCAGCGGGGCACCCAGGGTGGCGGCCTGCACGGTACGCCACCCCACCAGGAGGTCACGCACGCCGGCGGCTCGGGTCGTCAGCGCCACCCCCGGGCTGCGGGCGGCCGGCCCTGCCCACACGCTGGTGGAGCCGGGGACGAGGATCAGGGTGGCGCCGATGGCGATGCGGCCGGCACCGAGGACTCGGGCCAACGCCCGCGGGTCGGGCCCCCAGGTTGACGTCAGACGATCGTGACGTTCTGCGCCTGGTCGCCCTTGGGGCCCTGGGTCACCTCGAACTCGACGGCTTGGCCCTCCTCCAGGGAGCGGTAACCAGAGCCATTGATGGCGGTGTAGTGCACGAAGAGGTCGGATCCACCCTCACGCTGGATGAAGCCGTAACCCTTCTCGGCGTTGAACCACTTGACGGTACCGGTTGCCACAACCGATCCCCCTTGTTGCTCGATGGGGTCGGCCTGTCGCACGTACCCACTTGATGAGAAGGAACGGTAGCACCGGCCGCGGCCCTTGTCAGTAGACGGCGGACGTCACGTCGTGGACGACAGCGCGAGCGACGCCACCACCAGGACCACCACGCAGGCGTTGTACGCCAGGTGGGCCAGCGTGCTCTCCCGCAGCGCCACGACGCGGCCTCCACGCCGGAAGCCCCACAGGTAGACGGCGGTGAACCACCACCCGCCGATCGACAGGGCAAGGGCCACGCCGAGAGGGATCCCGATCAGGGCGTGGGCGGCGCCGAAGGCCACGCCCTGGAGGAGTCGCCGAGTCGTCGACCACCCCTCGGCGCCGAGACGGAACGTCCGCTCCTCGGCGGCCGCGAACAGCGGGAGGGCGGGCAGCAGCAGGGTGACGAAGACCAGGGGCACCACCACCTCCAGCCAGCTTCCCGCCGTTGCCGTCGTGCCACCGGTGACCGGGTTGCCCTGCCCGCCGATCGCCGTCCACCACCCGAAGTCGAGCCCGGGAACGGCGAGCAGGGCGTAGGCGGCGGTGACCACCGCGGTCAACACGAAGGGGACCGGCACGACGTGGCGGAGCCGGATGCCTCGCCACAGCGCCAGGACCTGGCCGCGCAGCGGTGGCCGCACGGCCCGGCCGGCGACGGTGACCAGGCGGAGCCCGACGAGGGCGAGTACGCCAACGGTGACCACGTCGAGCGGCTCGGGAGAGGGCACGACACCACCCTGCCAGCCGGCCGTCGCCGCCGGACGCCATCCGGGACACCTTTGTAGGGTGGCGGCGATGATCGCCCCGGGCTCCCCGGCTCCGAAGTTCGTCCTTCCCGCCCGGGGGGACGGTCGCGACCGCCTGAGCCTCGACGAGCTCATCTCCTCGGGGCCCGCCCTCCTCGCCTTCTTCAAGACCAGCTGCCCGGTGTGTGCCCTGTCCTTCCCGGTCTGGGGGGAGCTGGCCCGTCGCCACGGGGATGCCGTCTCGATGGTGGCGGTGTCCCAGGACCCGCTGGACAAGGCCCGACCCTGGCTCGACGACGTCGGCTTCGACGCACCCGTCCTCGACGACAGCAACGGCTTCGCGGTATCCGCCGCCTACGACATCGACACCGTGCCCACGCTCGTGCTGGTCGACAGGGCCGGTGAGGTCGTGGCCTCCAGCGAGGGCTGGGACCGGCGACGGGCCAATGCCTGGGACGTGGAGCTGGCCGAGCTCAGCGGTCGCCCCAGCGCCGGGCCCCTCAGCTCCGACGGCGACGGCCGGCCGCCGTATCGTCCCGGTTGAGGGGCCCGCAACCGTCGCTGAGTTCAGCGGCTCGCACCTCGCCGGTCTCCACGCCCCGTCGGGCAGACTCGGCCGATGCAGCGACGGCCCCTCCGCCTCCTGGCTCGGTTTCGCGGGCTGCTGGGGCCCGATGCCGCCGCCGCTCGACAGAGCCTCATCGCCCTCGCCCTCAGCACCCTGACCAGCCTGGCCGCCGGTGTGGCGCTCGGCGCCATCACCGGCACCCTGGAGCGCCTGCCCGGCCTGCTGGTGTTGGTCCCCGCGTCGATCGGGATGCGGGGCAACATCTTCGGGGCGCTCGGCAGCCGCCTCAGCACGTCCATCCACACCGGTACCTTCGGGCTCTCCCGGCGGGTCGACACGGTGGTCGGCCAGAACGTGCTCGCCTCGGCGGTGCTCACCGTGGTCACCGCCGTGGTCCTGGCCTGCCTGGCCAAGGTGGTTGCGGTCGCTCTCGGCCTCGCCGAGACCATCTCGGTGCTCGACCTGGTCGTGATCTCGGTGCTGGGCGCCGTGCTGTCGTCGCTGGTGGTGCTGGCCTTCAGCCTGGCGCTGGCGTCGGGATCGGTGCGCTACGGGTGGGACCTCGACAACGTGAACGCCCCGCTGGTGGCCTCGGTGGGTGACGTGGTGGGGCTCCCGTCGCTGTGGTTGGCCAGCCTGGTGGTCGGCCTCGGTGCCGTGACCGATGCCGTGGGTGTGGCGTTGGCCGGGCTCACCGCCGTGGCGCTGGTGGTGAGCCTGCGTTCGCCGCTGCGCCTGTTCGTCCGCATCCTGCGCGAGTCGATCCCCATCCTGTGCCTGGCCGGGCTGATCAGCATCCTCGCCGGCATCGCCATCGAGAAGCGCCTGGCCGCCTTCTCCGCCCTGCCGGCGTTGCTGGTCCTGCTCCCGGGCCACCTGAGCTCGGCGGGCGCCCTCGGGGGGGTGCTGGCCAACCGCCTCTCCAGCAAGATCCATCTCGGTGTCGTGCAGGTAGCGGCACTGCCCGGGCGTGAGGCCCGCACCGACATCGCCTTCGTCATCGCGCTGGCCGTGCCCGTGTTCACCCTGAACGCCGCCGTGGCCGAGGTCGCCGCTCGCCTGATCGGTGTGGCCAGCCCCGGGCTGTCCCTGCTGGTCGGTATCTCGCTCATCGCCGGGCTGCTGACCGTGACCGTGTCGGTGCTGATCGCCTACTACGGCACGGTGGCGGCCGTGCGCCTCGGGGTCGACCCCGACACCTACGGGGTTCCCATGGTGTCGTCGTCGATCGACCTGGTGGGCGCCTTCTCGCTGATCCTCGCCATCGTGGCGCTGGGCATCATGTGAGCGGCCGGAGGCGTACCCTGGAGACCGCGGTGGACGATCGACCTCGGAACCTGCGCACGATGATCCCGGAGGCGAAGGACTCCTGCGAGCTCATGATCGACCTCGCCTACGCCTCGGTCTACTTCGACGACCCCCAGATGGCCGACGAGGTGACCGAGATCGAGGGCCGGCTCAACGACCTCGTCCACGACATGCGAGCGGTGTGCGTGATGGCCGCCCGGGCCCCGCGCGACGCCGATGCCATGGCGTCGGTCCTCCAGGTCATCTCCGCCATCGAGCGCATGGGCAACGCCGCCATGGACATCTCCCGCATCGTCACCCACCGGGTCGGGATCCCCCGGGAGTTGGTGGCCGACCTCTCCAGGGCCGAGGAGGTGAGCCATCGCGTGCCCCTGCGGGAGGGGTCGCACTTCGCTCACCGGGCGCTGGCCGACTTCGAGCTGCCGGTGGCCGTGGGCATGCGGGTGGTCGCCATCCACCGCGATCGCGACTGGATCACCGACGTGGGCGGCGACGAGGTGCTGCTGCCCGGCGACGTGCTGTTCCTGCACGGCTCGCCCGCCGGGATCCCCCGGCTCCGCCAGCTGGCCGGGGCGCCGTCGTGGGAGCCGCCGGAGCTGCCGGATGCGCCCACGACGTCCGACCTCGACCGCGCCATCGACGTGCTCGTCGAGATGAAGAACATCTCCACCACCTGCGTCGGGTTGGCGTGGTCGGCCCTGGTGCTGCGCGACGTCGGTCTGGCCGCCGAGGTCAGCCACCTGGAGGACCGCCTCGACGAGATGAAGGAGCGGCTGGAGACCTGGGTGCTGCGCTCGTCGGCCGCCGCTGCCGACCCGTCGCCCCTGCGAGGGCTCTTGCACCTCTCCCAGGCCGCCGAGGACCTCGGCGACGCCGCCCAGCAGATGGTGTGGCTCGTCGAGAACCAGGAGGAGGTGCACCCCGTGCTCTCGTTGGCGCTCGGTGACGCCGACGAGGTGCTGGTTCGCCTGCCGGTGAGCGAGGGCAGCCGGGTGGAGCGCCGCAGCCTTTCGGAGCTGCACCTCGACATCGATCCCGGGTTCCACGTGCTGGCCATCCGCCGCGGCGGCCGCTACGTGTACCGGCCGGGCGGCGCCGAGGTGCTGCGGGCCGGTGACGAGTTGATCGCCAGCGGGCCGGGTGAGGGCGAACGCACCCTCGCCGAGCTGTGCGGCTGGCTCCTCGTCGACGACGACGAGACCGGCGAGGACCGCCTGGTCCCGGTGGGGAAGCCGAGCTCCTGACGGTGCGGACGGCTCAGAGCCAGCCGCGGCGCTTGGAGGACCTGTAGCCGACGAGGGTGATGGTGACCATGAGCCCGAGAGCGAAGGGGTAGCCGAAACGCCACTCCAGCTCGGGCATGTTCTCGAAGTTCATGCCGTAGATGCCGGCGATGAGCGTTGAGCCGAGGAGGATGGCGCCCCAGGAGGTCACCCGCTTCATCGCCTGGTTCATCCGGTTCGACATCATGGCCAGGTGGGCGTCGACGGCGTTGCTGACCAGCTCCCGCTGGCTGTCGATGCCGTCTATCGCCCGCACGACGTGATCGGCAACGTCCTGGAGGTGCAAGGCGGTGGTCTCGTCGACCCAGGCCAGCTCGCCGCGCCGCAGGGCCACGACGACGTCGCGGAGGGGCAGGACGACGCGGCGGAACTCGACCAGACGTCGGCGGAGCTCGAGAAGCTCGGTCTGCACGGCGCCGTCGTCGCCCAGCTGGTCGGTGAGGATCGACGCCTCGAAGGCCTCGACGCGGTCCTCGAAGGCGTCGTTGGCCTCGAAGTACCCGTCGACCAGCTCGTCGAGCAGGGTGTAGACGACCTGCCCCAGGCGCACGGTGCCGCCCCGGCCGATCCGGGCCCCCACGGCGTCGAGGGGCCACAGCTGGCCCTCGTCGTTGCGCTCCCGCACGCTGATCAGCCAGTTGCGCCCGACGAACAGGTCAACCTCGGCCAGGTCCTTGCTGTAGGCCACCAGGAAGGCGTGGGTGGGGTACTGCTCGAGCTTGGGCCGCTGCCCGTGCTTGTAGGCGTCCTCGATGGCCAGCGGGTGCAGCTCGAACTCCTCGCGCAGGCACTCGAACTCGTCATCGGTCGGGTCGATGAGGTCGACCCACACCACGGTGTCGTCGGCCTTGACCACCACCGAGATCTCCGCCGGGTCGTCGAGCGCCCTCGACCCGCCGGGGTCGTAGACCGTGACGGCGGTGGTCACCGGGAAGCAGCCCCACCAGCGGAGCCCGGGGCGCCGTCCTTGGCGAGCTCGATGGCGCCGGCGAGGGTGCCGAGCAGGCCCCCGGCGTCGGCGGGGAGGAAGATCTTGGTGGCCTGGCCGGCGGCCACCTCGCGCAGGGCTTCGAAGTACTTCAGGGCGAGCACGTCGGGGGTGGCCCGGCCCTCGTGGATCGCCTCGAAGACGCTGCGGATGGCGAGGGCCTCGCCCTCGGCCACGGTGAGGCGGCGGAACTTCTCGGCGTCGGCCACCGCCCGGGTCGCTTCGGCCTCGCCCTCGGCGTCGAGGATGTTGCGCTGCTTGCGGCCCTCGGCCTCGAGGATTGACGACGCCTTCTCCCCCTCGGCGCGGGTGATCGCCGCCTCCCGTGCGCCCTGGGCCTCGGTGACCACCGCGCGACGGGTGCGCTCGGCCTTCATCACCTCGTGCATGGCCGACATGACGTCGGGCGGGGGGTCGACGCGTTGGATCTCGACCCGCACCACCCGCACGCCCCAGTTGTCGGTGGCGTCGTCGAGGATGGTGCGCAGCGAGGAGTTGATCTTGTCGCGCGACGTCAAGGCCTCGTCGAGCTGGAGGTCGCCCACCACGTTGCGCAGGTTGGTCTGCGCCAGCTTGGTGATGGCGAGGATGAAGTTGCCGACGTTGTAGACCAGGCGCTTGGGGTCCGTGGCCTCGTAGAACACGACGGCGTCGACCGAGGTCACCACGTTGTCGGAGGTGATGACCTCCTGGGGCGGCACGTCGATCACCTGCTCCCGCATGTCGACGGCGGTCATGCGGTCGATGCCCGGGATGATGATCCGCAGGCCGGGGTCGACGGTCTGCTTGTACTTGCCCAGGCGCTCGACCAGGGCCCGCTGGTAGGGCCGCACGATCTTGATGCCCGAGGCCACGAACACCAACACGACGAAAGCCAGGACGGCGAGGACGGCGACGGCAGCGGTCATGGGGATCTCCTACTCGAGGGTGGTGTCGTCTCCGGTGGTGGCGCTGGGAGCTCGCCCGTCGGGGGAGGGAAGCTGGTCGAGGGGCCACACCACCAGTCGGGTGCCGGCGAGGTCGACGACCTTCACCATGGTTCCCGGCTCGAGCGACGTGCCCTCCAGGCTCTCCGCCCGCCAGCGCTCCCGGCCGAGGCGCACCAGGCCGGTCTCGTGGGAACCGGCGGGGATCGACTCGAGCACCGTGGCCGTCTGGCCGATCCAGCGCCGGGCACCGATGCCCTCCGCCGGCGCACCCGAGTCGAGGCGGCGAGCCAGCGGCCGGGTGGCGAGCACCCCTGCGACCGACACGACGAGGAACGCCAGCCACTCGAGCGCTACGTCGATGCCGGCGAAGGCCAGCGCGGCGGCCACCGCCCCACCGACGGCGAAGGGAAGGAGGAAGAAGGCTCCGGCGGTGGCCATCTCGCCCACCGCTGCCCCGGCGGCGACGGCCAGCCAGACCCAGCGCCAGAACTCCGGTGAGTCCACGACACCCAGGCTACCGGTGGGTGGCGGCCCGCTCGGTGGCGCGCGCCGACCGGTACCTTGGTCCCGATGCCACCGCCCGATGACCAGGTCGAACAGCTCTGCCTGATGACCGTGCACGCCCATCCCGACGACGAGGCCTCCAAGGGGGCCGCCACGGTGGCGCGGGCACGGCACGAGGGGATTCGCACCGTGTTGGTGTGCTGCACCGGCGGCGAGCAAGGCGACATCCTCAACCCCGCCATGGACCTGCCCGAGGTGCGGGAGCGGCTGGCGGAGGTGCGCATGGAGGAGCTGGCCGCCTCCATGGAGGTCATCGGCTACGACCAGCTGGTGCTGCTCGGCTACCGCGATTCAGGTATGCCCGGCACTCCCTCCAACGAAGATCCGCGGTGCTTCGCCCGGGCCGACCATGACGAGGCCGTCGGGCGGCTGGTGGCGGCGATCCGCCGGCACCGCCCGCACGTGCTGGTCACCTACGGTGACGACCAGCGTGGCTACCCGCATCCCGATCACCTGCGGGTGCACGACATCAGCGTGGCGGCCTTCGAGGCGGCCGGCGATCCCGAGGCGTTTCCCGACGCCGGTGAGCCGTGGCAGCCGTTGAAGCTGTACTACACCGTGTGGTCCAAGGCCCGCATGCTGGCGGGTCACGAACGGTTTCTGGCCCTCGGCCTCGAATCGCCGTACGGCCCGGAGTGGTTGGAGCGGCCCGACCAGGACGAACGCATCACGACCACCGTCGACATCTCCGACTTCGTCGATGTGCGGCCCCGGGCACTCCTCGCCCATCGCACCCAGGTCGATCCCGAGTCGAAGCTGTGGTTCGGCCTTCCGCCCGAGGAGGCGCGAACCGTCCACCCTTACGACGACTACGTGCTGGCCCGCTCCCTGGTCGACAGCGACGCCGTGGAGGACGACCTCTTCGCCGGGCTACGCCAGCGCGTCGTCGGGGGGGGAGGGGCCCGGGAGTAGGGTTGCCGCCATGGTGAAGTACCTCTCCGCAGAGTGGATGGCGTTGACCAAGGAGCTGGCGGCTGACTTTCCCGAGACCCCCGGGGCGACGGCTCGCCTGCAGTACGTGGTCACCGGCGGCCCCGACGGCGACGTCAGGTACCACCACATCATCGACAACGGCCAGACCGTGGAGCACGCGCTCGGCGACGACCCGGAGGCCGACGTGACCCTCACCTCTTCCTACGACGACAAGATGAAGGTGGACAAGGGCGAGCTCGACGCCAACGCCGCCTTCATGCAGGGCCGGGTCAAGATCAGCGGCAACATCGCCAAGGTGATGGCCCTGCTGCCGCTCACCAACAAGCCCGAGTACCGGGCGATCCAGGAGAAGGTCCGGGAGCAGACCGAGTTCTAGGAGCGCGCTCAGCGGGCGGAGCGCTGCAGCTCGCGCAGCTGGCGGTAGCCGAGGAACACGACCCCGGCCCGCTCGGCCAGGGTACGCAGCTCGTGGTCGTGCACGAGGAGCTGGTGGTCATCGGTGCGCGCCGGCCAGTCGGAGGTGAGCGCCCGTAGCTCGGGGGTGTCGAGGGCCGGGTGGGCGTTGATCTCGGTGACGCCGGGGGCCAGCTCGAACAGTGCCCGCTCCAGGGCCTTGCGAGAGCCCACGCCGCGCAGCATCACCGAGTGATCGGGGGCCACCACGCCCTCCTCGGCGGCAAGCCGGCGGAAGGGGAAGCCCACCGAGCGCTCGGCCGACGGGTCGGGAAGCCGCAGAGGGAGCCCGAACTCGACGGCGAGCCGGAGGTAGACGTCGAAGAACTCCGGCCGCAGGTGCAACGTGGAGCGATGCGAGCCGAGGTGGCTGATGTCGAAGCCCCACAGGATGGCCCGCTCGATCTGGGTCCGGCACTCGCGCAGCACCTCGTCGAGGTCGGCGTGGTCCCACACCTCGGTCCGGCTCCGGGGGAACCCTCCGTCGCCGTCGAGGAGCGACGGTGCCTGGGTGAGCGGCGCCCAGCGGTAGAGATCCCATTCGGCGTTGAGGGTCAGCTCGACACCGACGTCTTCTCCCCGGTAGCGAGACGCCGCTTCTCGCGACCACGGGCAGGGGACCATGAGGCGGGCGCTGGTGGCCAGACCGTCGCGCAGCGCCTCGTAGCACCCGAGGTTGGCGGCGTGGCAGGAGCCGAGCCCGTCGCAGCTGACGATGAGCAAGCGGGCACCACTCGGGTGCCCAAGGCGCTCGGCCAGCGTGCTCATCGCCCTGACGGTAGCGGCGGCGCCACCGGCCGGTCGCGCTCAGCAGGCTGACCACAGACCTCGTCGATCAGCGCGGGCCCGGGCGGCGGCGGCGCTCAGCTCCTCGGCGTGGGCGACGTTGGGCGGGTAGGCCAGGGGTGCGGCGAAGCCCTCGGCCACGAGGGCGAGGTTGACGAACAGGGCGTCGTCGGCCCGGTAGACGTAGGCCAGCAGGCGCGAGTAGCGATCACGGGCTTCAACGTCGCGCACGAGGCGGACCTTGGTCCCCGGCGGCACGAGCGAGGCGGTGTGGGCTGCGGCCTCCTTGCCGAAGCACTCCACCGGGGAACGCGGGTCGACGCTCTCGGGGGTGTCGATGCCGAGCAGGCGGACGTGCTCCTCGGTGCCTGCCAGCTCCACCACCACGGTGTCGCCGTCGACGACCCGCACGATGGTCGCCGTTCCTGGCACTTCCGGCGCAGCCGGGCCTCGACGGCCTCGCTCGACGACCGCCACGACGACCGAGGCCACGGCCACCAGCAGTACCAGCAGGCACAGCCTCGCCAGCCGGCCCGCCCGGGGACCACCCCGCTGGGGCGCCGACGCCGCCTCGCAGGCCATAGCGCCGGCCGGGCTCAGGCGGCTTCGGCGGTGCCCGGGTGGAGCCCGCTCCGGCGCTCCCCGGCTCCGGCGCTGCGGAGCACCGCCCGGGCTTCGGCCAAGCCGCGGCGACCGACCTCCCGGGTCTTGTCGTCGAGGCGCCACGACGACACCGGTGCGTCGAGGAGCGCCAACTGGGTGCCCATGGAGGCCGAGGCGCTTGCCTGCCGATCAGCCATCACGCCGCCTGGCCGAGCTGATCGAGCAGCGGGCGCTCGTCGCCGGTGCACCCGCACGCCGGGTGCAGCTCGGTGCAGGGGACCCACCACTGGTGCAGGGCGGTGTCGTTGTGACACGAGCTGGCCTCGTCGCAGACCTCGTCACCATCGGCGTGGAGGACGAGGATGCCGTGGCAGTGGGCCAGCTCGGAAGCGCAGCTCGCACACCTGGGTTCGTGCCGAGCTCCTCCGCTGACCACCGAGCTGCCGGCGGGCATGCTCGGTGCGCCCTGAGCAGCTCCGCCGACACCTTGCTTCTTCCTGTTCGAGAACCACATGGAGATCAGTATGAAGAGGGGGTGTGACAGTTCATGACGGCGGAGCGGTGAGGGGGGCCTCCGAGGCGGCTGCGAGATGCTCGCGCAGCACCGCCGAGTCGGCATGGGCGTTGCGGCCGCTGGTACTCGGCATGAGGTACAGCGGGCATCCGCCGAGCCCCTCGGGTTGGACGCCGGGCGTGGCGTGGCGGTCGATCACCGTCCGCCAGCCGGCAAGGCCCACGAAGCAGACGGCGCCGGGGCGCAGCCAGGCGCACAGCCGCTCCACCCGAGCCAGTCCGGCTCGGTATTCCTCGACGCCCAGCTCGTCGGCGCTGCGGGTGGCTCGCTTCACCAGGTCGGTCAGGCCCACGCCGTGGCGGCGCAGCGCAGAGGCAGGGTCGTACGCCACACTGACCACCCCGGCGGCCACCGCCGCCGGCCAGAAGCGGTTGCTCCTGCGGGCGAACGGCACTCCGGCGTCGGCGGCGAAGAGGCTCGGGTTCAGCCCGCACACGAGGAGGCGCATGCCCGGCCCGACGAAGTCGGGCAGGGAGCGAGCCCGTCGGAGCCGGACCCGCAGGGCGGCGGCCTCGTCGCCAGCGGCCGCTGCGACGTCGAAGCCGGCGCCGACGACGAGGTCGCGCAGCACCTTCGGCTCCAGGTCGCCTCCTGCGACGGTGAGGTCGACGAGCGCTCCGACCACGACCGAACGATGCAGCTCGGCCAGGGCCCCGGGGAGTGCCTCCGGTGCCAGTCCGCCGCAGCCGAGCTGGACCGAGAGCTCCCCGGCGACCTCGGCGTCGGGAGCTTCAGCCCGTGAAGGCGTCGGCGGCGTCGGCGAAGGCGTCCGGCACGGGGTACTCGCCCATGACGTAGCGGAGCACGGCCACGTGCTGCATGTCGATGGTCTGGATGGTGGTCGCCAATCGCAAAGCCTCGGCGTTCTCGATCTTGGGGATCACCGAGAAATAGGTGTCGGCGGCGATCTGCTCGAGGGTCAGCGCCAGCTCGGCCACACCGGTCACGTCCGAGACCTCGGAGAACCTCTGGTCGACGGTGCTCTGCAGGCTCGGAGGCGTGGAGCTGACCTCCCGCTCGCCGAGGTCCCGGAGCAGCTCGTTCCAGGCGTCGCGGTGGGCCTCGTGGTGGGCCTTGGCCGTGGTGGCGTACTCGGCCACGGCTGCGGGCACGTCACCGATGGCCCCCTGGGACGCCGCCGAGAGGGCCGCGTCGTAGGTGTTGACGGCCAGGACCTCGAGGCTCGCCGCGGTCATGGCGATGGCGACATCGCCCGTCGGCTTCTGGTCGCCACCGCCACCGCCGTCCTGGCGGGGCTGGGCGGCCTCGGTGAGGCTCGGATCGGGGTCCGACAAGACAAACGGGTCGCTGTCGGTGCCACACGCAGCGGCCACCACACCCAAAGCAGCGGCGCCGCCGCCGAGCAGCATCCGCCGGCGGGTGAGCGGGGCAGGCGACAGGCGCTGGAGGAGCGAGGCGTTCTCCTCCATCTGGTGCTCGAATCGGTCGGTCATTGCGGGCTCCTTGTCGCGAGGGTGGCGTGGCCGGAGAAAGGCTCGACCCGAGGGTGTCCGTTGCCGAGCGTCGTGTCGGATGACCTGAACCGCACGCCGGGAAGGACACGCGCAGGGCGACAGCCAGCGGATCGTAGACCCTGCTCGGGGCGGTGGCGATGGGGATTGGCCACCCGTCGGTGGCTCCGCCAGGTGTTGGTCTGGGAATCGCTCGAAGGAGACCCCTGGTGGGGCCGGGGACCGCTAGGGTAGTGCTGTCTCGAGGCGACGGCAGCAGTGGCGCCATCTCGGACGGAGCTGTTGACGCGACCACCCGTGGGAGCCGAGAGAGAGAGGCGAGGACACCGGATGGAGCAGGCGGTGACCGACATCGACACCCGAGAGCCGAAGATCATCTCCGAGGCCTTGGCCGTCATCGACAAGGGCTTGGCCGAGATGCTGCACCGCGAGCTGGTGTCCACCGACGAGGTGGCCGACCTGCTGCTCGACGTCCGTACCCTCCTGGCCACCTCCGACGCCACGCCGGAGCCGCTGGCGCAATAGGGCCGACGGCGCGCTGCCGGCGGCGGAGCGCCCTGCCGGGGTCTCTCGGTCAGGAGACCGGCCAGACCCGCAGGACGACCCGGCCGAGGGCCGTACCGACCACGGCGCCGACGAGCACGTCGGATGCGTGGTGGATGCCGACATGCACCCGACTGGCGGCCACGACGGTGGCCAACCCGTACCACACCGGCCATCCGTGGTGGCTCTGGTCGGCCAACAGCGTCGCCGCCATGAAGCCTGACGTGGCATGGCCGCTGGGGAAGCTGCTCGAGCTCGGGTGTCGGAGCCGATGGTGGTGGTGCTGCTCCCAGGTGGGCCGGGTGCGGCGGAACAACGACTTGACCCCGTGGTTGACGAGCACCGACTCCACCCCGAGGCTGACGGCGAGGCGCACGGCTTGGCGCTCGTGGCGGGGCGAGCCCAGCGCCCTCGTCGTGCCGATGAGGTGCCACAGCAGGGAGAAGTCGCCCAGCGCCGAGGCGGTGTAGAACACCTGGTCCACAGCGGGACGCCCCCGGAGCTTCTTCGCCACCGCGGCGTCGACGGCCCGGTCGAACCGGCCGATCCTCCGGCCGATGGCGGGCGGCAGGGCCAGGCGGACGGAGGTGACCCCAGCCAGCCGGTGCGGCGAGGGCTGGGCCGTCGCCCTCTCCGGGACCCTGGTCCGGCTCGGCACCTCAGGAGGAGCCGTGGTCACCCGGCGGCGGCCGTCTGCAGGGCCCGGGCGGCGCCGGGATCACCGCCGAATGCCGGGCAGTAACCGCGAAAGGCACACCAGTCGCACAGGGCCCCCGGATGGGGTCGAAAATCGTCGAGGGCGCATGCTCGCTCGACCGCCCGCCACAGGGCCGCCACCCGCCCCTCGAGGCCGCGGACCGACTGCTCGGAGGGAGTGGCCACGATGGCGACCCCCTCGGAGAGGTAGAGGAGCTGCACGCGCGCCGGCCGGCGCCCGAACATGGACTCGCACAGCAGGGCGTAGAAATGGACCCCGCCGAAGCGGCTCTGCTCGAAGCGTTGGCTCGGCACCCGGCCCGTCTTGTAGTCGGTCACCACCAGCTCGCCGTCGGCGTCGAGGTCGAGGCGGTCGATGATGCCTCGGAGACGTACGCCCCCGAGCTGGGCCTCGAGCATGAGCTCCAAGCCGATGGGTCGTACGGCGGCGG
Source organism: Actinomycetota bacterium (assembly GCA_019348555.1). Classification (GTDB taxonomy): domain Bacteria; phylum Actinomycetota; class Acidimicrobiia; order Acidimicrobiales; family CADCSY01; genus JADDRA01. Next base: position 24,174 of record JAHWJH010000025.1, read on the forward strand.
GGTCTTCCATCTCGAAGTAGCGCCGTACGAGGCGTTCGGCGTCGGCGACGAACTGGGCTTCGTCGTCGCCGGCGAGGGCGAGCTGCCGGTACTCCGGGTTGGAGGCGCGGGCCTCGTCGAAGGCGGTGGCCAAGGCGGCCAGGGCGGCGGCCAGGGTCCGCTCGGCGGGCGGCGCGCAGTAGAGCTGCTCGAGAGCCCGGTGAACGAGCGTGCCCTTCACCGCCGGCGCCGACGGCGGCTCCGGCAGGCGGTCGATCACTGAGAAGCGGAAGGCCAGCGCGCAGCTCTTGAAGGCGGAGACCTTCGACGGTGACAACGACGTGGGCACGGCGAGCGCCATGGGGCCAGGCTAGACGGGGGGTGTGACGGGATCGTGGACCGCCACGCCGTCGCCGAGCAGGGCAGCGCTGGCTGCCCGGGCCACGGCGGCGGGATCTTCCATGGGTCCGAAGTGACCGAGTCGGTCGAACGTCTCGCTCCGCCCGTATGGGAGCCGTCCGACCTGCCGTGCAGCCAGCTCGGCGCTGAGCGACCGGCTCAGCGTCCCTCGGGCCACGGTGACGGGACAGCCCACCCGGTCGAGGCCGGCGTACGCCTCGTTGCGCACTCCCATGCGGTAGATCTGCGCCTCGTCGTCGCTCCGGCACTTGAGCCCCACGCCACCCCCGGTCAGTGGCCGCACGCCGTGCTCGACGTAGCCGCGGAGCGCCTCGGGGTGGAAGTCGCCGAACGGCGGCTTCGAGCCGAGCCGCTCGATGGCGGCCTCGACCGAGTCGAACCGGTCGCGACGCCGCAGTGCTCCCGTTACCAGGGGGTGGTCGTCCATCGGCGGCGGGGGCGGCTGGGGCGGGAACGCCACCGGCTCGAACAGGTAGAGGGAGGCGAAGGTGCCGGGGCGGACCTGCTCGGCCAACAGCATGGCCGTCGCGCCCTGGGAGTGGCCGAAGCCGAAGGCCGGCCCGGAGGCGAGGGCGTCGACCACGGCGAGCACGTCGTCGCCGAAGCCCCGCCAGTCGAAGCTGGGCGGCACCGGGCGGCCGGCGTCGCCGTGGCCCCGGAAGTCGAACGACCAGCACCGGAAGCGCTCGGCCAGCGCCGGGACCAGTGGTCCCCAGGCTCGACCGTGGAGCCCGGTGGCATGGGCCAGCACCAGCAGTGGGCCGTTCCCGCCCAGATCGTGGACCGCCAGCTCGACCCGGTCGGAGGATCTCACCCGCATGGCCCCATGCTGCCACCCACGGATCACCATCTCGTGGCCCGAACGGCACGTCGACGTACCGCTGCGACCACGGGAACGGGTGGCCACCACCTAGCCTCGGACCCATGGCGGGTGGACGGCGGCGGTCGGCAATGGTGCTCGTCACCCTGGCGCTGAGTGCGTGCAGCGGTGGCGGGGTGGACGAGGCGGACCAAGGAACCGCTCCGTCGCCTCCGTCGGTGGCCGAGGCCCGCGTCGAGCCCGGCGACCTGCCGAGCGACGTGCGAGCGGTACCCGACCCACCGCCCCGCGGGGAGCCGGGTGAGCTGGTGGCCCTCGCTCCTCGCAGCGGTCCTGACGTGCCCGCCGGTGCCCAGGCGTGGGACGTGCTCTATCTCTCCGAGGGGATCAAGGGCCGGCCCGTCGTCGTCTCCGGGGTGGTGTTCGCTCCGGGAGGGCCGGTGCCCGACGAGCTGCGGCCGGTGGTGTCGTGGGGCCACGGATCGGTGGGCATCGCCGACGGGTGCGCCCCCTCGCGTACCGGGGTGCAGGTCCCCGACCTGCCTCGACTGCTCGACGCCGGCTACGTCGTCGCTGCCACCGACTACGAGGGCCTCGGCACGCCCGGCGCCCACCCCTACCTGATCGGCGTCAGCGAGGGCCGAGGGGTGCTCGACGCCGCACGGGCGGCCTCCCACATCGACGGGGCCGGCGCTGGGAGTCGGGTGGTGGCGTTCGGTCACTCCCAGGGCGGCCAGGCCGCCCTCTTCGCCGGCCAGCTGGCTCCCGACTACGCCCCCGAGCTCGACCTGCTGGGCGTGGTGGCCTCTGCCCCCGCTGCCGAGCTGAGCACCCTGTTGCGCTCGGCGGTGCCCATCTCGCTCGGCTACGGACTGGTCAGCTCGGGGATCTACGCCTACAGCCAGGCCTACGACGAGCTGGTCCTCTCCGACGTGCTCAGCCCCATGGCGATCGAGGGCCTGGACGTGGTGGAGGAGCTGTGCCTCAGCCCGCTCACCACCATGTTCGCCCGGGAGTCGCCGTCTTCGCTGCTGGTGGCCAACCCCCTCGACGTCGCCCCGTGGGCCGAGCGGGTGCGCGAGAACGAGCCGGGCTCGGCGGCCATCGCCGCTCCGGTGCTGGTGGTCCAGGGCGGCAACGACTACATCGTGCTGGCCTCGAGCACCGACACGGCCGTCGAGCGCCTCTGTCGAGGCGGCAATGTGGTCGACTACCGCCGATACCCCGGGATCAACCACGGGGAGATCCTCGGACAGGCCGGTCCGGAGATCCTGGCGTGGGTGGCCGAGCGCCTGGCCGGACGCACCGCCACCACGACCTGTGGCTGAGGCCGACCGTCGGGCGTCGCCCCTCGTGCTCGCCGCCGTGCTGGCCGGCGCAGGGGTGGTGCACTTCGTGGTCCCGTCGGCCTACGAGCGGATCATCCCTCGCCCGCTGGGCCACGCCCGGGCCCTGGTGCTGGCCAGCGGCGTGGCCGAGATCGCCGTCGGGCTCCTGGTGGCGTGGCCCCGCACCCGGCGCCTGGGCGGGTGGTTGGCCGCCGGGCTGCTGGTGGCGGTGTTCCCGGCCAACGTGCAGATGGCGCTCGACGGGGGCATCCCCGGCGAGGGGTTCCCTCTGGGCTCACCGGCGGTGGCGTGGGCCCGGCTGCCGTTGCAGGTGCCCCTGGTGGTGTGGGCGTGGGCCCTCGCCCGGCGGGAGGCGCCTCGTCAGGCCTAGTCAGCGAGCGAGGGCCCCTGCCGTCCGACACGGGATCGTCACCATCCCGTCATTGACCTGGTACCGCGACCCGCTCATAGTCGCGCCGAGGTGACCCTACGGGAGCCGACGGCGGAGGTGCCGCGAATGAGGGAGGCAGGGCCCTGACCCGCAGCGGCGTGTGTCCGTCCCCCCGCGCCATCGGTGGCAGGCGGGCGCTCGCCACCGTACTGACCACCGTGCTGCTGGCCGGCATCCTGGTGTCGGGCACGGTCCCGGCCGGCGCCTCGAGCGGCCAGACGTGGCTCTCCGTCGACGGCGACGCCGGCGACTTCATCGCCCCGGGGGTCCGTCGGACCTGGTCCACGGCAGACGGCCCCTTCACCGCACAGGGAAGCTCCGGCTTGGTCCGGATCTGGTTCGATGGCGGCGGCACTCGCTGGGACCTGGAGTTCATGCCACCCAAGGGCAGGGAGCTGATCCCCGGGCCCTACGAGGCCGCCACCCAGTCCCCGCCCGGAACCGGCGAGACCGCGCACAGCCGGGCCCGCACGGCGTCGCCGGCCAGATACACCCAGGCAAGCGCACTGGTCTCGTCACCGCCGGCGCCGGCGTAGCAGCCGCTGCCCGACAGCCAGTCCTGGTCCCCGTCGGCGTCGAGGTCGACGAAGGCGGGACCGTTGCGCAGGTCGACGGTGAACCGCTCGGCGGTGGAGCCACCGAGGGTGTTCCACTGCTCACCTGGCTGGGCACAGGCCTTGGTCTTCTTCACGGTGATGCTGACGGTGTCGCCCGGGGACGCCTGCGGGATCTCAGAGCTGTCGAACTGGCGATCGGCGTGCTCTCCGCACCATCCCATGCGGCCCTGGTTGGCGCCGACGACGGTGAGCGAGGTGCCGTTGGCCTCGACGGTGAGCTCGCGTTCCCGGTATATGCCCCGGTCGACGGCCAGGGTGCCCAGCACGAAGCCCGGGTTAGCGGCGAGGTGCTCGTTGACGAACAACTCTTCGCCGTCGATGTCCACCGGTGCCGGCACCGTGGTCGCCCAGCGCGGCCCGCCGGGCTCGGCGCCGTCGGGGCGACGACGCAGGACCACCAGGTCGCAGACCACGTCGGTGCCCGAGGACTCGGCGAAGGCTCGGGCCGGGAAGCGCACGGCGCCGACCAGGTCGGCCAGCGCCTGCATCTCCCGGCGGGCGGCCGGGTTGCGGGCGTCGAGGGTGTAGCGCGAGGTGAGCACCGCCACGAACCCGCCGGGGCGGGTGAGGTGAAGGCTCTTG
>JAHWJH010000260.1 GCA_019348555.1 Actinomycetota bacterium
CGACCTGCTCGACGCCTCCAGCCGCCTGGTCCTGGTGCGCCGGCTGGTGCTCGAGGGCGTGCTCGAGGTCGTGCCCGGTGGCGCCTGACGGGGAGACCTGCGCCACCGGCTCGGCCGCCCGGGGTGAACCGCTGATGGCCACCGCCTCACGGGTGCGGTCCTGGATCCTCCTGGAGCAGCCGGGGGCGTGGGGACCGGACGCCCTCAGCCAGAGCGGGCTCGATGCGACGGTGGCGGCGGCGCTGGCCGCCCGCTGTCGCCGGCACCAGGTGCGCCCCCTGCTCATCCGCCGCCCCGGGTTCGCCCGCGCCGGGCCCCGGCGCCAGTGCTACCTCGCCCACTCCGGTGTCCGTCGCAGTTGGGTGGAGGCCCTGACCGTGGTCGATCCGGGTGAGCTGCTCGACCTCGACTGGTCGGTGCTGGACGGCGACCGAGCGCCGGCGCTGGGACAGCAACCGTCGGCACCGGTGTCGCTGGTCTGCACGAACGGCAGGCACGACCGGTGCTGCGCCGTCTACGGGAGGCCCCTGGCCCGGGCGCTGGTGGCCGCCGGGGTGCCCGAGGTGTGGGAGTGCTCGCACATCGGCGGCGACCGCTTCGCCGCCAACCTGGTGTGCCTGCCCGAAGGCGTGTACTTCGGGCGAGTGGGGCCGGACGAGGGGCCGGCGGTGGCCGCCGACTACCGCCGAGGCCTGCTCACCCTCGATCGCTACCGCGGCCGCTCGTCCTATCCCCCGCTGGTGCAGGCGGCCGAGATGTTCGTCCGCCAGGGCAGCGGGATCAGAGAGCTCGACGGGCTGGTCCTGGCGCGGGCGGAGCAGACCGGCGACCACACCCTCGACGCCGCCTTCGTGGTCGGGGCCGAGACGGTGTGGCGGGTGCGGGTCGAGCGCCAGCGCTCCAGCGAGTCGCTCAACCTCACGTGCCGGTCGGCGGGACGGGCCCGGCCGTGGGAGTACCACCTGGCCGACTTGGCCATGGAGGGCCCGGTGGCGTCCGGCGGGACGTAGGGTCGGCTGGCATGGTTGACGACGTTCATCGCCACCAGGTAGGTCGGGCCTACCGGAGACGACACTGAGTGGGAGGGATCGTGCGCGCCATCGCCATCGACCAGTACGGGGGGCCAGAGGTGCTGACGCTGCGGGACCTCGATCCCCCTCCGCTCGGCCCCGACGTCGTGCACGTGCGGGCCCGGGCGGTCGGGGTGAACCCGGTCGACTCCAAGATCCGGGAGGGTGGTCTCGACGCCCGCTACCCGTGCCACTTTCCGCTGGTGCCCGGCTGGGACGTGGCCGGGGTGGTCGAGGCCGTCGGCCCGGACGTCACCGAGCTCTCGCCCGGGGACGAGGTGGCGGGCTACGTGCGGCGCGACCACATCCAGTGGGGCACCTACGCCGAGCTGGTGGCGGCGCCCATCCGGACCCTGACGCTCAAGCCGCCCGGCGTCGGGTGGCGAGAGGCCGCCGCCCTCCCGCTGGCCGGGCTGACCGCGTCACAGGCGCTGAGCCGGGGGCTCGGTGGCCTGAGGGACGACGACGTGGTGCTGGTCCACGCCGCCGGCGGCGGGGTCGGCGGGTTCGCCGTGCAACTGGCCCGCCTGGCCGGGGCCAGGGTGATCGGCACCGGCAGCGAGGCCACCCACGAGCACCTGCGGGCCCTCGGCGCCGAGCCCGTCGTCTACGGGCCCGGCCTGGTCGAGGCGGTGCGGGCCCTGGCGCCGGCCGGCGTGACCGCCGTCGTCGACCTGGTCGGGGGCGAGACCCTCGGGCTGACGCCCCAGCTGCTGGCGGCGGGTGGACGGGTGGTGTCGGTGCGCGACCCCGAGCAGGTGCGCCAGCTGGGCGGGCGCTACGTCTTCGTCCGCCCCCACGCCATGGAGCTGCGGGAGCTGCTGCGCCTGGTCGCCGCCGGCTACCTGAAGGTGCACATCCAGGAGTCGTTCCCCCTGGAGCGGGCCGCCGACGCCCACCGGCTCATCGAGGGCGGCCACGTCCACGGCAAGCTGGTGCTCGAGGTCGGCTGAGCGCCGGCGCCGGCGCACGGTGCGGCGTGGGCAGGGAGGTCGGGCCAGCGACATCCGGGGCTCTCGCCGCCTCTGGCTCTGATCAGACCTCCGATGGACGCGACGGCTC
>JAHWJH010000261.1 GCA_019348555.1 Actinomycetota bacterium
GGCTCGCCGCCCGTGCCCCGCTGATGATGTTCGACGAGGCGTACCTCGACATGGACGCGCCGACGCGACGGTTGTTCCAGGAGGAGCTGCTGGCCGACTACGTCGAGCCCCCGCACGATTCCGCTGGGAGTGATCTGGCACGGACGCCGGGCGAGGATCGATCCGCGTCGCTTCGTCGAGGCAAGGCTCGTCCGTCACGGCGCGAGACGGAACGGCGGGTAGGTGTCGGTGGCGAGGACGAAGGCGTAGCTGACGACTCGGTTGTGCCACCGCATGACGCCGACGGTGAAGCGGAACAGCGGTCGGGGATAGCGGCCGGTGATCACAACGGCGAACCAGGCTGCGATCGACGCAAGCACCACGGCCACGTCGAGCACGACCAGAACGAGGTAGTGCGGGATGGCGAGGAACCACTTCACTAGCGGCATCCAGCGGTTCAGGTCGCGGTGGACGTCGGGATACGGCACCTGCAAGTGCACGGCCTGTTCTTCGTCGGTGGACGGGTACTCGTCGCGCAGGAGCAGGAGGTAGGCGACCACCCGGTTGTGGAAGCCGAGGTAGGCGACGCTGAAGTCGAACCACCAGCGTGGGTACTTCTGCCGGAAGACGATCAGCAGCAGCGGCGGGAGGAACAGCACGCCGGCGGCGAGGCAAGCGAGCTCGGTGCCGTCGTCGGCGAAGCCGGTGGCCCCGACCGCGCCGAGGACGACCAGGATCGGGATGACGAGGACCAGGCGGAAGGCGGCCGTGAGGCGGTTGCGGGGGACGTCGGGGTAGTCGACGTCGAACTGGATCGGGTGCATGGCTCAGCTCCTGTTGAGGTTGATGACGGCCTTGCCGCGGGTGTGACCACCCTCGACGTGGCGGACGGCGTCGGAGGCCTCGCCCAGGGCGAAGGTCCGGTCGAGCACGGGAGTGACCTGGCCGCGCTCGACGAGGTCGGCGAGGAGGGCGAGGTCCCGCTGGTTCGGCTGCACCGTGAAGCTCGTCATCCTCTGGCTGACGAGCGGGGAGAGCGCGGCGGCGGCAACGACCCGGCCGATGGGACCGATCCAGCGGTTGCTGGAGTCGCCGCTGATCTGCACGAGTGTGCCCCCCGGGACGAGCGCCCGACGGCATGCTGCCGGCGAGTGGGTCCCGGCGGCCTGGAGGATCACGTCGAAGCGCGAGCCCCCGACGGTGAAGTCGGTGGTCGTGTAGTCGATGACGTGGGCGGCGCCGAGGGATCGGACGAGCTCCAGGTTCCGGGTGCTGCAGACGGCGGTGACCTCGGCACCGAAGGCGGCGGCGAGCTGCACGGCGAACGTGCCGACGCCGCCCGATGCGCCCACGACCAGGACCCGGTGTCCGGCCTCGACCCGCCCGTGATCGCGGAGGCCTTGGAGGGCGGTCGATGCCGCCAGCGAGATGGCCGCGGCCTGGTCGAACGGGACGGTGGCCGGCTTGCGCACCAGCAGGCGCTCCGGGACCACGGCCCGCTCGGCGAAGGCGCCGAAGCCCTGCAGGGACGACGTGCCGAACACGTCGTCGCCTACCTGGAAGGTGGTCACGTTGCGCCCGACGGTTCGGACCGTCCCGGCCAGGTCGGAACCGGGGATGCCGAAGTTGGGCCGGCGCAGCCCGAACTTCAGCCGGACGATGTACGGCGCACCTCGGACGAGGTGCCAGTCGGCGGCGTTGACCGACGCCGCCTGCACATCCACGAGCACGTCGTCGGCGCCCGGCACCGGTTCGTCGACCTCCTCGAGCCGGAGGACGCCGTAGCTGCGGCACGTGATGGCCTTCATGCCGCCACCAGCTCGGGCACCGGCTGCTCCACGGAGCGCTCGATCTCGAAGTGGGGCAGGAGCCGCTCGATCCACCCCGGGAGCCACCAGTTGCGGTCGCCGAGCAGCTCCATGGTGGCCGGGACGACCACCATGCGCACAAGCGTGGCGTCGAGCAGGACGGCGAGGGCGAGGCCCAGGCCGAACAGCTTGATCTCCCGGAGGTCCTCGAGCATGAAGGAGGCGAAGACCACGACCATGATGGCGGCGGCGGCGGTGATCACCCTGGCCGTCGACGCCAGGCCGTCGGCCACGGAGGTGGTGGCGTCACCGGTTCGCAGGTACTCCTCC
>JAHWJH010000262.1 GCA_019348555.1 Actinomycetota bacterium
GCCGGCACCGGCCTGTGCGCCGTCCCTGGCCGGGGAACCGGTCCGGGATCAGCCGTGACGCCCGATGGTGCCCTTGTCGGGGCCGGTCAGGCCTGCGACGCGCCCTCCGGGGGCAGCTCGGCGACGAACTCGACCGCCGTCGGGCACTTGAAGCGGGACAGCGACCGCGCGGCGTGCGCGATGAGGTCGTCGGCGGACGCCCGCGCCCCGTCCCGCAGGACGACGAGGGCCTTCACCGACTCGCCCGTGTACGGGTGCGGGATCCCGAGGACGGCCGCCTCCTCGACGTCGGGGTGGGCGAGCAGAACGTCCTCGACCTCCCGCGGGTAGACGTTGAACCCGCTGACCAGGATGAGCTCCTTGCGCCGGTCGACCAGGTGCAGGTCGCCGTCGTCGTCGAGGTCGCGCTGTTCTTCTCCTATCGCGGCCACGACGCCCGCTTCCACTGGTTCACCCACTTCTTCGTGGGGGCCACGGTCGCTCTCGTGGTCATGGCGGTGGTCGCTCACCGGCGGCGTCGCCCGGTGCCGTACCCGCTGGTGTGGCCTGTGCTCGGGCACCTCGTCGCCATGTTCCCCGATCTGCTCTTCGCCGGGGGGGAGGCGCACGAACCATGGATGGATGTGTTCCTCGGTCACATCAGCACCCATTTCGTCCCGGGGCGAAACCTCACCTGGTACGCCGTTTTCCTGGCTGCGCTCGGCCTGTACCTCCTCCAGATGCACGCGATCCGCGACGAAGACCCGCGCACCGAGGGGACGAGGCTGCGCGTTCGCCGGTGGGGTGAGGGGCCGCCCGTGCTGTTCCTCCACGGGCTCGGCGCCTCATCCCGCTACTGGGACGGCCTTGCCGACAAGACGTCCGGCTACGAAGGGATCGCCGTCGATCTTCTCGGGTTCGGGCGTTCGCCGAAGCCCCGGAACGCCGCCTACGACGTCGAGAGCCACCTGGAGGCGCTCCGCCCCGTTGTGGAGCCGGGCACCGTTGTCGTCGGCCACTCCACGGGTGCAGTGCTGGCCGCAGCGCTGGCGGCAAACCCACCGGTTCCCCTTGCCGGCGTGATGCTCATCGGGCTCCCCGCCTACCCGGACATCGACACTGCCCGCCAAGAGATCGGCCGCCTCGGTTTGCTCGCCCGCCTGACGGTCACGGGCAATCCCCTCGGCTGGGTGGTGTGCACCCTCATGTGCATCCTCCGCCCGCTGGCGATGCTCGTCGGCCCGCTGCTCATTCGCGACCTGCCTCCAGCCGTCGTCGCCGACGGCGCACGGCACACCTGGCGGTCCTACTCCCGGACGTTGCAGCGCGTCGTCATCGGGCACCGCAGCGCCCCCGACCTGGCGGCCGCCCGCGTACCGGTCTGCCTCGTCCACGGAACCGCCGACCGAGAGGCGCCGATCGACTACGCCCGGCAGGCGGCGGACGGCGCCGGGCGCGGCAGTGGGCCGGTGTCGTTCCACGAGGTCGACGGCGACCACCACATCGCCGTTCGAGCACCAGAGGAAGTCGGTGCCCACCTTCGAGCCATGCTCGCAAGCGACGCGGCGAGCACGGATCGTGCCACGTCGCGCTGATCGCTTGGTTCCTCGGGGCCAGCGCAGGCTGTGGCGGAAGCGAGAACTCGTCGCCCTGCGGGCGGTGTGGCTCGTCCGGACGCGACGCCGTGCGGTCGATCGCGCCACAGGAGCTACTACCCTGCGTTTGACCGAGACTGAAGGCGCCCATGTCCCCAGTGCCCCGGCACTGGACAGAACTCACCACACCCAACCCGTCCTCCCGTGGAGAAGTAGGGCATCGCTGACCATGCCAAAGCGAACCGCGGCACCGATCCGGTCTGTGCGATGAGCATCGAGGACAGCGACGCCGTGGGCCGTGCCGAGCACGACGGCACGACCTACTACTTCTGCAGCGAGAGCTGCCAGGAGGAGTTCGTGGCCAACCCGGAGGACTACGCCGACTGATGGCCGCCTTCGGCGCCGCCCTGACCGTCGTCGTCGCCGGCGCCGTCGCCGTGCTCGTGACCCGCTGGCTGCGGCTGGCGCTGGACGCCGAGGCACTGACCCCGCCGGAGCAGGCCCCGTTCCTCGGTGGTGGCAGCGTGCAGACCCACGCCTGG
>JAHWJH010000263.1 GCA_019348555.1 Actinomycetota bacterium
CGGGCCCTTCGTGATGAACACCCGCTCGGAGCTGGCCCAGGCGGTGGAGGACTTCCAAGCCGGCCGGCTGGGGACCGTGCCCCCCGGCGCCCTCATGCCGTACCGCGGCTAGAGGCCGGCGACGGTGGCCCCGCCGGTGCGTCGGCGGGGGCGGCTCGAGCAGGCAGTATGCACCCACGGGAAAGGAGCCCCCATGTGGCGCGTCGTCGGAGTCCTGCTCGCCATCATCGTCGCCCTGAGCGTCGCCGGACTGGTCCTGCGGGCGGTGCGGTGGCTGCTCATCGTCGCCCTCGTGCTCGCCGTGGTGGCCGCCGTTGTGGCCAGCTCGACCCGGAGGCGCTGAGGCGCCCTGCCGGCGCCACGGTCGTGAACGATTCCGGCGGGCTGGACGACGGGGCCGGGCCCCCGTCGGCGGTGCTGCACCGCAAGTGCGGCCTCGGTGGTGTCAGCGGCGTGGTCCCGTTCCTGCCGGCGACGGTCGGCAACCTGGGCATCGGGCACAGCGCTCACGTGAGCGTGACCGGCTACGTGGCGTCTGCGCCCTTTCCTGCCGACGGCATCTCCACCCCGGTCGTCGTCTCGCTGCTCGACCGCCGGCAGATGGCGTGCCTCGACGACACCGAGCCCAACTACGAGCCCCGGTGCGTGGACGGGGAGCGCTTCCCGCTGCAGCTGGCCACCGGCGAGCAACCCTGCACCTACCGCCTGTACGAGTCGAGCTGGGGCGTCGTGGCTCCCGGTGGTTTCCCCGTGGCCCTGCGCGGCCAGCAGGACCTGTTCGAGCGGCTGTGGCAGCTCCCTGGCGCCGGCGACGTCCTGGGGCCGCCGGACGACGTCCGGGCGGTGACGGCCCGGTTGGCGGGCGAGGCCGGTCGGGGCGCTCGCCAGGCGGTGGGTGAGTGGCTCCGCCACCGCGACGCGGTCATGCCCGCCCGCTTCCCCGAAGGGTCGCCGGAGAACTGAGAAAGAGGCGATTGTGCGGTTTTGCGCCGGGCACGGCGAGACTGTGGCATGACCATCGCCGGGGAGACGCAGGACCCAACGCAGGACTCTACGCAGGAACGTCGCGAACGGACCGAGGACCGCGAGGAGCGCACCGAGGTGGCCGCCGAGGCCGCCGAGCAGCGCCACGACGTCGTGGCCCGGATCACCGATCGGAGCCTCCACGTCGCCGAGGACGTGATCTACGCCATCACCGGCCTGCTCCTGGTGGGCGGAGCCCTGGTCGTGGCGGTGCACGCCGCCTACAAGTTCGCCACCAGCGTCTCCGACGGCGTCATCCCCGCAGTCGAGTCCTCGGTCAGCTCGCTGCTCATCGTGTTCATCCTCGTCGAGCTGCTGAGCGCCGTCCGCACCATCATCAACGAGCGCCAGCTCGTGGCCGAGCCGTTCCTCGTCGTCGGCATCCTGGCCGCCATCAAGGAGATGGTGTCGCTGTCGACGTTCCGCCTCCACGATCAATCGGTCACCGACGCCATGGTGACCGTGGGTGGCCTGGCCGGCGTGGTCATCGGTCTGACCATCGCCATCCTCGTCCTCCGCCGCAGCCGGCTGGCCGAGGAAGCGTCCGAGGAGACGTCGACCCCCGAGTGATCCACGGGCCGCCGCCACCGGCGCCACCCCCGGGTTGATGGAGCCGCACTGCGTGGGGTACGGAGGCGGGGACGCCGAGTTGAGGAGGACCGAGATGTTGTCGAGGTTGGCCGCCGACGTGGGCAAGGGGCTGTTCGCCGGAGCGGCGGGGACCGCGGCCATGACGGTCTCGAGCACGGTCGAGGCCCGGCTCCGGGGCCGGGCCGACAGCTCCGCCCCGGCGACCGCCGCCGGCGCCCTCCTCGGGGTCGAGCCGGTGGACGACGATGGCCGGCAGCGGTTCAACAACCTCGTGCACTGGGGCTACGGCACCGCGTGGGGAGGGGCACGCGGGGTGATCTCGGCCACCGGCCTTCCCACCGTGCCCGCCACCCTGGCCCATCTGGGGGCGGTGTGGGGCTCGGAGCAGGTGGTGCTCCCGGCGACGGGCGCCGCCCCGCCGGCGACCGAGTGGGGCGCCAAGGAGATCGCCATCGACCTGTTCCACCACGCGGTGTACGTCGTGGCGACCGGGCTGGC
>JAHWJH010000264.1 GCA_019348555.1 Actinomycetota bacterium
GCCGCAAGCGCGATCGATCGCACGACGCCACTCGCACCGGAGCTCTGCATCGCAGTCGGCGCGATCGCGCTCGATCTCGCGGGTTCGGCAAGCCCCAGAAGCTGCCCTGGGAGGATTGGCGCGCCGGTGACGACGAGCACACCTCGGCGTGGATGCGGGCCACCTCGCCCAGCGGGCAGGCCGCCTACGAGGGGCGGGTCCAGTGGTCGGGCGAGCTCGGCTACGGCGTGCGGGCACCCGAGCGCGGCCAGTCCGACGACCCCGCCCTGGTGCCGCCCACCGATGTGAAGGCCACCCCGACAGGGCCGCCCTACTCCGGCACCGACACCGCCCCCGGCGAGCGCACGAGCGATCACCACCGGGTGGAGGCGAGCTGATGGTCGACACGTTGGTCTTCGCCGTCGCCGCCCTGGTGATCCTCGTCGGGGCGATCGGTGTGGTGTGGTCGCGCAACCCGGTGCACTCGGCCCTCATGCTGGTGATGACCCTGTTCGGGGTGGCGGTGCTGTTCGTCGCCCAAGGAGCGCACTTCCTGGCCGCGGTGCAGGTCATCGTCTACGCCGGGGCCATCGTGGTGCTGTTCTTGTTCGTGATCATGCTCCTCGGGGTCGACACCGCCGAGAACCTGTCGGCCGAGCCGCTGGCCGGGCAGCGACCGGCGGCGGCGGTGGTGGCGGTGGCGAGCGTCGGCCTGCTGGCGGTGCTGGCGGTGCGGGCGGTGCAGGTCAGCACCGGGGCACGGTCGTTGAGCGCCCCGGTGGAGGGCGGCCGCTCCAACATCGCCACCCTGGCCGAGGTGCTGTTCACCGATTACGTGTTCGCCTTCGAGGTCACCTCGGTGCTCCTGGTCATCGCCGTGGTGGGTGCGGTGGTCATGGCCCGACGACCTCGCCCCGACGGCGAGGGCGACGAGCTCGGCGTGGAGTGCCACGCCGAAGCCGAGCCCGAGGCCGAGGTGGCATGAGGCGACCGTGACCGTCGACCCCACCTGGTACCTGGTGCTCTCGGCGCTGCTGTTCACCATCGGCGCCGGCGGGCTGCTGGTGCGCCGCAACCCGCTGGTGATGTTCATGTGCGTGGAGCTGATGCTCAACGCCGTCAACGTGACCTTCGTCACGTTCTCCAGCGTGCTCGACGACGTGGCCGGCCAGGTGGTGGTGTTCTTCGTGCTGGTGGTCGCCGCCGCCGAGGTGGTGGTCGGCCTCGGCATCATCGTGGCCATCCTGCGCCGGCGGCCCAACGCCACCGCCGACGACGTGTCGCTCCTGCGGGGCTGAGCGTCCCGAGGCGAACGGCGGGGCGCGGTATCGTCGGCCGAGCGTGGTCGACAGCAGGGGGCGGCACCCGGTCCTGGGTGGCTACCGGCTCGAGGAGGAGCTGGGCGCCGGCTCGACGGGCACCGTGTGGCGGGCCCGGCGTGAGGGCCCGGTCAGCCAGGTGGTGGCGGTCAAGCGGCTCCGGGTGGGGGCGGCGGCCAGCGAGGTCGACCGGCTGCGGCGTGAGGCCGAGATCCTGGCCCAGCTCGACCACCCCCACATCGTGCGGGTCCTGGAGGTGGTCGACGACGCCGGCCCGGCGGTGGTCATGCAGTTCGCGCCCGGGGGCTCGCTCCAGGACCTCCTGGCCGAGCGGGGCCGCCTGACGCCCGGCGAGATGGTGGCGGTGGCCGCACCGCTGGCCGACGCGCTGGCGTCGGCCCACCGACGGGACGTGCTGCACTGCGACGTCAAGCCGGCCAACGTGCTGTTCACCTCCGACGGCGAGCCCCTGCTGTCGGACTTCGGCGTGGCCCGACGCTTCGCCTCGGCGGTCACCGCCGACCAGGTGGTGGCGGGGACGGCGGAGTACCTGGCCCCCGAGCTGCTCGATGGCGGGCGACCGGGCGTGCGCAGCGACGTCTACTCCCTCGGAGTGGTCTGCTACGAGGCCCTGGTCGGCAGCCCTCCCTACACCGGGGAGACCCCGCTGGCCGTGGTGCGAGCCGCCGACCGCGGGAGCCACGTCCCGCTGGGGACAGTGTCCGGCGTGCCGCCGGCGCTGGCCGAGGTGGTCCAGCGGGCCATGGCCCGTGACCCCTCCGACCGCTACCCGGGCGCCGGCGAGCTGGCGC